>JANLTT010000223.1:0-1757 GCA_031363115.1 Gemmatimonas sp.
GGGAATCGGACCGACGGGGATTCCCGAGAAGAATGTGACGAGGTTGGCCAGCGGCGCGCGCGAGGGACGCAAGAGATGCGCGAGATGCGCGTACTCGTGCACGGAGAGGATCTCCCCCCATCCGCGCGAGTTGCCGAGTCCTGACGCGGGAGAGGGCGGGGTGGCCCAGAAGCGCATGGCCGGCGAATAGAGGAAGGGCCAGGCGTTGCCGTTAGGCGTGTTGAGCGGATCCTCGACGATGATGTCGATGACCTGCGGGGGGGTGTAGTCGATACGGCCGGCGACCGCCGTGCGCACCGACTCCATCTCGCTCGCGAGCTTCTGCGCCCAGGCTTCGAGTTGCGGTTCGTAATGGATGCGGAAGTGCTCGGTGCGAATGGTCTGCCAGCGGAGGCTGGGGACGTCGACCTGAGCGGCGAGCGACGGGGCGGCGGCGGCGAGGAGGCCGAGCGCGGCGAGGAGGAGGCGGAAGCGAATCATGAGGAGGGAAAATGGGGACCGGACATTTTAGCGCAACAGCGGACCTCTATCACATCGTAACGGCGAACCGGGTCATAATGTCAGCGGAGTTGGTCACGGGGCATTATTCTTGCTCTGATAACGTGTGAATCAGTACATAAGAACGCGCATCCGAGTTTCACGTGGTTTACCCGCCTGTTCCCCATCACCGGCGATATATGCGTCGACCGCAGTTCAAATTTGTGATGCGCGCCACACTGGCGTCGGCCCTCTTGGTTGGGGCCTGCGACGATGGCCCGACGTCGGCTCAGCCCTGCGAGCTCGTCGCGCTGGGCCCGACGCTCAGTTTCGTGGTGCCGAGTGCCTCGGCGCTCCAACCCGCGCTAGTGGACGCGCAGCAGCGTCTGCTCCCCGGCTTGAGCGTGCCTGCCCCGATCATCGCGAGTTCAATTTCCGACTTCAGCACTGAGCTCGCGAATGCGGATGCCCGCTCGCGCTGCCTCGCGTACAACCGCGTGGTCGAGGAGTTTCAGAGCGCGGCGGCTGCGGCCCCGTTGGTGGATGGTCCCGAGATTGAAGGCATTCGCTTGGCCATCCGGCTGGCGCATGCCTATCTCGAGGCGAACTAGCACAGCCTTCGAAGTGATTTCTTCCGCGTCGCCGAGTGGTGGCGCGTTCCTGATGGACTCCCTGCACGTAGACGTCCGATCCTCTCCGAGGACCACTGCATGTCGCTGAATCGCCTCGCATTGCGTTTCCCCTTGTTCGCGTTGCTGCTGACCTTGTTCGCCCCGCTGGGCGCGAGTGAGGCGCAGACGCGCATCGCCACGGTGGCTTCGGCCGCGGTGTGCGATCCCAATGATCCGTCGTCGGCACGACGGTCGGAGAATGGCGAGCCGTGCGCGCCGCCGAAGCATGTGAGCTATGCGTGGGCCGCGGTTGCGGCGCAGGCATCGCAGCTCGCGGTGGAGGGGGTTGAGCTCCGGGCTTGTTATGTGCCGGGGACGGGCACCGTGTACCGGATTGGGGCGACTGGGTTGCCGGGTGCTTGCTTGGCGGCGACGCATGTGGAGTTCTCGTGGGGGTCGGCGGGTGCGACTGGCGCGACTGGGCCGCAGGGGCCGGTTGGGCCGGCGGGGCCGCAGGGTTTGGCGGGTGCGACTGGGGCGGCGGGCGCTGCCGGGGCAGCGGGCGCTGCTGGCGTTGCAGGGCCGCAAGGCGATGTTGGCCCGGCCGGACCGGCGGGGCCGCAGGGTGTGGCGGGACCGCAGGGTGACATTGGCCTGGCGGGTCCGGCT
>JANLTT010000234.1:0-8261 GCA_031363115.1 Gemmatimonas sp.
GACTGACCTCGCGCCGGCGATCTATAATCAAGCCGCGCTTGACGCCCGCCGGTTCGTTGAAGACCGCGCTGCGGACATCGAGGCCGCGCTCCACAAGAGCGAGTTCCCGGTTTCAGGTCGTCGGAAGCGCTAGAGTTGTTCCGAGGCTTGCCCACCGAAGAGGGAATCAGATGCCCGAATCACTGCCCCGCGGTCAGCAATCGGTCGAAGTGTTCCACCGCTTCGGACTCACGCGGTTCGCCAACCGGTTTCCGAGCCAAGAGAGTACGCCGTCGCTGGAAATTGGCGGGCGGGTCACACACATCCTGCACTTCCCCGACGCGCTTCACGGCCTGCCTCGCTCCGCGCAGGTCTCCGACTTTCATTGCGTCACCACGTGGAGCGTGCGAGCGCTGCGTTGGGAGGGAGTCCGATTTGCCGACTTCTTCTCGCACGTCATTCACCCTCACTCCCAGCCGCACGACGGCGCGACCCTCGTTGCGCTGCGTGGTCAGGACGGCGCACGCACGGCGATGCTCCTCGAGGATCTCCTCGCACCCGATGTGCTTCTGGCTGACCACCTGAACGGGAAGCCGCTCTCCGTTGATCACGGCGCGCCGCTACGGCTGATCGCTCCGGCGCATTACGGATACAAGTCCGTGAAACACCTGAGCCGCATCGAGTTCAGGCTTCCTTCCGATGGGTACCAAGTCTCCGGGCTTCGTTTCATGGATCACCCGCGCGCGCGCGTGGCGATGGAGGAGCGTGGGCGCGTCCTGCCCGGTTGGCTTCTGCGGTACTTGTATCGCCCACTGATTCCGTCAGCGGTCGCGCTGTTTGCCAAGGCAAGTCGCGAGCGCAGCGCCTCCTCAGGAGCAAATGATTAGACTACGTCCCATCCCGTCGTTAAACTCGACACGCTCACGCCGGCCTCTCCGGGCCGAGCGCCGGCATCACCAGCCTGCTGCCCCATGTCGCGACTGATCGTTCACAGCTACACCATCTCACTCGATGGCTACGGCGCCGGGCCGAACCAGTCGATAGAGAATCCCATGGGTACGGGGTGCGATGAACTGCACGAGTGGCTCCGCGGCACGCGATTCTTCATGCGCATGATTGGTCGCGAGGGCGGATCCACTGGCGTCGACAACGAAGTCGCTGAGCAGGGGATGATGAAAATCGGGGCGTTCATTCTGGGTCGCAACATGTTCGGCCCGATACGCGGACCATGGCCGGACGACTCGTGGCGCGGATGGTGGGGGGAGAATCCTCCGTATCACACACCGACGTTCGTGCTCACGCACCACGCGCGTCAGCCGCTGGAAATGGATGGTGGCACCGTCTTCCACTTCGTGACCGAGGGGATTCGTGGCGCCCTCGAACGCGCTCGATCTGCCGCGGGAGACAAGGACATTCGACTCCTCGGGGGAGCCGCCACCATCAGGCAGTATCTCGAGGCTGGCTTGGTGGACGAAATGCACATCGCGGTGTCCCCGCTTGTTGTCGGTGCTGGCGAGCCCCTGTTCGCGGGCCTCGATCTTGCTCGGCTTGGGTACCGGTGCACGAGCTGTACGCCTGGGGAGAAGGCTGTGTACTACGTGATGGCGCGCGACTAGGCTCGGCGCGGCTGACTTATCTCAAAGGGAGACTCCGATGAAACTTCGCCTGCTCTTGTTGCTGCTCAGCCTACCGCTCGTGTCACTGCACGCTCAAGATCCCTCGGCCCCGGCAGCGTGCGATCCAATCGCAAGCGACTCGGCGCGATTCGGGACCACGCCCGTGTTCGCGACCTGTGAGGTTGACCGCGCCGCGCGGCTCCAGCGGTCGCCTCAGGTGAGTGGCGCGACCTTCCCCGAGGGTGTGGTGTGCATGATTGCGGAGTTTGAGTTCGTCGTTGATGAGCGCGGCTCGCCGATTGTCACGAGTGCCAAGCTCTTGTTCGCCTCGACGCCCGAATTTGGCGCGGCGGTTCGGAACGGTCTTTCCCGCTGGCGCTACGCGCCAGCGCAACGACAGGGAACGCCGGTGCGCCAGCTCGTAGTCGGCAGACTTGCCCAGCAAGAACTGCGTGAAAGACGGGTGCCCTTCACTGTGGTGACGAGCGGGCTTCCGCCGGGAGCTACGCCGCCCCCGCCGCGGGCGACGCCCCCGCGGCCTACGCCTCGGGCGACGGCGCAGTGCGAGTAGTGCGAGTAGTGCGCGCCCTTACGGAACGACGGTGAGTTGGTACGTGCTCAACGAGGCACGCAGGGCATTCTGCTCGTCGGACACCTCAAGCACCTTCGCCGAGTAACGTGCGTGCTGTTTCGTGTTCGGTACGGCAAAGCTCAGCATCTCCGAGGTGCCCACTGGCCCAAACACCAGGATTCGGAACCGCTGAGGTGCCACCTGACGCACATACGCGGTGCGCCCGATGCCGCTCACGGCGACATCCTGAATCCCTTCGCCGGAGAGTTCAACGGCCATCGCCGCATCGGCCGTGCTCGGCGAGGTCAGCATCACCTTGAGGGTGCCCGGCGTCGCCTTGCCATCACCGGTCGGGCCGTCGCCTCCGCAACTGAAAGTCACAGTGAGGAACGCGAGAAGCACAGCACCATGCAGCATGCGACGGCGCATCATGGCGTCCTCGGAGCGGCGGGTAGGCGCTGTAAGGCCTCCACACGCTGAGCGGGGCTTAAGTACCCCGCGTCGACGAGCCAGGCGCGCACATCACCCACATCGACGCGCCCGTTGCGATTGCCGACCAAGTCGAGAAAGCGACGCACGTCTGGACTCAGCGTGCCGAGTCCGACGACTTCATCGATGACGGCGTCGAGGGCGAGTTCCGGTCGTACAATCTCGAGGGTGAGTTGTTGCTCCGCCTCCAAACCGAAGGACGTCGCGACAACAGTAACGCTGAAGACGCCTGAGACCTCTGGGACGCCAACGATCGTGCCGTTCTGCGTGCCTAAGGTGAGACCGGTCGGCAGCCCACCGTCGCGAAAAAACCAGGTCGTGACGCCTTGCTCAGCGGTGGCCTCGAGCTTGCCACTGTACGACGCGCCCATCACGCCAGCAGCGAGCGCGGTGGTGAGCACGGTTGGCGGCGCCGCGAAAATTGCGCCGACGTAGCGACCGCCCAGCATCATCAGGTTGCAAACCCCCTTTCCGCTGCAGTCGCCGGTCCATCCCGCGAACTGCCGTCCAGAGTCGGGGACGGCCTCAAGGGAAACCTCGGTGCCGCGGATCCCAAAGATTCGTGCGCACCCGGATTGGCAGAGCTCGGGAGTCTCCCCGTCGGCCGCGATGCTGACGGTGCCGCGGCCGACGTGGTTCACGCTCAACTCCCAGCCGGCCACCACCGTGACATCGAAACCAGTCGCATCTCCGGCATCAACGGTCAGGGCAAGTCCCGTGATGGAATCGGCAAAGGTCTCGCCGGGGCGCCACATGGCGCCCTCGTCGTTCGGATTCCCGTTCCGGTCAGGATCGACAACGTAGGAGCGCACGGGTCCGAACACCGAGTGAATGAGAACGGCAGAACCGGGAAAGCCGACATCGAGTCCAGCGGGGATGCGTGCCTCGACAACGTACCGCCCAAACATTGACGTCGGATGTGCAATCATCTGGTAGCCCACCGGTGGCGACAGCGCGGCGCGCGCAAGGCGCACTTGAGTTCGCGTGCCCCGTGCCGGCCAGAATATGCGGTCGGGGGCAATCCACCCCGCGGCCTGACGATGCGGCATGATGGTGTGCGGGCCTCGCCACCCCCACGGGTTTTCAAAAGTGATGTAGCCCGCGCTCATCAGGTCCCATCGCGAATCGTACTCCTGACCGTAATCCCCTGACGAATGCGGCCAACCCAGTGCGTGTCCCACCTCGTGATGCAGCACGACATAGTTGCTGGCGTGTGCGCTACTCAGGTACGTGATGCCAAACGCGCGGGACTGCCCGTCGAGGTTGAGGGACCAGCTCCCACCAAAGGACAGCGTGTCGTAAGGCGCCACGGGGCGCGTGCTCAAGGCACCATTCACCTGCAAATTGATGCCATAGAAATCGGCAAAGTTCACGTCTGCATCGGCCGCCTGCGTACAGTCCTCTGCCAGCCGCCCGAAACGGGTGCCCCCTTCATCGACGTATTGCCAGCGCGGGAACGGCAAGTCGTACCAACCGCGAATCCGGCTTCCCGCCATGATGCCGGGGAATCCAGACATCTCGCGATAGTGGTATTGAAGCCCAGGGAAGCTCGAGCCATGCGGGATGGCGAGACTCGTCGCCGTGAAGGGCGTCCGCGGATCGTCCGCAAAGCGGCACAGCAGCGTGACGAAATTGTACGCGTTTTGCGGCGCCTCTTCCTCCAGCTGTTCAGTATGCGTCTCAGCCGACGCGAGCGAGACCGACAGCAACTGCGCGCGCTGCTCGCCAGCCGCTGGAGCCCCCTGTCGCAGCACAGACGCCTGCACCAGCTCGCGATCGAGGTCGATCAACCGATCCGCTTGGGCGGCGGACACCTGCTGTAGCCGGATGGCCGGACCGCCACTGGTCGGCACGACAAAGAACTGCGCGCCCCGACCGAATCGATCGGTGTCCCATATGACGTGCAGTCGCCCGGAGACGGACGTGGCCTGTGCCACTCCGAGCGAAGGTACGAGCAACAGCGCACACGCCAGCAGCCAGCGCATCATCGAGGTGTTTCTCCGTCCACAGTCGGCATTAATGGCACATTGTCTCGCCCCAGTCCGAACGGAGCCTTCCACAGGCGATACAACATCGGGCGCACTGCCATCGCTGATGTTCGCGCACTGAAAGGTCAGCGCGGGACACCCCTTGTCAACCGGATTAGGCCTCGGCCGCCTGCAGAGGAAACGCCCCCGAGAGCACCACGCGCCCGACTCGTGCCGCCATTGACCCCCTCGCCCTTCGCTCCCATTGCGATGCACCTTTCGCACTGGCCCCGCGTACATCCGCAGTTGAATCTCCGTGCTGCACCTCGCCGAGCAACGCGGACAGGTGCTGCGGATGATGACCGGTGATCCACACGGTGATTGCGTGCACTGACCTTACTCACAGCCGTCGCCATTCCGCCCACTCATGAATCGTCGCGAACTGCTCTCCCGTACCGCTGCCTTCGCGGCGGTCTCGCTCCTTCCCTCCTCCGCGTTCGACGCCTCCGCTTTCAGCGCCGCGACGCCGCGCAACGGCGCGCGCTCGCGAATCGTGGCACGCGAACCCTGGGGCACGCTCGAGCAAGTCGGCGAGAGTGTGTGGGCGATGCTCTCCACGCCACTCGCTGACCGCACGACCCTCTGCAATGGCGGACTCATCGCGGGACGCGACGGCGTCCTCATGATCGAAGCCTTCGGCACCGATGCTGGCGCCCGGTGGATGTCCGATCAATCCCTCGCACTCACCGGGCGTCGCCCTTCGCATGTGTTGGTCACGCACTATCACGCCGATCACACGGCGGGTCTGCCGGCCGCGATGGCGCATGGCCCGACACTGCACCTGACGGCGCGCACGCGCGACCTCGTGTTGGAGCGCAACACGAACCCGCCACGTGATCTGCTGACGGGCGCTTCGCTTATTGATGCAACGCGCGAGACCGTGATTGACTTGGGCACGCGACGCATCACGTTGCGACCACTCGATGGACACACGGGGTCCGATGTTGCGGTCTGGCTCGAGGACACGGGCACGCTCTTTGCCGGTGATCTCGTCTGGTACGAGATGTTCCCGAACTTCGTGGACGCGACGCCATCGCGCCTGAGTGCGAGCGTGCGTGCATTGCGATCGCCACAAGTGCGGGCGCTGATTCCCGGGCATGGCACGCGCACGGATGCCGCCGGGCTTGATCGCTACATCTCGCTACTCGATGCCGTCGAGAGCGCCGCGCGCTCGGCAAAGGCGCGCGGCATCACTGCGGAGGCAGCCGGACAGGAGTTCCGGATGCCTCCGGGGATGGAGGGGTGGACGCTCTTCAACCCGCGGTACTACGAACGTGCGATTGGCGCGTGGATGCGGGAGTGAGGCGCCCCGAGACTCACTTCACGAGCGGCGTCGAAATGCCGAGCTTGAATCCGTCGAGATCGAGGAACTGGAACATCCGGACGCCCCAAGGGCGATCACCGGGCTCACTGAGGAGCGAGGCTCCAGTCGCCTTGATGCGCGCGGCGGCCGCGTCCACATCCGCGGCACTCGCGACGTTGATCTGCAGATAGAAACCCTGTCCCTTGATGCGGTCCCAGCCGAGCTTTCCGTCATCCTGGTTGAGCACGATGTTGATGCCATTGGCAACGGCCACTGCGGCCGAGACCTTGCCATCGCGTTCAAAGATCTGCGGCACGGCGAAGCCAATCGCATCACGGTAGAAGCGGATCGAGGCCTCGACATCCTTGCAGGTGATCGATGCGCCGAGCGTGGACGAGTTGAGAAGAGCGGATGCGGCAGACATGGGTCCTTGGGGTGGCGGTCCGAATGGTTGGGTAACGGATGCGTAAGTCTATGGCCTGAACCTAGGTGGCGCGAGGCGACGACATCCCTGCCGCGATAGATTCATCGAAATGAATCGACTTCTCCTGCTCCTCGCACTCGCGGCGACCTCCGGATCCTCGCTCACCGCCGCTCCGACGCCAGCCACGGTGGTCGTCTCCCGTCGTTGGGACGCCACAGGGCACCGAGCGCTGGCGGCCATCGCCTACGACCGTCTGCGTCCCGCCACGCGCGTTCGGGTGGACGAGATCATGAGCGCGCATCCGGACATTGTCGCACTCGGAGAAGGGTTGGACCTGGAGACAGCGGCGGGTAAGCGCGAAGTCTTTCTCCGCGCGTCGGTATGGCCCGATCGCATTCGCGGTGATGCGCGCTTTTATCGCGAGACCGACAAGCCACTACGCCCAACCGAGCTGTTGCCGGACTTCCCGACGATGGCGCGTCGCGAGGGGTGGCACTACTTGACGCGATCGTTCTCCACCGATGGTACCCCAACCATCACGCTGACCGAGCCGAATGTGGCGACGATTCTTCCGTCGCTCGCGGACGCTCTGGGCGATGACGCCACGCCCAACCCCGTACGGGCCTACAACCTGAGTTGGATCATCCACGTTGTCGGCGATCTCCATCAGCCGCTCCATGGCACCTCGCGTTCTTCGGCGTCGCAACCCAATGGCGACGCCGGTGGCAATCGCGTTTGGGTGCAGCTGCGTGGAGTTGGGCGCGACTCCATCAACCTGCATGCGGTGTGGGATGGCTGGGTTGGGCGTACCGCGGCACCGACATCGATTGACGAGGTCGCCGCTGCGCTCACGCGCGAACTCCCCGTGGCGAATGGCCAGCCTGATGACGCGCTGACGATTCCGCGCGGGGCGGCACTGGCGGCTGTGGTGCAGGGATGGGCGGACGAGAGCGCCACGCTGGCGCGCTACTTTGCCTACGATCTGCCGGCGCGCACGGGGGCCACTCCGCCATCGCTGAGCGACGAGTACATCGAGCGCAGCACGCGCATCGCTCGGCAGCGGCTCGCAATCTCGGCGTACCGTCTCGCGGCGATCATCGAGGCGCAGCTCGGCAACTAGCTGGATTTGCACGATTCCGTCTGTGTCGCGTAACACCCTCGTTGCGACTCGGTAAGTCCACGCCGCACCGACACAGCGGATGGCATCTTGTGGGGGTGACCATCACCACCTCCTCCGCGTTGCCCATTGCGGCGATTCCCGTCGAGCGCTTTGTCGAGCGCCTTTACGCTCCGCTTGCATGGGAAGCGACCGTACGCTTGGGCGACCCGGCCATTGCCTCGCGCCTCGTGGAGCGGGTATTGCAGCGCGCATGGGCGGAACGTGAACGGTTCGCGACCTTCGAGGCGCTGAATCGGCACGTGCAGGATGCGGCGCTCTCGGCCATTGCCGCAGAGGCCGATCGGCGCCGAGAAGTCACGCGCTTTGATGACACACCGTCGG
This sequence comes from Gemmatimonas sp., assembly GCA_031363115.1. Lineage (GTDB taxonomy): Bacteria > Gemmatimonadota > Gemmatimonadetes > Gemmatimonadales > Gemmatimonadaceae > Pseudogemmatithrix. The sequence goes on from JANLTT010000234.1 coordinate 7,911, forward strand.
ACGCAGTCGTGCCCGGCAGCTTGGAGAGCATGTCGGTTGATTCCGTGCGCCGGCGGATTGGCGAGGGTCGCCCGCCGAAGCCAACGCCTCCTGCAATCGTGGCGGTCATGCAGGCGCCGCCAGCCCCAGTCATAGCGGCACCGATCGCCGCGGCACCGATCGCCGCGGCACCGATCGCCGCGGCACCGATCGCCGCGGCACCGGTGGTTGCGGCACCGGTGGTTGCGGCACCAAGCGTGGCGGCACCGATGGTGGCGACGCCTGGCCCGAGCGCCGAGCGCCCAATCCAGAAGCCGCGCCTTTCAATGTCGGCCGCGAGGATCTCCTCGCCGCAAGCGAGCTCGCCTCCGG
>JANLTT010000235.1:0-9316 GCA_031363115.1 Gemmatimonas sp.
GGTGTGGTAGGTGTGGTAGGCAACAGAGGCGCGGGTCCACTCCAACACCGGAGAGGCCCCGCGCCTCTCTTTGCGAGGCGCCTCCCTGGGCTCCTTCAGTTGAGGATGCGACGTCAGGCGTCGGACACTGGAGTGCCGGCGTTGGGCCTGTTGGATCTCTTGGCGGGGCGACCACGTTGGGGCCGAACCACGGTTTCCACCGCCGTCTCGTACCGGCGCTGAAGTTCGGCCCTGAGAGATGCGAGGTCAGCGCCAAGTTGGATGAAGGCACCAATCCTGAGGCTTCCCACAAAGTCTGAACCCATCCGCATCTCGCTCCCATCGGTCGTTCTTCCGAGAAGCCTCCTGGCGACCACAAAGGCCTCTCGAGCTGGGACGCCGAGTGTGCCACGCAGTTCTTTGGCCAACAGGAGCTCTTCCAGGAAGCCAAGTGCGATACGGCGCTCTACCCCTTGCCGACCGGCCGAAACCGCGTCAGAGCCGATTCTGAGCAAGAAATTATCGAATGACTTGCGATCCATCTGTAGAACAGCGGCAGCGGTAGCCGTGGTGACAGCTCTCAAAAAATCCTCACAGTTAAGGATATTTAAGAATACAACATAATTTCACAGAAAACTATGAAAAACGTAGCAAAACACTGAAAAAAATGATCAGCAGCGCAAAAAAACGGCCCATAAATATACTAAGCCACTAGTATATTTAAGGGCCGATTGATTTCGCTGCATAATCCCTACATTGCAGTGCGTGCCTCTTCAAGTTGTACCGCAACCGATGCGAGGCCCGTTCCGCCCGGAATCTCTCGGTGTGTGAGTGACTGATCCGCCGACAACTCCAGCAGCACGTCCTCAGCGAATGCAGTGTGGGCCGCCTCGAACGAGGAGAAGGGAAGGGCGACAAGGTCCACACCAGCATCTTCGGCCTCGCGTACCAACCGCCCCACGGCACCGTGCGCGTCCCGGAAACTCACCTGCTTGCGTACCAAATAATCAGCCAGGTCAGTCGCCATCATCGCGCCGCTAACCGCAGCGCGCATGCGACCGCGGTCAAAACGTAGCGTGGCAAGTGAGCCCGCCACGGCAGGAAGGAGCAGCAAAATGCCGTCGACCGCATCGAACAGCGCGCGCTTATCCTCCTGCAAATCCTTGTTGTAGCCGCTCGGCAATCCCTTCAGCGTAGAGACCAACGCGACCAGATCACCAAGCACCCGTGCCCCCGATCCGCGAGCTAATTCCAGCGCATCGGGATTCCGCTTCTGCGGCATCATCGAAGAGCCCGTCGAAAAGGCGTCGCCATACCGCACGAACCCAAACTCGCTGGAGCCGAAGAGGATCAAATCCTCGGCGAGGCGCGACAGGTGCGTGCCGACCATCGTCAGCACGAACAGCGCCTCCGCGATGAAGTCGCGATCGCCGACGGCATCAATCGAGTTCTGGGAGATGGACTCAAATCCCAGCGCGACGCGGAGCTGCTCGCGCGGCACGGGGAATGCCGAGCCGGCGATGGCTCCGGAGCCGAGTGGAAGGACGGCCGCCATGCTGCGGGCGGCGGCAAGCCGCTTCCGGTCGCGCGCCAGGGGCCAGAAGTGCGCAAGCATCCAATGCGCCACCGACACCGGCTGGGCCCGCTGAAGGTGCGTGTACGCGGGCATGATGGCATCGCGCTGCGCATCGGCTTGCGTGATGATGGCATCCTGAAGCAACCGAATGGCCCGATCCACGCGGTCGAGCGCGTCCATCGTCCACATACGGGTATCCGTTGCCACCTGGTCGTTCCGGCTCCGTCCGGTATGCAGGCGTCCCGCTGCCGTGGGCGCCTCTTCGTGCAACAGGCGGTCCACGAAGGTGTGCACGTCCTCGTCGGCCCAGATGGGCTGCTCACCCGCCGCGATGCGAGCACCTACCCGATCCAGCCCTTCACGCACCAGCTTGGCGTCGTCCGGGGTGTAGACGCCAGCGGTGGCCAAGCCATCAGCCCAGGCCTGCGAGAGTCGGATGTCGAAGGGCCAGAGGCGGATGTCGGTCCCGATGGACCGGTTGACGGCTTCTAGTTCAGGCGCGGGGCCACCGGCAAAGCGGCCACCCCAGAGCTTATGCGAGCCATCGCTCGAGCTCATGAAAACCTCCAGCGCCACGAACGGCGCGGCATGTACGACGTGGACCAACAGTCCCGCAAACTAACCGCATAAGTATGCGATTGGAAGCAAATTGGGACGTGCGCTCAGCGGGGCCGCTTGGCGAGCACGCTGAGCCGTCGCGCCACGCGCTCGCGCGCCTGCTCGGAGCGACAAATCATGAGGATGGTATCATCGCCGGCAATCGTGCCCAGCACGTCCGAACTCGCCTCGGAATCGATGGCGCTCGCCACAGGCTGAGCGCCGCCAATCACCGTGCGGACGACGAGCATGGGTCCGACGCCATCAATCGAGAGAAAGAGCTGGGGAAGAATGGCCGCCAAGGGCGCCCGGCTCCCGTCATCCCCACCGGACTCGCCGGCCACATAGCGCGTCCCCTGTGGGCTTGGGATCCGCGCCACGCGCAAATCGCGCAGATCACGCGACAGCGTGGACTGCGTGACATCCCAGCCGCGCTTGTGCAGCAATTGCCGCAACTCCTCCTGGCTCCCAATCTCTCGAGTGCCAATGAGTTCCAGAATTGCGTGCTGCCGTTCGCGCTTACTGAGGGTCACAGCGGGGCTCCAGGGGGAATCGGGAGTGTAGCACCGCGCGCCAAGAGCGGGAAGCGCGGCGTTGACATATGCCTCTCGCATTAGTATGCATTAATAGTGCATAAGATTCCAGTCGGCGTACTTGGCGCCTCAGGGTATGCAGGGCGGGAGCTGTGTGCGTTGATCGCGCGGCACCCGCAGCTCTCGCTCGCCTTCGCCACCGCGAACGCGCAGCGTGGCGAGACCCTCGAGATTCCCGGTGCGGCCCCCGTCACCTTCGTCGCCACCGACGATGCGCCGCTGGCCAGCGCGCAGCTCGTCTTCTCGTCGTTGCCGCATGGCGCGAGCGCGGAATGGGTCGTGCGCGCGCGCGCCGCAGGGGCGCGCGTCGTGGATCTCTCCACCGATCATCGCATCGGCAACGGGAACAGCGACGGAATTCCGTATGGCCTCACCGAGTGGCAGCGTGACGCGGTGCGCGGGGCGGAACTCGTCGCCAATCCCGGCTGCTACCCGACCGCCTCGCTGCTCGCGTTGCTGCCGCTGCTCGAGGCCGATCTCGTCGCGCCGGGCGCCACGGTGAATATCAATGCGGCGAGTGGCGTGACTGGGGCCGGCCTCACGGCGCGGCTCGATCTCCTCTACGGAGAGATCACCGAGAACTTCCGCGCCTATGGCGTGGGCAACGCGCATCGTCATCTCCAGGAGATGCGCGCGGCAGCGACGTTGCTCCATGCCGACGTGGACCTGCTCTTCACGCCCCATCTCCTGCCGGCAGCGCGCGGCATTCTCGCCACGGTGACGGTGCCGTTGCGCGCGCCGCTTCCCGATGCGGTCGCCGTGTATCGGCGGCGCTATGCGAACGAGCCGTTCATCGAAATTACGGACGCCTTGCCCGAGCTACGCCAGGTGCAGCACCGGAACGTCGCGCGCATCGCGGTGCGCGCAGCGGACCACCTGCGCACTCCGACGCTTCAAGTCTTCTGTGCCATCGACAATCTCGTGAAGGGCGCCGCGGGGCAGGCTCTACAAAACGCAAACCTCATGCTTGGGCTCCCCGAGACGGTGGGACTCCCCGCATGAGTGCCGACAAGCCCCAGATGATTCGCGTGCTGAAGTTCGGCGGACGTGCGCAGGGCGCTCCGGAATTGCCGCAGCTGCTCGCGGCGGCCGCCGGCGCTACGCCACTCGTCGTCGTGCATGGAGGAGGCGATGCGGTCTCCACCATGCAACGTCAGCTCGGACTTGAGCCACAATTCATCGGCGGCCGTCGCGTCACGAGCGAGGCCGATCTTGCCGTGGTGCGCATGCTACTCTCCGGCACGATCAACAAGCGACTGGTCGCGCAGCTCCTCACGGCGGGCGCACGTGCCGTCGGCGTCAGCGGCGAGGATGGTGCGCTGCTCACGGCGCGCGTGACCGATCCGACCTTCGGTCGGGTCGGGCGTGATGTCGTCGCCCAGCCGCAACTCCTGCGCGATCTGCTCGTGGCCGGATGGTTGCCCGTTGTTTCGCCCGTCGCGCGCGATCGCGAGAGCGAGACGGGTGCCGGACTCAACGTAAATGGCGATGATGCCGCCACGGCCATTGCCGTTGCGCTCGGCGCCGCTGAACTGCTGTTTGTCGCGGATGTCGAAGGGGTGCTCGAAAACGGCATCCGCATTCCGCGGCTTGATGTGCACGGCATTCACGCCCTCGCGGCGCGCGGCGTCGTGCAGGGTGGCATGCTGGCCAAGCTGGAAGCGGCCGTGGCCGCGCTCGACGCAGGCGTCGGTGCCGTTCGCATCGGCACGCTCGATGCCATTACCGACCCGACGGCCGGCACGACGATCGTGCCCGCCGTGCATGCACTCCAGGACCAACCGTGACCGCAGCCGCAATCCCAATGACCGACGCTCTCCTTGGCACCTACCGCCGCGCCCCGATGGAGTTGGTGCGCGCCGATGGCGTGCGCCTCTACGACAGCGACGGACGCGCCTATCTCGATTTCGCCGCGGGCATCGCCGTCAACGCACTCGGCTACAATGACGCGGGGGTGAACCGCGCGATGCAGGAAGCGATGGGGACGGGGCTCGTACACACGTCGAACCTTTTTCGCACCGAGCCCGGCGAGCGCTTGGCAGACAAGCTCGTTGCCGCCTCCTTTGCCGATAAGGTCTTCTTCTGCAACTCGGGCGCCGAGGCCAACGAAGGCGCGTTCAAGTTCGCGCGGAAGTGGGCGCGTGGCGTCGGCGGACCGTCGAAGCACGAACTGATTTCGCTGCGCGGTGCCTTCCACGGACGCCTCTTCGGCACCGTCGCGGCGACGGACCGTCCGCAGTATCGCAATGCCTTCCGTCCGCTGGCCGGCGGCATTCACATTCATGAGCGCGATATCGAAGAGCTCGCGCGCGTGATTTCGGATGAACAGACCGCCGCCGTGATCGCCGAGCCGATTCAGGGTGAGGGCGGCGTGCGCGTGCTCGACACGGGATTCCTGCGCGAGTTGCGCGCGCTCACCCGCGAGCGCGGGGTGTTGCTGATCCTCGACGAGATCCAGTGCGGCTACGGACGCACCGGGACCTTCTTTGCGTACGAGCAGTACGGCATCGAGCCCGACCTCCTCACGATGGCCAAGCCGATGGCCAACGGCCTGCCGATGGGCGCGGTGCTGCTCACGCAGCAGGTCGCCGACGCGATGCAGCCGGGTGATCATGGCACGACCTTTGGCGGCGGTCCCTTCGTCGCCCACGTGGCGAACCATGTCTTCGATCGCCTTCGTGACCCCGCGATGCTCGAGCACGTGCGGCGCGAGGGCCAGTGGCTCGGTGATCAGCTCGCGGCGCTCGCCGTGCGCTCGCCGAAGGTGCGTGCGGTGCGCGGTCGCGGCCTGATGTGGGGCGTGGACGTGACGGAGCCGGCCAAGGACGTCGTCGGTCGTGCCCTCGAGAAGGGGCTGATTGTCGTCAGCGCTGGCGACCATACACTGCGACTGCTTCCGCCGCTGGTGATGACGCGTGCCGACCTCGCCGAGGGCGTGGCGATGCTTGAGGCGGCCATCGGCTGATCGGCGGAGCGTCGCACGGCGGCGCGGCATCCCGCCGCCCCTCTGGTGGGATGCGACGCGAGAGCACAACGTTGGGACGTCCGACGGCTCTGACCCCTCCGATATGTCGCTGCGTCGCGTTCTCTCCCTCTCGCTGGTTCTCGTGTTGCTTGCCGCCTGCGCCGGCGGAACTCTCGCCTCCCGCGGGGGGCGCAACGGTGGTGCACGGGCATCGCTCGTGGTCGTCATCACCGTGGATCAACTCGGCAGCGACTATCTCGATCGCTACGGCACGGAGATGAGCGCGGGGTTGCGACGGCTGCTCGACGAAAGTGCCGTCTGGCCGCGTGGCATGCACGATCATGCCATCACGGAGACCGCCCCCGGACATGCGAGCATTCTGTCGGGTCGCTTTCCGGTGCACACGGGCATCACGAGCAACTCGCAAGGTGTGAACACCTCGGAGGCGCCGCTCCTCGGCAGCACTGACGTCGGCGCCTCGCCATTTCGTTTTCGCGGGTCCGCCTTCTACGACTGGCTCAAGGCGGCCGATCCCTCTACGCGTGCGCTCTCGGTCTCTCGCAAGGACCGCGGGGCGATTCTCCCCATCGGGAGTGCGAAGGCCGACGTGTACTGGTACGCCTCCAACGGGACCTTCACGACGAGCACGTACTATCGCGAGGCCCTGCCAGGCTGGGTGAATGAGTTCAACGCCCGGCGTGCCCCGCAGGCGCTCGCGGGCAGCAGCTGGGAGCTGTTGCGACCAGAGGAGCGATACGCCGCCGCCGATTCAATTCCCCGCGAGAACGACGGCATCGACATCACCTTCCCGCATCGCTTGCCGCGCGATCCCACCGAGGCGGCGCGTCTCGTCAAGGAGTATCCCGTGATGGACTCGCTGACGCTGGCCTTCGCGCTCGATGGCGTGAACGCATTGGCGCTGGGCGCGTCCCTCAGGCGAACGGACCTGCTCGCCGTTTCACTTTCCTCCACCGATGCGGTCGGGCATCGGTATGGTCCGGACTCGCGCGAGATTCACGATCAACTGCTGCGCCTCGATCGGTACCTGGGCCAGTTCCTCGACTCCCTCTTCACCCTGCGGGATTCGCGGCGCGTGATTGTCGTGCTCACCGCCGATCATGGCGTGGCACCGTACCCCGACCTCCGCTCCGCCTACTACGACAACATGCTCGCGCAGCGCGTGGATCCCCGACGCGCGATGCTGTGGACGAAGCAGCGGATGCTGGCGGATGGCGTGGACTCCTCGGCGGTCGCGTACGATGACGGATTCCGTGTCTTGAAGCCGCAGGCCTTTCAGTCGGCAGGGAAAGATCCGGATGTGTACGCGGCGCTGTGGGCCGAGGACTTGCGGCGCTACAACGGCGTGCTCCGCGCCGATCTCGTCTCGGCGCTCGCGACGGCCGACACGGTAGAGGATGATGTCGCGCGACGCTGGCTGCACATGTTCACGCCCGGTGAGGCGGTCCGCGCGGTCGTGACGCTCACACCCTTCTCGTATCCCCTCGGCGTGGACTATGCGACGCATGGTTCGCCGCATGACTACGATGCGCGCGTGCCGATTCTCATTTGGGGCGATGGCATTCCCGCCGGGTTGCGACCGGGTCGGGCGCGCGTGGTGGATATCGCGCCGACGTTGGCGGAGTGGATTCGCATCCGTCCGCTTGAAGTGCTGGATGGTCGCCCCCTTCCGCTCACCACTCCCTGACCGAGCCATGCGCGCAATTCCACCACTCGAACTGCGCCGTGTTGGCCGTCAGGGCGGTGCCACGACCATTCTCGGCTTGGGCACGCGACGGCTCGCTGCGGAGGGGCAGCAGGCGACCATCCGGGTGATTCGCGAAGCAATCGATGCCGGCGTCGGGGTGATTGAGCTCTCGCCGGGCTTCGCCGAGGGACGCGCGGAGCGATGGGTGGCGATGGCGCTGAAGGACGGGTATCGAGAGAAGGTGCAGCTCGTCTGGCAATGCGCCGCGTATCTCCGCGATTACAAGACGTCGATGGCCCAATTGGAAGCCACGCTTGCGCTACTCAAGACCGACCGGGTGGACGTGTTTTCGTTTCATCAGGTGAACTATGACAACGATCCCGACTGGATGTACGATCATGGCGGGCTCGACGCGGCGCAGGAGGCACAGCAGCTGGGGCGTACGCGGTGGATAGGCTTTCACGCGGAGAAATCGCCGCACATCGCACTGAAGCTGATGGCCCGCGGGCATGCGTGGGACGTGGCGCTGATGCCACTGAATCCGTTCGATGGCTCGTTCCGATCATTTGAAAAGCAGGTGTTGCCCGAGGTGATTCGCCGCGGTGGGGCGGTCTTTGGCACGAAGCCGCTGGCCGGCGGAGCCATCCCCGGCTGCAAGGTGGTGAAGGTCGAGGATAGCTTCCGCTATGTCTGGTCGCTGCCGGTGAGCTGTGTGTTGGCCGGATGCGAGGACAGCGCGACGCTCAAGAAGGCGGCGAAGCTGGCCACGACATACAAGCCATTCCACGCCGGTGAAATGGATGCTACGCGTCAGACAGCGCGCGCGATGGCCGGCGACGGTCGTTTCGAGCGGTACAAGACCACGCAGGATTTCGATTCCGCCGCCGGGCGCGCCGTGCACGGCTTCTGACTTTCAACATCGGGCACATGACTCGTCTTTCGCTTCTGCCGCGCGCCCGTCGCGTGGCGCTTCTCGTTGGTGCGCTCTGCGCGGTGGAACTCGGCGCGCAGCAGCTCCCGGGCTACTCCACCCCCACGGTGGAGGGACAGCGTCGCGCCGAATCCGGAGCGATTGCGCGTCCGGACTCCACGCGCGCGCAGGCGTTGGCGCGCGCGCTCGCGGATCGGCCGCATATCGCGGGCACCGCGGCGCAGGCCCGCACGCGGGACCTCGTGATTGAGGCGATGCGCAATGCGGGACTCACGACCGAGGTGCGCGAGTATCAGGTCTGGCTGCCCCACACGGTGGACTACGGGGTGTGGCGCATGGATGGCACGCCACGGCAGCTCGAGTTGCGGGAAGGGCAGGTGGCCGAGGACCCAACAACGATGGCGCATCCCGAGTACCCGACGGTGAACGGATACAGCGGCACCGGGGACGTGACCGGCGAGGTCGTGTATGTGAACTACGGCCTCATCGAGGATTACGCGCAGCTGGATTCGCTTGGCGTCAGCGTGCGCGGGAAGATCGCGATTGCGCGGTACGGCCGAAGCTTTCGCGGGATCAAGGCGCGCGAGGCGGAGAAGCGCGGAGCGCTCGCGTTGCTGATGTACTCGGATCCGGCGGACGATGGCTACGTGCGCGGCGACGTGTATCCGGAGGGGCCGTACCGCAACGACCGCGGCGTGCAGCGTGGGAGCGTGATGAATGGCGCCGGCGATCCGTCCACGCCGGGCTATCCGTCGCTCGCTGGCGCACGCCGCATTCCGCTCGACTCCATGCCGGTGCCGCGCATCCCGGTGTTGCCCCTCTCGTACGGCAATGCCGTGGCGTTGCTCGAGGATGTCCGTGGATCGAGCATCCCGCAGTCGTGGCAGGGTGGGTTGGCCTTTCGCTATCACGCCGGCCCTGGCCCCGTGGTCGCGCGCGTGAAGGTCTTCAGCGATTCCGCCACGGCGGC
>JANLTT010000302.1:0-10477 GCA_031363115.1 Gemmatimonas sp.
CTGGTGCAGGCGGCCGATGCGATCAGCGGCTCACGCCCTGGCGCGCGTCGCGAGGCCTTTGAGACGTACGTGAAGCGTTTGGAGGGGCTCGAGAAGATTGCCTCGAGCTACAAGGGTGTGGATCGCGTCTTCGCGATTCAGGCCGGTCGCGAAATCCGCGTGATCGTGAATCCGGACACCGTGGACGACAATCGCATGCAGTCACTCACCGAAGAGATCGCGCGCCGCGTCGAATCCGAGCTGCAGTACCCGGGCCAGATCAAGGTCGTGGCGATCCGCGAGAAGAGGTCAACTGACATTGCCCGCTGATTCCACGCTCGCGTCCTCGGCGCCCGCCTCGAAGGACGGTTCGACGCACCTCGCCGAGCGCATTGACGGCGTGGCGATTGCCGCCAAGGTGCGCGCGAAGGTCGCGGTGGATGCAGCCGCGCTGAAGGCGCAGGGCGTGATTCCTGGACTCACGGTCGTGCTCGTCGGCGATGACCCGGCGAGCGCGTTTTATGTGGGGGCGAAGGAGAAGGCGTGCAAGGAAGCGGGGATGAATGGCGCGACCATTCGTCTGCCGGCGGAGACAGCGGAGGCCGAGTTGCTCGCGGTGATTGACCGCCTCAACGCCGATCCCGCGGTGCACGGCATCCTCGTGCAGATGCCGGTGCCCAAGCACATGAATCCGCAGCACGTGATTCGCCGCATTGATCCGATGAAGGATGTGGATGGCTTTCATCCGGTGAATGCGGGGAAGGTGTTGATTGGCGACGCCGATGGCTTCGCGCCGTGCACGCCGGCTGGCGTGCAGGTGATGCTGATGGAAAGCGGCGTGGAGACGAGCGGGAAGGAAGCGGTGATTCTTGGCCGCTCCACGATTGTCGGCAAGCCAATGGCCGCGCTACTCATTCAGAGCGGGAAGGGCGCCGACTGCACCGTCACGATTTGTCACTCGCGCACGAAGGATCTCGCGGCGCACACGCGTCGCGCCGACATCCTCATTGCGGCGATCGGCAAGCCGGAGATGGTGACCGCCGACATGGTGAAGCCGGGGGCGGTGGTGATTGACGTGGGGATCAATCGCGTGGACGACCCGACGGCGAAGAAGGGCTATCGGATCGTTGGCGACGTGAAGTTCGACGAAGTGTCGCGGGTGGCGTCGAAGATCACGCCGGTGCCCGGTGGCGTCGGCCCGATGACCATCGCGATGTTGCTCGCCAACACCGTGCGCGCGGCCGCGCTCCGCCTGGCGAGCGAGACGGCTGCTGCCGGTGCGGCCAAGGGTTCACCGAGCGCGTGACGCACCCGGGCGAGACGGCCGCGGAAGCGCTCTCGGTTCACGACCTCACGAGCGCGGCGAAGGACGTGCTCGAGGGCGCGTTCCCGAAGCTCTGGGTGCGCGGTGAAGTCTCTGGGATGAAGGCGTATCCGAGCGGCCACTGGTACTTCAACCTCAAGGACGCCGACTCGCAGATCTCTGCCGTCGTCTGGAAGGGGAGCACCTACAAGATTCCCGCGCGCCCCACCGATGGCATGCAGGTGATGGCCTACGGGCAGCTCACGGTGTATCCGGCGCGCGGGACCATGCAGTTCACGGTCAGCGCGATGGTGGCCGATGGCGAAGGGCTCTGGCAGAAGCAGTTCGACGAAACCAAAGCGCGGCTCGAGAAGGAAGGGCTGCTCGATCCCGCGCGCAAACGCGAGATCCCGCGCTTCCCACGCACCGTTGCGGTGATCACGTCGAGCGAGGGCGCGGCCCTGCGCGATATCCAAAGCGTGATCAAGCGTCGGCATCCCGGCGTGCATGTCGTGCTCATTCCGGCGTTGGTGCAGGGTGAGACGGCCCCCGACTCCATCATGTCCGCGCTGCAGAAGCTGGACCGCTGGATCGAGAGCGGTGCGACTCCGGACGGCATCGCACCGCCGGACGTGTTGATCATCGGCCGTGGTGGCGGCTCGCGCGAAGATCTCTGGGGCTTCAATCACGAAGGGGTCGCGCGCGCCATTGCGGCCTGCTTGATCCCCACGATCTCTGCCGTCGGACACGAAACAGATGTGACCATTGCGGACCTCGTCGCCGATTTGCGCGCCGCGACGCCAAGTGTGGCCGCCGAGAGTGCGGTGCCGGTCCTCGACGAAGTGCGTGCGGCCGTGGCACAGCTCGCCGGCATGATGGCCGATGGCCTGCAGGATCGCATCGAAGTGGGCACGCAGCGACTCAAGAGCCGCGCCGACTCACTGTCGCAGCGGGCCCGCCTGCTGACCGAGCGCCGGCGTGCGCGGATGGAGCGCATCGCGCAGCGCGTGGTGCAGCTCGCCCCCCGCACCCTCGAGCGGCGACGCGCCTTGTTGGGCAAGTTGGGGGCGGGGCTCGAAGCTCGCTCCCCGTTGCAGGTGTTCAAGCGCGGCTTCGCCGTGGCGCGTGGCGTGGATGGCGCGCCGCTCCAGCGTCGCGACGCGTTCGCGACCGGCAAGGCATTTGATTTGTTGTTGCAGGACGGGCGTATTCGCGCCGTCACCGAGTCGATTCACCCCGACGCTCCCCATCTGCGGACGGACGCATGACCTTCGAACAATCCCTCACGCGCCTGGAACAGATTGCCAGCGCTCTCGATCGCGATGACGTCCCTCTCGAAGAAGCATTGAAGCTCTTCGAAGAAGGCATCGCGCGCCTGCGTGAGGCCTCGACCTCGCTGCAGGATGCCGAAGGCAAGGTGCGCACTCTGCTTGAGCAGGCCGAGGGCGTCTTTGAGGTGAAGGAATGAGCGGGACGGTGACGTCAATTGATTTCACCGCCGATCGCGCGGCGGTCGGGCGCGCCATTGACGCGCTCGTGGCCCGCTACCTTGGCAAGCAGCAGGGGAAGGTCTCGGACTCGATCCGCTACAGCCTTCAGGGCGAGGGGAAGCGTCTGCGCGCCATTCTGGTAATCGCGGCGCATCGCGCGGCCGGTGGCCAGCGGGATGTGAGCGGACTCGCGGCGGCGATTGAAGTGGTGCACGCCTACTCGCTCGTGCATGACGATCTGCCCTGCATGGACGATGACGATATGCGCCGTGGCCGCGCGACGGTGCACAAGGTGTATGGCGTGCCGGCGGCGACGGCCGCGGGAATGGCGATGGTCCCGCTCGCGGCGCAGGCGGCGTGTGACTCGGCCATGGAGATTGGCCTGTCGGCGGAGGTCGCCGGGGAGATTGTCCGCACCCTCATGCGTGCCTCTGGCGCCACGGGGATGATCGGCGGGCAGTTGCTGGATCTCGAGGGGGAGGGAATCGCGCTGGATCTCGAGGCCATGGAGCGGGTGCATCGCTCCAAGACCGGGGCATTGATTGAGGCCGCGATGCGCATTGGCGGGCTGGCCGCCGGGGGCTCCTCTGAGCTGCTGGACGCCTTTTCCCGCTACGGCGCCTCGGTCGGGCTGGCATTCCAGATTGCCGACGACGTCCTCGATATCACCGCGACGACCGACCAGTTGGGGAAGACGGCCGGGAAGGATGTCGCCTTCAAGAAGAGCACGTATCCGGCGCTGTTGGGCATTGCGGGAGCCAAGGCGCGGGCTGAAGCGTTGGTTCAGGAGGCCTGCAAGGGACTCCATGACCACGGGGCACTGACCCCCGAGTTGGAGTTTCTCGCGCGGTTTATCGTGGCCCGACGTTCCTAATGTTGCGCGGTCCTTCGGGACTTCGCGGACTGGCGCCGGACCCCACCTGCTGGCAACCTACGCACGACCCCTTTTTCGCACTCGCAGACATGAGCCTACTCGACAAGGTGCAGGGACCAGCCGATCTCCGGCAGATGGACGCCGCTGAGCTCGCCAAGCTCTCGCAGGAAATCCGTGATTTCCTGATCGAGTCCTGTTCGGTGACCGGTGGACACATCGGCGCGGGGCTTGGCGTCGTGGAGCTCACCGTCGCGCTGCACGCGGCCTTCAACACGCCGGACGACAAGCTCGTCTGGGACGTCGGCCACCAGGGCTATCCGCACAAGGTGCTCACCGGTCGCAAGAACCGGATGCACACGCTGCGCCAGGAAGGCGGACTCTCCGGCTTCCTCAAGCGCACGGAGAGTGAGTACGACACCTTCGGCGCGGGACATGCCGCCACTTCGATCTCCGCTGCGCTCGGCATGGCTGCTGCGCGCGACATCAACGGTGATGACTTCAAGGTCGTCGCCATCATCGGTGACGGCTCGCTCGGCTCCGGCCTCGCCTACGAGGCGATGAACAACGCCGGGCACAGCGATCGCGATTTCATCGTCGTGCTGAATGACAACGAGATGTCCATCGCCCCGAACGTGGGCGCGATGCACAAGTATCTCACTTCGGTGCAGCGCAATCCGATCTACAATCGCCTGCGCAGCAAGATTGGCGACATCGTGGATCACGCACCTGGGCCGTTCAAGGACGCCGGCACGCTGCTGCGAAAGTGGGAAGAGTCGGTGAAGGCCTTCCTCACACCGGGCGTGCTCTTTGAGGAGATGGGTTTCCGTTACTTCGGACCGATTGACGGCCACGACATCCCGCAGATGCTCGAGACCTTCAAGGCCGTGCGCGCCTTCAAGGGCCCGCGCCTCGTGCATGTCATCACGACCAAGGGGAAGGGATTCCCGGCGGGCGAGCATGGTGAGAAGTGGCACGCGCTTCCGCCCGGGCACGATCCGCAGACCGGCAAGCAGCTCAAGGCCTCGACGGGGAATCCGAACTACACCGCGGTCTACGGCAAGGCGCTCTCCGAGTTGATGGACGAGTACCCGAAGGTCATCGCCATCACGGCGGCGATGCCGGGCGGCACGGGCACGAGCATCGTCGCGAAGGCGCACCCGAAGCGTTTCTTCGATGTCGGCATCGCCGAAGGCCACGGCGTGACCTTCGCGGCCGGCATGGCCACCGAAGGGATCAAGCCGGTCGTGACGATCTACTCGACCTTCCTGCAGCGCGGCTATGACAACATCATCCACGACGTGGCGATTCAGAGCCTTCCGGTGATGTTCGCGCTCGATCGCGCCGGGCTCGTCGGCGAAGATGGTGAGACGCATGCCGGGCTGTACGACATTGCCTACATGCTCGCCGTGCCGCACATGGTCGTGACCGCGCCGAGGAATGGCACCGAGCTGGTTGGATTGCTGCGCGCGGGCATTGAGCACGAGGGACCGTTCAGCGTGCGCTATCCGCGCGAACTGTCGCCGGATCTCGTGGGGCCGGCGAAGGACATTCCCGCGGTGCCGCACGGCACGTGGGAAGTGCTGCGCAAGGGCGAGGAGCTCGCGATTCTCGCCGTCGGCACGATGGTCGAGGAATCCCTGAAAGCGGCGGAGACGCTGGCCGCCGAGGGTTTCTCGGTCACGGTGGTGAACTGCCGCTACCTCAAGCCGTACGACGCCACGACGCTGCAGGCGCTGCTCGCGACGCATACGCAGTTGCTGGTGGTGGAAGAAGGCACGGTGGTGAACGGCTTCGGTGCCTACATGGCCTCGGTGGTGAGCGCGATGGATCCCGGCGTGCGCGTCATTGCGCATGGAGTGCCGGATCGTATTGTGTACGCCGCGTCGCGTCCGAAGCAGCTCGCGCAGGTCGGGCTCGATGCCGCGGGCATCGCGGAACGCGTGCGTGCGCTGCACGGCACCGGAGCGCTCGCCGGGTGACCATTCGGCTCGGCATCGTCGGGCATGTGGACTACGAGGGACTCGACCCCATCCTCGAGTTCCTCGCGCGCGAAGCGCCGGGGATGGGCTACTCGCTAGCCTATGAGGCGCAGCTGCAGCACCTTGCCCCGGGTGGCGCGCGCCTCGGGCATCCCAGTCAGATTGATGCGCTGATCACGCTCGGTGGCGACGGCACGCTGATTCGCGGCGCGCGCTTTCTCGGTGGTGCCGATGTCCCGCTTTTCGGCGTGAACCTTGGCAAGCTCGGTTTCCTCACGACTTGCCAGGCCGACGAATTTCCTGATGCCTTCGCTCGCTTTGCGCGCGGTGAGCATCTCGTACAGTCGCGCATGACACTCGAGGCGCGCACCTGGACCCCCGATGGTCAACTTGGAATGCAGATCCGTGCGCTCAACGACGTAGCCATTCACAAGGGCGGCTACGCGCGCGTGCTCCGCATGCGCGTCTCGGCCGACAACGAACCAATCGCGCGGCTCGCGGCCGATGCCATCGTGATTGCCACGCCCACGGGCTCCACCGCGTATTCGCTCTCCGCCGGCGGCCCGATTGTCTTTCCGACCTTCGATTCGTTCATCGTGACGCCGGTCGCGGCGCACACGCTCGCGTTGCGCCCGACCATTCTCCCTCCCGATGTCACCATCGAGGTGGAGATGGACGAGGGACACGAGGAAGTGCTGCTCACCGCCGATGGCCAGGTGGGTATTGCGATTGCGCCTGGGCAGAAGATCACGGTGCGACGCAGTCCGCATCCGGTGCGCCTCGTGCGTTTCCCGGACGTGACCTTTTTCAAGCGCCTGCGCCTCAAGCTCGGCTGGGGCGGTCCCCAGGTCCGCGAGCCGTGAACCTTGTCTGAGCCCGCCATGAGCGATGGTGCTCACGTGCGCGATGCTTTGATGCGCCGTTCGCCCCGCTCGGTGTTATCGTGATTCCGTGCTGACCGAACTCCGCATCCGCAACCTCGCGATCATTGACGCCGTCACGCTGCCGCTGGCGGCGGGCTTCAATGTGCTCACCGGTGAGACGGGCGCGGGAAAAAGCATCATCGTGGGCGCGCTCGGTCTGTTGATCGGCGAGCGTGCGTCGAGCGATCTCGTGCGCACCGGGGCGGAGAAGGCGACTGTGGAGGGCGTGTTTGATTTGCATGACCGCGCCGATCTCATCGCGATGCTCGACGAGCGCGGCATTGAGTCGGAGGACGGTATGCTCGTCCTCAAGCGCGAAGTCGCGGCGACGGGTGGCCGTGCGCGCGCCTGGGTGAATGGCTCGCCGGTCACGGCGGGCGTCCTCGCCGAAGTGGGACGCGCCCTCGTGAATGTGCATGGCCAGCACGAGGCGCAGGCGCTGCTCGAGCCCGAGGCGCAACGGCGTATTCTTGATGCCTTCGGCGAGGCGGAGCGCGAAGTTGCCGCCGTTGCCGAAGCGTGGCGCGAGGCTGATGCTGCCCGCGAGGCCGTGAGCTCACTCTCGGCGCGCCGCGATGAAGCCACCAAGCGCGCCGATTGGCTCGCGCATGTCGCCAAGGAAATTGGCGAGGCGCAGCTGCGCGAGGGCGAAGAGGAACGCCTCGACGAAGAAGCCCGGCGCCTCACGCACGCCGAGGAACTGCAGCAGCTCATTGGCGAGCTCACCGACACGCTCGATCAATCCGACGGCTCCGCGATGCAGGCGCTTGGGCATCTGCAGAAGCCGCTCGCCTCGTTGCAGCGTATTGATCCCTCCACGTCCAAGCTGCAAGAGCTTTTTGACAACGCTTGGTACGCGCTTGAGGAACTCGCGCGCGAGGCGCAGGTCTATGCCGATGGTGTGGAGCATGATCCCGCGCGCTTGGATGAAGTCGAGCGCCGGCGTGATCTTCTGTTCCGCCTGATGAAGAAGTACGGCGGCTCCCTCGAGGCCGTGATGCGCACGGGGAAGGAAGCGCGCGCCGAGTTGGACTTGCTTGATACCGCGGGACTCGATCTGCGTGGGCTCGAGACGCGAGTGAAGGAATCAGAAGAAG
This sequence comes from Gemmatimonas sp., assembly GCA_031363115.1. Classification (GTDB taxonomy): domain Bacteria; phylum Gemmatimonadota; class Gemmatimonadetes; order Gemmatimonadales; family Gemmatimonadaceae; genus Pseudogemmatithrix. Next base: position 7,646 of record JANLTT010000302.1, read on the forward strand.
CACTCGCGCGTGCGGCGGCCGCGCTCACCAAGAAGCGGACCACGGCTGCTCAGGCACTCGCCAAGGCCGTCGAGGCGCGCCTCCCAGACCTCGGCATGCCCGACGGGCGTTTTCAGGTCACGCTGCGCGCGCGCGAAACGCCGTCCGCGACGGGGGCCGAGGATGTGGAGTTCCGCGTGGCGCTCAACTTGGGGCACGAGGCGCGTCCGTTGGCGCGCGTGGCCTCCGGTGGCGAGCTCGCGCGCGTGATGCTCGCGCTCAAGACGATTCTTGCGCGTCTTGATGGCGTGCCGACGCTGATCTTTGACGAAGTGGACGCCGGGATTGGCGGGCGCACGGGCTTGATGGTTGGTGACGCCATGCGCGATGTCGCCGGGCATCATCAGGTGTTTGCCATTACGCATCTTCCGCAGATTGCGGCGCGCGCCCATCACCACATCGTGGTGCTCAAGGGGGCGAAGGGCGGGGTCACTACGTCCGATGTCGGCGTGGTGGTCGAGGCGGCACGCGTGGATGAAATCGCGCGAATGCTCGGTGGCGACGCCGAGAGTGTAACGAGCCGCGAGCATGCACGCGAACTGCTCAGCGTGGCGGCGCGGACGGCTCCTGCAGCGACGGGCGAGAAGTCAGCGCCCCGCGGTAAGAAGCGGGCCTAGTGCTTCGCTCGAAGGCGCTTTAGCGCCCCAAGAATCGGGTGTAGTACCGAATCTGCACCCGATCTTCCCACCGACGCGGGAAGATCCCCACGCTCGATGCGATGCTCTGGTCGTGCGTGTATCCAATCTCCAGTGGCACCTTCGTGCGTCCGCGCGCCTCAGCGGACAGCGTCGAGTAGCTCACGTGCCAGGCCCAGCGCTGCTCGTTCCAGTCGCTCTGGCTGTTCAACGCATTGGGCGTGAGCGGCACGGCATTCGGGGGTGGAGTGGCCAGCCCATCGGTTGAAATCGTGTGGCGGTCTTCGCCCTTGGCTCGCCAACGCCACTCGCCGCCAATCGAGAAGTAGCTGTTGATCACCCAGCGCGGCGCGACGCGCATCTCCAGCACCTGACCGGGCTCCACCGTCACGCGCGCGGTGCGCCACGCTTCAAGCCACTCCACGCCGGCAAAGTCAGGAATGCGCAGGTCGCGGTCATGCGAGAAGCCGCGCGCCCAGCCGAGCGTGACGGTGGTGTAGAAGCGGTCGTTGAGCACGAGGTCGGTGTACGAGCGCACGCTGATTGCGCTATGCCCGGAACCGGTGCCAAGGTCCACGAAGTTGTCGGGGAGATCGAAGTTGCCGCCGCCCACGCGAAAGATCACACCGACGGTCTGCCGAATGCCGCGCGAGTTGGCGGCGAGTCGTGCGGAATCCCCGGCGAAGTCGTCGTACACATTCAGGCGCACACCGATATCAATGTCGCCCAAGTCCTGCCGCGAAGTGCGCGTCATCGGCTGTGCACCAAAGCCGAGCGAAGGGTCGGTCACCAACGCGGCCAACTGCTCCGAGGTGAGCGGCGTCTGTGCGCCGACCGGGAGTCCGGTGGTCGGCGTGATGTCGGTGACGCCATAGCGCGAGAAGTCGGTGCGGAAGGCGTCGATGCGCTGCAGGAGAAGCTGTTCGGCCGTGGAGCCGGCCATCGGCACAAAGGGGAGTCCGTCGCCGAGTCCTTGTGCGCCGTAGGTCGTTGCGAGTCCGGTGGCGAACTGCTGCGCCCTACTGATCAGCGCATTCACCTGCGCCGCCTCGGCGAGAATCGTCGCGCACTCGGGAAGGGCGCCAGCATTACCGAGGCAGGCGGTGCGGCGCGCGGTCAGCGAGGTGGCGGCGGAGGTGTAGCGATCAATCGTGTTGCGATTGATCAGGGGCACCCCGGTGCCGATGAAGTACGGATTCAACCCCGCCGTGGCGAGCCCTGAATCGCCGCGCGCGCGCAGGAGGCTCTCGACGCGCGAGCGCACGAATGGCGCGTCCACGCTCAACGTGAGGCGATTCGTGATGCCGTACTCGAAGCCGAGATGCGTCACTGCGAGTCGCTGGCGCAGCGTGAGCGAGGTCTCGCCGAGCGAGGCGTTGAGTCCGGTGACCCCGAGCGCGGCGACCTGTTGATCGAGCGCGCCAAGCCAGGAGAGGTGCGGGGCAGCGAGCGCGCCGCTGAATCCGCCCCCGAGCTCCTCCGCCTGGCCGTTGTTCCATCGCCCGCGGTGCAGGATGCTTTCGCTGAGAATCGTCGTGCGGAGGGTCCCGCGCGGAATCGTCACGGCCTCGGGGCCAGGGCCGAGCACGCGCTGCGCCTGTCCCAGTGCCGGAGCAAGGGAAAGGAGGAGAGCGGGGAGGATGACGAGAGCGAAGGGGCGCATCGGTGGCTGGTCGGCTAGTTTAACCGCGTACCCCGAACAACTTAACGTGACGCCCGACTCCCTCACGCTCGATCCAGCCGCCGCCCCCCTCCCGACCGTTCCTTGGCAGGTGACGGGGAACCATTGGCTCGCCCTCCCGTGCATCCATCCGCACGATGGCGCCATTCACGCCGTGGGGCTCCTGCACCGCGGCGCGCGCTCGGCGGTCGAGTTTGCGGGGAGCGCCGATTTCATCAATGGCGGCGGGCCAGCATTGGCCCGCCCGGTGATTCGGGTGAACGGCGAGGCCGTCGAACTCGCCCGTGCGGGGATCGCCTGGGAGCGCGCGTTGCAGTGGCTCCCGACCTTCACGTCCACGGTGGGCGATCTCGTGGTGCGCGGGACGGTCTTTGCCCCGTTTGGGCAGGACGCCGACATGGCGGGCGCGGTCTACACGCTCGCCTTTGAGAACCGCAGCAAGCGTCCCATGGAGATTTCGGTCGGCCTTGAGGGAAC
>JANLTT010000068.1:0-8633 GCA_031363115.1 Gemmatimonas sp.
CTCGAGCGCCGACAACGACGTGCTGCTGCTGAACGCGGCAGGTAACCAGCACACCCTCGCGGTGCGCATTCTTGCGCTCTGGCTGGCGCATCAGGGCGTACGCGCGTGGCCCGTCACGGGCGATCAGACACCGGACGAGACCGTGGAAATGATCCGGCGCCTGCGCCCCAAGCTCGTGTTGGTCTCGATGTCGCTGGCCGAGCAGCGTGCGAGCGTAGTGCAGGTCGCCGCGGCCATCGAGGTACTCCCAGCGGAGATGCGTCCGCGAATCATCGTCGGAGGCTATGCCGTGAAGATGGGGCTCGTCGAGCCCATCGCCGGGGCCGAGCTCTTCGCTGACATCAGCGAGCTCCAACTCGAGCCGGAGAAGCGCGCCTAGGTCATCACGACGTTCAACAACCGCCCCGGCACAAGAATCACCTTCTTGGGCTCGCCGGTGATGAACTTCCCAATCGACGCATCCGCGCGCGCCGCAGCCAGCGCCTCGTCCTGCGTGATGGTCTTCGACACCACGAGCTTGCCGCGCGTCTTCCCGCTCACCTGCACCACCAACTCGATGGTGTCCGACACCAAGAGCGACGGGTCGTACACAGGCCAGCGCGAATCAAAGACGCTGGTCTTGTGCCCCAGCATCTCCCACAGCTCCTCGGCCACATGCGGCGCAAAGGGCGCGACCATCTGCACCAACGGCTCCACCTCGGCGCGCGCGGTCTTCCGCTCGCCCTTTCGGAGCGCGTTCATGTACTCCATCATCGCCGCGATCGCGGTGTTGTAGCTCAACGCCGGCACATCCTCGCCGACCTTCTTGATTGTCGCATGCAGCTTGCGATTCACTTCGTCCTCTGCCGCGGCCGCGTGATCGCAGTCGCGCACGGACGCCCAGAGACGGTCGAGAAAGCGCTTCACGCCGCTGATGCCGGCGTCGCGGAAGTCGCCCCCCTCCTCGAAGGGGCCGAGGAACATGAGGTAGGTGCGGAACGAATCCGCCCCCCACTGCTCGATGTAGTCATCGGGGTTCACGACATTGCCCTTCGACTTTGACATCTTCGCGCCGTCGCGAATGATCAGCCCGTGCGCGCGGAATTTCGCGAACGGCTCCTCGAAGTCCAGCATCCCCGCATCGTGCAGCACCATCGTGATGAAGCGCGAGTACAGCAGATGCAGCACCGCGTGCTCGTTGCCGCCGATGTACGTCGTGACCGGCAACCACTTCTTCGTGATCGTCGCATCAAACGCGATGTCGTCGCGCCCCACACTCGGATAGCGCAGGAAGTACCAGGCGCTATCGAGGAAGGTGTCGCTCACGTCGGTCTCGCGACGCGCCATCTTGCCACAAGTCGGGCAGGGCGTGCGGTACCACTCCTCGTGGCGCGCGAGCGGCGAGATACCTGAATCGTCCGGCTTGAAGTCCGGAATGTTCGGCAGCACCACCGGCAACTGCGACTCGGGCACAGGCACGGTGCCGCAATCGTCGCAGTACACAATCGGGATCGGCGGGCCCCAGTAGCGCTGACGCGAGATGCACCAATCGTGCAGGCGATAGTTCGTCACCCCTTCGCCGGCATGCTTCGACGCGAGCCAGGCCGTCACCTTCGCCTTCCCCTCGGTGACGCCCAGCCCGTCGAACTCACCCGAGTTCACGAGCACGCCATCGCCAACGTAGGCTGCGCCATTGAAGGGCGTGTGCGCATCCTGCCCCTCGCCCGCCACCACACGCGGAATGGGCAAATCGAACTTCTGCGCAAAGTCAAAGTCGCGCTCGTCATGCCCCGGCACCGCCATGATTGCGCCCGTGCCGTACTCCATCAGCACGTAGTCAGCAATCCAGATGGGAATCATCGCCCCGGTCGCGGGATTCACCGCGTACGAGCCCGTGAACTCGCCGGTCTTCTCCTTGGTGGTCTTGCGCGAAATCAGGTCCTGCTTCGACGAGCGCGCGCGATACTCTCGCACCACCCCATCCTGATTCGGCGTCGTTAGCTGCTCCACCAACGGATGCTCCGGGGCCAGCACGAGATACGTGGCACCGAAGATCGTGTCCGGGCGCGTCGTGAAGACTTCAATCTGCGCGATCATCCCGCGCATCTCCGTCGTCACCGATACGGCCGAACTCCCAGCATCCACCAGCGGGTCAATCACCGCAAAGCGGAGCTTGGCCCCCTCAGACTTCCCAATCCAATTCCGCTGCGCCTGCACCGTCGTCGGCGACCAGTCCAAGGTCTCGAGATTCTTCAACAGCCGCGGCGCGTAGTCCGAGATCTTGAAGAACCACTGCTCGAGGAAGCGCTGCTCCACCACCGTACCGCAGCGCTCGCAGGTGCCACCCTCCACCTGCTCATTGGCCAGCACCGTCTTGCACGACGGGCACCAGTTCACCGCCGCGGCCTTCTTGTACGCGAGCCCCTGCTTGTACAACTGCAGGAAGACCCACTGCGTCCACTTGTAGTAATCGGGCTGCGTGGTATCAACCGAGCGCGACCAGTCCACCATCAACCCCGCGCGATCCAACTGACGCCGGAAATTCCGAATGTTGCTCGGAATCAGGTCCATCGGATGCTTCCCGACCTTCAGCGCGAAGTTCTCGGAGTGAATTCCGAACGCGTCATAACCCAGCGGCTCGAAGACCGTGTGGCCTTGCAGGCGCTGGAATCGCGCATAGATATCACATCCAGTGAACGCAAAGAGATTCCCGACGTGCAGCCCTTCGGCCGACGGGTACGGGAACATCATCAACGCATAGAACGGCCGCTCGCCATTTGCGATGTCGGTGCGATGGGTGCCGCGCTCGGCCCAACTGCTACGCCAGCGCGCCTCGACCACCGACGGGTCGTAGCCGATCGGCTCAATTTCGAAGTCTGTCATCGTCTGTGGAAGGGATTCTGACCAATTTAGCCCCCTCGGACCCCCGGACCAACACAACCGGCTCCGAACCTCGCACCCGAACGCACATCATTGACCGCGTCGCCAACTGGGCTGCGGTCCTTGGGACGCTTGCCGTTGTCGCCCTCCTCGCCGCTGGCCGCGGCATCGTTGGTGAGCTTTCGGTCGCGGGAAACCTCCTCTGGTTCGTGACCCTGCTGCTGGTGGTCGCCATCGCCTCCGCCGCGCTGGTCTTCCGCTTCCTCATCTCCCCGATCGTCGGCAACCAAATTCGTGGGCTCGCCGAGGTCGCCGAGTGGATCGCGGCGGGGGATCTCACGCACACCCCGGAGGCCGCTTCCGCCGGCGGACAACTCGGCCGACTTGGCCGCGCGATGGTCGAGATGACCGGGAGCCTGCGCAGCCTCACGACGCTGATTCGCGAGAACGCGACCGTCACCGGGCAGCGGGCCAGTGAGATCACCGCCTCCACCGAGCACATGGCGCAGGCGGCTTCGGGCATTGCCGAAACGGCGAGCTCACTGAGTCTCGAGGCGGTGACGATGGCCGACACCATCCGCACCCTCTCGCTTGACGCCACGCGCCTCGCCGGACTCGCGGGCAATCTTTCCTCGGGTGCCTCCGAGGGCGTTGCGCGCAACACCAAGCTCAAGTCGCTCGCCACCGAGAACGCCGAGATCCTCGACGAGGGCGCGCGCCGCCTCGACGATCTCGCACAGGGGGTGCAGGAGGGAGCGCGCGCGACTGCCGCACTCGCCACCGCCTCCGACGAGATCCGCACCTTTGTCGCGCTCGTCCAGAAGATCGCGCGGCAATCGAAGCTCCTCGCCCTCAACGCGGCGATGGAAGCCGCACGCGCCGGCGAACATGGCGAAGGCTTCACGGTGGTCGCCAACGAGGTTCGTCGCCTCGCACAGACCACCAGCGAGGCCGCGCAGAAGGTGGACGACCTCATGAAGGAACTGATTGCGCAGATGGAAACCGCGTCCACAACCGGTGCCCGCACGCGCTCCGCGGTCGAAGCCGTGCGCAACGCCACCTCGCGCGGCCGTCAGGCCTTCACGCAGGTCGAACGCGCCGTGGGCGAGGGCGATGCCTGGATCTCCGCGATGGGGAGCTCGGCGAACTCGGGCCACACCCTCGCCGGTGAAATCACCGCGAAGCTCGACTCACTCGCGCACGGCACTCAGGCCTTCGCGAACTCGATGCAGGATGTCGCCGCGGCGAGTGAGGAGCAGAGCGCCAGCACGCAGGAGATTGCGGCGGCGGCGAATGCACTCGTGCAGGCCGCGGATCGCGTGAGCGGCACGGCGTCGAACTTTAAGACGTGAACTGCAGATGTGAGTTGTTAGTTGGTAGTTGGAAGTGAACGACCCTGACAACTGGCAACTTCCAACTCACATCTGCTCTTGATCTAACGGGCCCGTGTGTACATGAACGCACACTTCTCCAACCGCGCCCCGCGCGAGTCACAGACCGCAAAATCCGCCCCCTCGTAGATCGTCGCCGAGCCGTACTCCCCGGCCTTGTTCACCGCGTACACTTGCAGGTCGAAGTTCGGACGCCCACGAGCATCAAGCAGCCGCGCCTCCGTCATCGCCACGAGGCGCTCGAGCATCTTGAGGCAGGCCGCCTGCGGCGAGAGCCCCTGACGCATGAACTCCACGGTCAGAAAGCCGCCGCACACCTTGATGTTCGCCTCGCCGCGTCCGGTCGAGCCCGCCGCACCGACGGTGTTGTCGCAGTACTGCCCGGCGCCAATGATCGGCGAATCGCCCACACGCCCCGGCACCTTCCACGCCATCCCGCTCGTGGTCGTCACCGAGCTGATGTCGCCCGCCGCATTCACGGCATTCATGTTGATCGTGCCGGTCGAGAACTTAATCGCGACGTTGCCGTCGTAATCGAGGTGCGCGTCGTTCGGATTCAACCGCGCGCGCCACCGCAGCCAATCCTGCCGCGTCTTCTCGGTAAGCAGGTTCTGCGTCTTGAAGCCCATCTCGATGGCGAACTTCTTTGCACCCTCGCCCACGAGCATGATGTGGTCGGTGTAGTCCATGATCGCCTTCGCCACCAAGCTCGGCGTGGCAATATCCTCGAGGCAGCCGACCGCCCCCGCGCGCTTCGTGGGCCCATGCATGCAACTGGCATCGAGCTGCACCACGCCATCGCGATTCGGGAAGCCACCAAGGCCGACGGACTGATCGTTGGGATCGAGCTCCTGGATGTTCACCCCGGCGATGATTGCATCGAGGGTGTCGCCGCCGCCGACGACCTGGTCGTACGCGACCTTCACGCCGCGCAGGCCATTCGCGCTGGAGATCACGGTTGGACGTGCCCGGAGCGACGGAGCGGCCGCGGCGGCGTTGGGCGCAATCGACGCGGCGGCAACAGCCGCGGCGGTGGTGGCAAGAAAGTCGCGACGGCTGGTGGACACGTGAATTGCTCCGTGCTGTTCAGGTGGGTGGCTAGCGATTCACAAACTACAACGACTTTCACAACGGAGACACAGAGGCACGGAGGAATCCGTCACACCCGACTCCCTCTGCGTGATTCCAAGACAATTCTTGAGGAAACTTCGACAGTGGATTCGGTCGCAGCACCCTCCGTGTCTCCGTGTCTCCGTGGTGACCCGCCTTCGAAAGCTTGCTTCCCCACACAGACACCCCCAAGATGCGGCAGTCGGCACTCGCCAAACTTCCCATCCGGACACGCCCCGCATGCGCCGCTCGATCCGCTCCCTGCTCGCCCTCGCGACCCTCCTCCCCGCGACGCTTCACGCGCAGGAGGCACGCCAGCTCTCCCGCTGGGAGGCACAATCCCGCGCCCTCCTCAAGGAGCTCGTCGAGATCAACACCACCCACTCCGTCGGCAACACCGTTACCGCCGCCGAAGCCATGGCCCGCCACATGCGCGCCGCCGGCTTCCCGAGTGAGGATGTCGTCGTCATCGAGAACGCACCACGGAAGGGCAACCTGATCGTCCGCATGCGCGGCCGCTCGCGCACGCAGAAGCCCATTCTCCTGCTCTCGCACATTGACGTCGTCGAAGCCGATCCGCGTGACTGGACCCTCCCGCCCTTCACCTTCATTGAACAGAATGGCTCCTTCTACGGCCGCGGCGTCGCCGATGACAAGGACGAGAGCGCGATTCATCTCACCATTCTCCTCCGCATGCGCGCCGAGGGAATCGTCCCCGACCGCGACATCATCGTCGCGCTCACCGCGGACGAAGAAGGCGGCCCCGAGAATGGCGTGAAGTGGATCCTCGCCAATCGCCCGGAACTCCTCGATGCCGCGTACGCACTGAACGAAGGCGGCGGTGGCCGCATGGAAGAGGGCCGTCGCATCTCCAACGATGTGCAGGCGAGCGAGAAGAAAGTCGCGAACTTCATTCTGGAGACCACCAACTCCGGCGGCCACAGCTCCGTCCCGCGCCCCGACAACGCCATCTACTCCCTCGCCCGCGCCCTCGCGCGCTTCGGCGAGTATCACCACCCCGTGCGCCTCAACGAAGTCTCGCGCGCCTACTTCGCACGCCAGGCCGACATTGTCGGTGGCGAAAACGGCGCCGCGATGCGCCGCATCGTCGCCAACGAACGCGATGACGCCGCAGCCGCCATCATCGCGCACGACCCATCGAACAACTCGCGCATGCGCACTACCTGCGTCGCCACGCTCCTAAGCGGCGGCCACGCCATGAATGCCCTCCCGCAGCGCGCGCGCGCCACCGTGAACTGCCGCATTCTCCCCGACGAAACCATGCAGACGGTGCAGGCCCGCATCGTGGCCGCCGTGGCCGATACCGCCGTGCACATCACGGTCGAACGCGCCGCCGAGGACTCACCCGCCTCGCCGCTCACCGCAGATCTCCTCCGCACCTTCGAGCGCACCGCGCAGGAGATGTGGCCCGGCATGCCCACCGTCCCCACGATGAGCACCGGGGCCACCGACGGCCGCTTCCTGCGCAACGCGGGCATCCCCGTCTACGGCATCTCCGGGCTCTTCTACGAGAACGCCAACGCCCACGGCATGAACGAGAATGTCTCCTCCAAGAGCTTCTACGAAGGGCTCGAGTTCATGTACCGCCTTGTCCGCCAACTCACCTCCGGCCCCGGCATGTAATCGCCGTGGGCTGCGCCCCCTTCGCTAGCTTTCACTCACTATGATCGCCAACAAACTCGCCTCCGTCCCCTTCTTCACCGATCTCCCCGATCAAGTTCTCTGGCACCTGTCGCGCGCCAGTGAGCAGGTCGAGTACGAGGTCGGTGCACTGCTCTTCCGCGATGGTGACAGGCGGCAGGCCTTTTGGGTCCTCCTCGAAGGCACCCTCGCCATCGAACTCGCGGGAGGCGAACAGGCCACGCGTCTCGCCACGCTCGGGCCCGGTGAGATTGTTGGCGAAAGTCTTCTCCTCCAAGAAGAAGACACGCATCACACTGAAGGGCTCGTGGTCTCGCGTATCGTCGCCCTGCGCTTTGATCGCGGCACCCTCGAGCCCCTCCTGAAAGATCAGCCGCGACTGCACGCCGCCCTCCTCGCGCGCTCGGCACGCGTCCTCGCCGCGCGACTCAAGTCGGCCGATGCCTCGCTCTCCGGCAAGGACCGCGCCGCAGGCTTCGGGGGCCCCACGCGCAAGGAGAAGGACCTCCTCGGCGTGCGTGATGTGCCGCAGGCCGCGCTCTACGGCGTGCAGACCCTCCGCGCGATTGAAAACTTCCCCATCACCGGCGTCACGGTGGGCGAGTTCCCCGAACTCGTGATCGCACTCGCGCAGGTGAAGGAAGCCGCGGCCCTCGCCAATCGCGAACTCGGCAATCTCCCCGAGGACGTCGCCGATGCCATCGTCCGTGCCTGCCACGAGATTCGCGCCGGCACGCACCACGAGCATTTCCGCGTGGACATGATCCAAGGCGGTGCCGGCACCTCAACGAACATGAACGCCAACGAGGTGATTGCCAACCGCGCCCTCGAACTCCTCGGCGAAATGCGCGGCCACTACGAGCGCGTGCATCCGAACGAGCATGTGAACCTCTCGCAGAGCACCAACGATGTGTATCCCACCGCCATCAAGCTCGCGATGCATGCCGCGATTGGTGGGCTACAGGCCGAGATGCGTTTGCTCGTGGCGTCATTCCTCGCCAAGGGCACGGAGTTCGCGCCGCACGTGAAGATGGGGCGCACGCAGTTGCAGGACGCCGTCCCCATGACGCTCGGCCAGGAGTTCGGCGCCTTCGGACACACAGTGGCCGAAGACGTTGATCGCCTGGAGGAAGCCAAGGCGCTCATTCGCGAGATCAACATGGGTGCCACGGCCATCGGCACCGGTATCACCGCGCCACATGGCTACGCCGAGAAGGTGCGAGCGCATCTCTCCCGGGTCACCGGGCTGGCGCTGATTACGGCACCGGACCTTGTGGAGGCGACAAGCGACACCGGCGCCTTCGTTCAGCTCTCGGGCGTACTCAAGCGCTGCGCCGTGAAGCTCAGCAAGATCTGCAACGACCTGCGCCTCCTCTCGAGCGGCCCGCGCACCGGCTTCGGCGAGATTCGTCTCCCCGCGATGCAGCCCGGCTCAAGCATCATGCCGGGGAAGGTAAATCCGGTCATTCCCGAGGTCGTGAATCAGGTCTGCTTCGATGTGATCGGCGGCGACGTCACGGTGACGATGGCCGCGGAGGCGGGGCAGCTTCAACTCAATGTCTTTGAGCCGATCATCGCATTCCGCTTGTTGCGCAACATCAGCGAGATGAC
>JANLTT010000084.1:0-4873 GCA_031363115.1 Gemmatimonas sp.
GGGTTCGACTGTTTTTTATTCCCGCGGGGGGGGCGGGGGGGGGTGGCGTTTTTTTTTTTACGGTGGGGGTTGGGGCCTACAACCCCCCCCCACCACCCGTTTGCTTTGCTCGACTGACCGCACTACTACTCACATGACATGACCGGTCCCGCCACCTCCCGCACGCGTCCTCCACTCCGCCCGCTTCGGGGTGCGGAGTGGTTCGCGGCGCGACTCGCCCTCGCCATTCGTCGCACGCGTCGCTTCACGCGGTGGTGGCTCGGACTCGGCGGTGCAATCACGGTCGTGGCGTTGCTGCTCCCGGTTGCCACAGGTGATCCCCTCGCAGGCACGCGCGATGCCTTGGACCGCGCCGCCGCAGATACCCTGCGCATCAGTGCGCGCGTTCGCACGATGCAAGAGCGCAGTGCGATGGCGGACTCGGCGCTCGCGGACGCCCTCGTCACGCTTCCGCGGTCGCGACGACCGAGCGTGGCGCGTGCGACGATGCCGCGCGATCCCCGCCTTGCGGCACTCGAACGTGCCCTCACGTCGGCGCGCGCCGATCAGAGCGTGCCTGCGCTCCTCGCGCTCGCCGATGATCCGCTGTTGCGCTACGGGCCGCGGATGCGCGCCTTCGCCGACTCGCTCCGCGGAACCACGGAGCCCACCGAGGTGCGTCGCCTCGGACGCACGATGATCGAGATGGCCGAGACGCGGCGTGCCGCACTCGCCCCGCAGCCCCTGGTGTCGTCACGCACGTCGGCGACGGATTCCGTGATGAGTGCTGCCGCGGACACTGCGGCGCTGCGGGCAACGGTTCTGTCTCTCCGCGATAGCTCGGCGCGCCTGCTCGCCGAGTATCGTGCCGCGGGCGACACCGTGGTTCAACTCGAAGAGCTGCTCGCCACACGGCGCAGCGCGGTGCCTCCGATGTCGCCGGGACTCGTGATGCTGGCGCTTCTCGTGTTCGGCGTGGCGTTGCGCGTCGGAAGTGCCCTCGTCCATGAGATGCGCGAGCCAACCCTTGCCTACGGATTGGAAGCGGAGCGGGCCGTCGGTGCACCGGCGCTCGCCATGGTGCGAGACGCGATTCCCGATGGACCACTACGCTTTCGCCCCAGCGGTGTGGATCCCTTTCGCGTGCTCTATCTCGGACTCACCGCCACCGGAACACGCGCCCGCTCGGTGATCGTGACGGGTGATGACATCGTGATTGCCGCCGCGGTGGCCGCGCGCCTCGCGATTGCTGCCGCGGCTGATCATCGCACGACGCTCGTCGCGGAACTTGACCCGGAGCAAATCGCGCTGGCCCGCATCTTCCGAGATCACCCGGAGCCGGGATTCACCGATGCGATGGCCGGTGCCTTTACGTGGCGCGAGGTCGCGCGCCCCGTGGGTTCGAGCGACGGGCTCACGATTCAGATGATTCCCGCCGGCACGGCGCGTGGCTCCGAGTTGGATTCCGCGGTCGGTGCCGAGGCGCGCGCGAGCTTTTCAGAGTTCCGTAACGGCTTCGAGTTCACGATTCTGGTGGTCGCCCTGCACGATCTCTCGCTGGCGCGTGACCTCCTAGCTGGCGCGCCGCTGGTGCTTTGTGGCACCCTCGGAGAGACCCCGGTCGCGCAGTTCACCGCGATTGGAGCAAGGGTTCAGGAAGGGTCCGAAAAGCTTCACAGTGTGGTTATCTGGGACGCTCCTCGGCCTCTGCTCCCGTCACGCGCTGAGCTCGCCGCATTTCTGTCGAAGCGGAAGGGCCGCACGCCAGGCGGCTCTTTCAAGGCAGTCCAAGACGCCATCAACAAGCCAGTATAAGGTCATTTTATGCAGATTGGCACTTCTCAATTCGGCTCAGACCTCATCGCGCTCGAAGAACTGCATCTTCTGAAGCTCGGAGTCTGGGCGGCACTCAGCATTCTGATTGGCTCGGGGTTGGTGGCATTCGTGCGCCTGCGTCGGACGGATTCCCCGCTCTTGCAGCACTTCGGAATCCAGTGCGCCGCCTGGGGTGTCATCGACTTGTTGATCGTCTGGTGGGCCGGACGCGGCCTTGAGATTCGCGACCTGGCCGGCGCCATCGCGCTTGATCGATTTGTCTGGCTCAATATCGGACTCGACGTCGGCTACGTGATGCTGGGACTCACACTCGCGCTCTGCGGCTGGAAGCTCGGGAGACGCCTCGGGTTGGTTGGCGCCGGACTTGGCGTTGTCGTCCAAGGTCTCGCGCTCACCGTGCTCGATCTTCAACTGAGCGCCGGCATCGTGCGTTAGCCTGTGATGCGCACTATGTTCCCGACGACCAGATGATTGGCTATTCAGATCGACTCAATCATGCCTTCGCCTTCGCCGCGAAGCATCATGACCGCCAGGTGCGGAAGGGCACGCGCATGCCCTACCTCACGCACCCCGCGAATGTCGCAGTCATCCTCACGCGCTATAGCTGCGATGAGGACACCGTCATTGCGGGCATCCTGCACGATGTGATCGAGGACTGCGTGCGCGAGGGGTGGACGCGCGAGATGCTGGAGGATCGCATCGCCTCGAAGTTCGGCGATGATGTCCTCGCCACGGTGCTCGCCGTGACGAAGCGTCGCTCCGACGATGACGGCGTGGAGCTCTCACGCGACGAGATCAAAGCCGATTACCTCCAGCGACTTGAGCGCGCGAGCGAATCGGCGCGCTGGGTCTGCGCTGCCGACAAAGTGCACAATGCAGGGAGTATTCTCGCCGACCTGCGTCGGACGATCGACGCGGAAACGGTGTGGGGACGATTCAACGGCGGCCGCGAGAGCACGCTGCTCTGGTACCGCGGCGTGCGCGACCGGCTCACGGCCCTCGGATTTGCGGCGCCAATTCTTGCCGAGCTGAACGAACTCGTAGTGGCGCTCGAAGCCGCCTGATTCCCTGCCCTGTGCCGCGTGCGCAGGACAGGCGTAACGCGACGCGGTATTGGCGAGCGGTGGCTTAGCGGTTCGGGTACGTCTTCGCCACGTAGCTCTCGAGCAACTCGAGGAATTCCGGCACGATGCGATCGCCCTTGAGCGTGACGCGCAGACTGCCGTCCACGTAGACCGGCGCCTTCGGCTCCTCAAACGTTCCCGGCAACGAGATGCCGATGTTGGCGTGCTTCGACTCGCCCGGTCCATTCACCACGCAACCCATGACCGCGACCTTCATCTCCTCGACGCCAGGGTGCGACTCACGCCACACGGGCATCTGGTCTCGCAGATACGTCTGAATGTCCTCGGCCATCTTCTGGAAGAAGGTGGAGGTCGTGCGACCACATCCCGGGCACGCGGTCACCTGCGGCGTGAAGGAGCGCAACTCCAGCGACTGCAGAATCTGCTGCGCGACGAGCACCTCTTCGGTGCGATCACCGCCCGGGCGCGGCGTCAGTGACACGCGAATGGTGTCGCCGATCCCCTCGCTGAGGATGAGCGAGAGCGCGGCCGTGGTGGCCACGACGCCCTTGGTGCCGAGCCCTGCCTCGGTGAGTCCGAGATGCAGTGGATAGTCGCAGCGCGCGCCAAGGCGGCGATACACGGTGAGCAGGTCCTGCACCTGAGAGATCTTCGCCGAAATCAGGATCTGGTCATGCCGCAGTCCTGTTTCTTCCGCGAGGGCGGCCGAGCGCAGCGCCGACTCGAGCATCGCCTCGAAATACACTTCCTTTGCCTCAACCGGCTCGGCGGACTTCGCATTGTCATCCATCATCTGCGTGAGGAGATCTTGGTCGAGCGATCCCCAGTTCACGCCGATGCGCACGGGCTTGTTGTTGTCGACGGCCACCTGCACGATGGTGCGGAAGTTGTCATCGCGATGCTTGGTGCCCACGTTGCCCGGATTGATGCGATACTTCGCCAACGCCATCGCCGTGGCGGGATACTTTCGGAGCAGGAGATGGCCGTTGTAATGGAAGTCGCCGACGATTGGGACCGAGACTCCGAGGTCGCTGAGCCGCGTCATGAGCTCGGGGACCGCCGCCGCCGCTTCATCGTTGTTGACGGTGATGCGGACAATCTGCGAACCCGCGTTGGCGAGGGCCGCGACCTGTGCGGCGGTCGAGGCGGGGTCCGCGGTATCCGTATTTGTCATGGACTGCACGACAATCGGGTGGGCGGAACCGACCTTTACGCCGCCAACATCGGCGGTGACGGTCTTTCGGCGGGGCTTAAAGGGCGACGGCATCGGGCAGGTCGGTAAAGAAGGGCGGGCAGGGAGGCCGAGAAGGGCCAAATCCCCGTGTACAATGGTAGCAACGCCGCGGGGTGGCCCCAACGGTCCCGGGCAACATCACGGGGCGCCGGGGCGGGCCTTTCTGGGGCGGCGCCGAACGGACGAGGGAGGGAAGGATTGGTCACGAAAAAACTCGCTATTGCGGGGTGCGCTAGTACCCCCTACCTTTCCATCGTCCCTCAGGCTGTCTGAGGAATGATCCAACGCGAGGGGTCCATTTAGTCTCGCGAGTCCGATTGTGCAGGTGCGGCGCGTTCCGCTCCAGGCATCAATCAACATCATCAGGAGCAGGGAATGCGTACGACCGGCAAGGTGAAGTGGTTTAACGATGCGAAGGGTTTCGGGTTCATCACCCCCGACAACGGCACCAAGGATTGCTTCGTGCACTATAGCGCGATCCAGGGTTCTGGCTTCAAGTCGCTCGCAGAGGGCGACGCCGTGGAGTTCGACATCGTGCAGGGGGCCAAGGGCCCGGCCGCCGAGAACGTCTCCAAGGTTTCGTAACCACGAGCCGGCACAATCAAACGGGCGCTCCGAGCTTAGCTCGGGGCGCCCGTTTGCTGTGGTAGGTGTGGTAGGTGTGGTAGGTGTGGTAGGTGTGGTAGGTGTGGTAGGTGTGGTAGGTGTGGTAGGTGTGGTAGGTGTGGTAGGTGTGGTA
>JANLTT010000135.1:0-6348 GCA_031363115.1 Gemmatimonas sp.
CCCGCGTGGCACGATGTATGGCTTTCTCAACGTGTTCGTGGTCGCGGTGCTCTTGCACGCGGGGCACGCGCCGGGCGCGGTGATGCCACTCCTCGAGGAATCCGATGCGTCGGCCATCGTCTTCACGGACGACGCCCTCCGTTGGCGTGAGCTTAGCGCCACGTCCGCGCAGGTTGCCGCGGCGCGTGCGACCTTTGCAGGATCGTTTGGATCGTGCTCCTTTATGGAGCCGGTGCAGGACCTTGCTGCTCTCTCCCTTCTCCCGACTTCGCGATGACGCACGACGCGGTTGCTGGCTCGCTCGATACGACGCATGACCCCGCGCTCCGTAGCTGGGTCGCCTCCGCGCATCTGGCGGGCACCGACTTCCCGATTCAAAACCTCCCGCTCGGCGCTTACCACCCGACGGACGGCAATGTGCCGCGGCTCGGCGTGGCGATTGGCGAGATGATTCTGGATCTCGCGCATGCGCGCGAGGTCGGACTGCTCGATGGACTGCGCATTGATGTGTTGGAGGCCTGTGGCGCCGAGTCGCTCACCCCTCTCTTTGCGACGGGGCGGAGCGGACTGGCGGCGCTTCGTGCGCGCTTGAGTCTGTTGCTGCGCGAGGACACGCCAGAAGGCGCACGCGCACAGGCGGACGCCGATCTGTTGGTGCCGATGTCTGCGGTGCAGATGGCGATGCCCGCCGTGGTCGGCGATTACACCGACTTCTACGCGAGCATTGATCACGCGACGAACGTGGGCTCGATGTTCCGTCCGGATAACCCGCTGCTGCCGAACTACAAGCATGTCCCGATTGGCTACCACGGCCGTGCGTCGTCGCTCGTGGTGAGCGGGACGCCGGTGCGACGTCCGCAGGGGCAGACCTCCGCGAAGCCCGAGGGGCCGCCGGTCTTTGGACCGAGTGCGCGGATGGACTACGAGTTGGAAGTCGGCGCCTTTGTGGCGGGCGGGAATGCGATGGGCGCAACCATTCCGCTCAGCGACGCCGAGAAGCACATCGCGGGTTTGGTGTTGGTGAATGACTGGTCGGCGCGCGACCTGCAGGCGTGGGAGTATCAGCCGCTCGGGCCGTTCCTCGCGAAGAACTTCGCGACGACCGTGTCGCCGTGGGTGGTGACGCTGGATGCACTCGCGCCCTTCCGTGCGCCGTCGCGTGTGCGTGCGACCGATGATCCGGCGCCGCTGCCGTATCTCACTGACGCGCGTGATCAGGCCGCGGGTGGATTCAACATCAGGTTGGAAGTGTGGATTCGCACCGCGAAGATGCGAACGGCGGGTGAGGGTGCGGTGCGGCTTTCGCATGGCGATTTCCGCGGGATGTATTGGACGATGGGGCAGATGCTCGCACACCATGCGAGCAATGGATGCAATCTTCGTGCGGGGGATCTCTTCGCGAGTGGGACGGTGTCTGGCCCCACGAAGGAATCGCGCGGCAGCATGATGGAGCTCGCGTGGCGCGGGGCGGAGCCAGTCACCCTGCCGAATGGCGAGACGCGCGCCTTTCTTGCCGATGGCGATGAGGTGATTCTGCGTGGATGGTGCGAGCGTGAGGGTGCGGTGCGGATTGGGTTGGGCGAGTGTCGCGGCCTACTTCTAGGAGCGGAATAATGCGGACGACGATTGTTGGATTGGCGTTGGCGTGCAGCGTGGTCAGTGCCGATGCGCTGCGGGCGCAGGGCGGCACGGACATCTGGGTCGTCTCGCTCTCGTCGCGCGGAAGCAGCGTCACCTTCGGGACGCCACGCAACCTCACGCAGCGACCAGGCTACGACAATCAGCCGACCTTCACTCCTGACGGTGCGGCGGTGCTCTACACGCGCATCGAGGGTGATGGTCCGTCGGACATTTGGCGCGCGCCGATTCGTGGCGGCGCACCGACGCGTTTCACGCGTACCGATGTGGAGAGCGAATACTCCGCCACCGTGATGTCTGATGGGCGTGGCATCAGCGTGATTCGCGTTGAGGCCGATTCCACGCAGCGGCTCTGGGCGTTTGGGTGGGATGGCATGCCGTCCCGCGTGATTCTCCCTGGGCTCAGGCCGGTGGGATATCACGTCTGGATTGGTGAGACGGCGATAGGCGCCTTCGTGCTCGGCGAGCCGAATGCGCTCGTGCTCGCTGACCCGCGCACGGAGCGAGTGGACACGCTGGCGCGTCGAATTGGCCGCGCCTTCGCACGCGTGCCGGGGCGCGACGCCTTTACCTTCATTCACATGCACGGCGATACCGCCGTGGTGGGCGAAGTGGATGTCCGCACCGCCACGGTGCGTCGGTTGGCGCCGGCGCCGAGTGGCGGCGAGTACCACGTTTGGACGGCGTCCGGGCAACTGTTGCTGTCGGCGGGATCGCGGATCTATCGCTGGGTGGATGGGCGATGGGATGTCGCGGCGGACTTTGCGGCGTTTGGCGTGCAGGGCATTTCGCGGCTCGCGCTGAGCCCGGACGGCACGCAGTTGGCGTTCGTGGTCGCGGAGCCAAGAGCGCCGTAGTACGGACGTAGATGAGACGGAGCGCCCCCGCTTGCGCGAGGGGACCGCACTGGGTGAGGATTCACCTATCCCCCACCAAGCACTCATGCCGAAGAAGTCGATTCCCCGTCCCTCCAAGCCTTCCGTTCATCCCGTGCGCGACGCGGCCGACGCGCTGTATCGTGCGGCCAAGGAGTCTTGCCGCCAGCATGATCGGCTTTCGCGGCTCGTGGCGCTCGGTGCCGACGACGAAGAGTTCAACGCGGCGTGGGACTTGGCTGAGTTGTGTGACGCGCAGCTTGCCACGCGCACGACGCTCTACGAACAGACGGCGGCGATTGGACGCGGTGGCGAGAGCGAGGAGTGGTGGCGTGCGGCGAATTCGCTTTGGATGGCGAGCCGCGACTATGGTCGCCGACATGAGTCGAGCAACGAGGCGTCCGCGCGCCGGAAGCGGCACGGCGCGGCAGAGCTTGGTGAGATCACGCTTGAGTACGAACTCGAAGCGTCGGCGCGGCTTTCGGTGAAGCAGGCGATGGCGGTGTATCTCGGGATGCGGCCGGACGCGGTTTAGGGTCGGGCCTCGGATTATGCTGCGCTGTCTGCAGCATAACCGGGGGCGTTAACGGCGCTTTTTGCTGGATGGGGGTTCTCTCGCATTGATAAGAGTGGAATAATGGGGTTGTGCGGCGGCGCCATAATCGGGCTTGCCGGGTTATTCCTTTGCCGCAGAATCCACGTTAGCGAGACGATGACACATTTGACGCCACGTGACGTTTTTGCCGTTCGACGGGTAAGGTTTCGTAGTCCCTTGTACCGGAGATGACCATGAATCGGCGTTTGGTATTCCCTGCACTCGCGCTGCTGCTTACGGCGTGCTCCTCCGAGCGACTCACCGGCGTCGCCGCGGAAAATGCCGCACGGCAGTATCAAGCACGGGAGCGTGCGCTGAGCGAGGAGCCGCTCTTCTTCGTCGATGGCAAGGAAGTTTCCGCGACGGCCGCGCGCGCGATGACCCCGACGACGATCGAGACCATCGAAGTCGTCAAGGGCGCGGCCGCGGTTGCCGTGTACGGCCAGCGAGCGAGTCGCGGCGTCGTCGTCATCACCACGAAGGCGGGCTCCGGCGGCGCCGCTCACCTGCATCTTATGGAAGCGTCCGCAGCACAAGCCCACGTGAGCGCGACTAGAGAGTCACTCGCGCATCATACGTCCGCGACCCGCACTTTCGTGCTCCATCCCTGAAACTCGCTTGGGCGCAATCCATATCGCGCGGCGGATCCGACATTCAGGTTGAGCAAAAGCTCCATCACCAGCTCCGTGAATCGCTCGCGATCATCTTCGGCAATGTTGTGACGCGCGGCTCGCTCTCGAACAAGCCTCAAACTTGGAGCGAATCCGCCGCTGACGATGTCGTGCACTACGTCTTTCAACTGATCTCTGTATTTCAGGCGCAATGGGTCTGGTGTCGGCACCGAGTCTTTGATCACTCGGTATCTTGCGGCTGACTGCGCGTACGCAGGCACGAAGAAGTCTCGCAAGAATTCCGTTCGCTTGTGTTCATAGACCGCCAGGGTTCCAAGCGTATACCATTCCTCATCTGCGCCGACGAATGACATCGGGCACATATTCGCCCGAATGAGGCAGAGGTTCGCTGCTAGGCGCGATGTTCTCTTGTTGACATCTACGAACGGCTGGAGATACGCCAGGTGCGCCATAGCGAACAGTGCCTGTTCAAACGGATCAGGGATGTCATTCAGATTCTCCACGATTCGCTTGAAAGCTTCGGCAATCGTCTGCGGAATCGCAGTAGGCGTGTAGCTGCTTGCACGAATCTCCACGGGTCTTTCACGCAGGCGTCCTTCCTCACTCGCATCGTTGAGCAAGTTTTCCGACAACAGGGCGTGGAGAGCAAGGATGGTCGACGGTCGAATCTCGTCGTCTCCGGCAGCGTCGACGATGTATTCAATTGCGGCCTTATGGTTGAGAATCATCTGCGTCTCCGCTGCGTCCTTGCCTTCTGCGACCTGGCCAAACTCAAGTAGGTTCTGCGTATCGAGCCTAGTGTAGGTGTTGCCTTCAAGTCGACTCGATGCCCATGAAAGGTCAATCAGCAGGCGGCCTAGGATGTCCCGAGCGAAGGTGCCGCCCGGTCTGTCATCGTCCGGAGTGCGCCCGACCTCTCGTAGCTGCGCTCGGTCCGCCTTCGAGAGATACCACGTTGTTCCAGGGCGGTAAGAGCGCAACCACTCAATGTCGTATCCCACAGGCTCCCGCTCCCCAACCGGCCTTTTAATGAGGTCGCGAAGGCGAACCCCCTGCGCCGAGAGCTTCGGAGCAGAACCGGCGACCGGCAGCCCGCCTCCGACTTCCGTGTGCCGATAGGTCGTCCTACGACTCTCTCCCTCAGGACGAACCTTTCCTTCTACAACCAGTCTCTCTAGGCGCCTCTGGAGTGTTCGCTGCGGAATCTCGACCGAGTACCGAACGCGATACGCCTCACCAATCGCGTCTCGGTTGAGTCCCCCGGCACTTTCCCGCAGGATCTCCGTGATCCGGCTTAACTCCGCTGCAATAATTTGTTCGCTAACTCTTGCCATTCTCAGGCTCCTCTCGAATTCGATCCTTAGCGGGTTCGCAGTTTCGCGTCATTCAATTATATTCGACGACTAATATTGTTGTTGCGCGTCATATTTACAACGGTACCGATTGTAACTTTATTGACGCTAAAACTTTCTCTGCCGTATATCTAGTTACGCGACACATAGTTCCATTTCCCGTCATTAATGCCGCTTGCGCGACAAATAAAGCATGCCCAGATAGGTTCGTTCCTCCGTGACCACCAACAACTGCATCGTCAGCAACAAGCCGAAGAACATCATGCTGATGATCAACAGCGAGGAGAGCAACGCGCGCAGAATGTGCAAGAAGAAGATGAAGGACATGAGGAAGAACATGATGCTCATCGTCATGATCTTCATGTGACTGATTGCCGAGGAAAATGTGCACGTGAGAGGCGCAAACGACGCTTGCTGCCGACGAGGGATCTTGCTCCGGTTGGGTTGACACCTCCACCTAACGCGACGCTTTCGCCGTAGCTTGAAGGCACGAATCGCCCCCGCCGCACACCGCCCACCCGCTCCGTAATGCGCCGACTACTCCTCGCTCTCTTCGCCATCACCGTCCTCGTCGCCCCGGCAGCCGCGCAGTCCCACCTCGAGGCCTACAATCGCTGGGCCCGCCTCTGCGAGATGCGCCGCGAGAAGTTCGACCGCATCCTCCCCGAGGCCATGCGCGAGAACGGCATCGACATGTGGATCGTCGCGATGCGCGAGGGGCACCACGATCCGCTCTGGGAGATGCTCGGTCGCGGCTACGTGGGCACCACCGGTTACTTCATCTTCACGGACCGCGAGGGTGCTCGCGGCGGCGACCGGATCGAACGCGTCGCGATTGACGTCACCGACCATAACCGTGCGGCCTGCGGGGCGTACGATCCCACCCCGGCGTTCACCGACCTCGCCAGCTTCGTACGTGAACGCAATCCCCGACGTATCGCGCTCAATCTCTCCACCGAGATGGGGATGGCTGACGGACTCTCGCACACACTGCACACCGAGATCGTCGCGGCACTCGGCCCCACGTTCGCGTCTCGCATCGTCTCGGCGGAGAAGCTCATCTCCGACTTCAGTTCACGTCGCGTCACGAGCGAGCTCGTAGCCTTTGGCGACGCCACCGAAATCGGTCGGCAGATCGCCGAGCGGGCCCTGTCCAATGAAGTGATTACGCCCGGCGTGACCACGCTCGCTGAGGTGGCGTGGTGGATCCAAGAACAGCAGCTCCAGCGCGGACTGGGCTCCTCGTTCGAGGTGCC
>JANLTT010000226.1:0-10508 GCA_031363115.1 Gemmatimonas sp.
CTTCCCAAAGGACTCTACCCGGAAGTAATCGATCGGCCCGAAAGCAAAACACCCCGCCTCGCAATCAAGCAAGGCGGGGCGTCGTTCTTCAGAATTCCTGAGGACTACCAGCGATAGTGCGCGAACGCCTTGTTGGCCTCGGCCATGCGGTGCGTGTCTTCCTTCTTCTTGATCGCGTTGCCTTCACCCTTCGCGGCAGCGAGCACTTCGGCGGCCAGCTTCTCGGCCATCGACTTCTCGTTGCGGTCGCGCGAGTAGCTGATCAACCAGCGCATCGCGAGGGCGGTACGGCGCTCCGGACGGACTTCGACCGGGACCTGGTACGTGGCACCGCCGACGCGGCGGGACTTCACCTCGACGACCGGCTTCAGGTTGGTCAGCGCCTGCTTGAATACGTTCACGCCCGGCTGGGCGGCCTTCGCTTCAACAATGTCCATCGCGCCGTAGAAAATGCGCTCGGCGGTGGACTTCTTGCCCTGATACATCAGGACGTTGATGAACTTGGAGACAGTCTGACTGTCATAGCGGGCATCCGGGAGGATGGTGCGCTTTACGGCTGATTTGCGGCGGCTCACTTCTTCTTACCTCCAGCAGCCGGGGCTCCAGCCTTCGGCTTCTTGGTCCCGTACTTGGAGCGGCTCTTGTTACGCCCTGCAACGCCGGATGCGTCGAGCTTGCCGCGCACGATGTGGTAACGAACGCCCGGAAGGTCCTTCACACGACCACCGCGAATGAGCACAATCGAGTGCTCCTGCAGGTTGTGGCCTTCGCCCGGGATGTACGCAGTGACTTCGAAGCCGTTCACGAGACGAATACGCGCGACCTTACGCAGCGCTGAGTTCGGCTTCTTGGGGGTGGTGGTGTACACACGCGTGCACACGCCCCGCTTGAACGGATTCTCCTTCAGAGCCGGCGCCTTGTCCTTCTTCACTACGGCGCGGCGGCTCTGCCGGACGAGCTGATTAATCGTCGGCATCTTACCCTTTTGTTCGTCCTTCTGCCTCTACGTGGATCGCCCGGTCGGGCGGCACGGAACAGAGCCTTAGAAGGTAGGGGGTTGGGGGCTGAGGGTCAACTGCTGTGGTGGGGCCGATGCAACGTACCGACCAGACCGCTTCTTCAGCGCCGCGCCTACTTGACCAACTTGGTCAACCGGATGACATTCACTTCATGTCCTCCCCCAAGCCTCCAAAGCTCGTCGTCCGAGAGGCCGTTGGCCTCTATGAGGCGAAGACCCAGCTCTCCGCCCTCGTGGACCGCGCCGCGGCTGGCGAAGAGATTGTCATTATGAAGTCGGGGCAGCCGATGGCGCGCCTCGTCCCCATGGAGAACACTCGCGCCCAGCGCATCCCAGGCCGCGGGCATGGTCAGTGGCGAGTCGCCGCGGACTTCGACGCCCCGCTCGAGCCGGACCTGCTCGCCGATTTTGAAGGACGCTGATGCGCCTCCTCCTCGATACACACGTCGTCATCTGGTGGGATATGGGCGCTCCGCTCTCGCCAGCCGCCCAAGACGCCATCATGCAAGCCGACGACGTCTACGTGAGTGCGGCCTCCGAGTGGGAAGTAGCAATCAAAGCCGGCCTCGGGAAAATTCGCACGGCGCGTAGTGTCGAGACGGTCACGCAGGAGAATGGGTTTGTCGAACTCCCCGTCCTGATGCGGCACGCGGACGCCGTGCGCACCTTGCCGCGGCTGCATCGCGATCCGTTTGACCGACTGCTGGTGGCCCAGGCGATGATCGAGGGGTTGCACATCGTCACCCGCGATACCGTCATCGCGGAGTACGCAGTGCCGACGATTATCGCCTAGCGCTCGCCGTCGCTGCGCCACAGCGGCCCTTATCCCCAGACCACCGGCTTTCCCGCCGCATACCACTTCTCCACGCGGTCCGCCGCCGCCCCCTCAATCGCCGACCGCTTGATCTTCATCGTCGGCGTGAGCGTCCCATCCTCGATGCTCCAAGGCTTCCGGCTCACCACGATCATTTGCAGGATCTCGTACTCCGCGAGCTGCGAGTTCACCCGGTGCAGGAGTGCCTGCAACTCGCGCTCGATCTGCGCGCGGTCCGCCGTGTCGCCGGCGCGGGCCCGCCATTCATCGGACAGAACGACGAGCGCATAGGCCGCCGGTTGCCCCACACCGGTGACGCAGCTCAGCTCAATCATCGGATGCTCATTCAGCCGGTTCTCGATCGGCGCCGGGGCCACGTACTTCCCCTTCGCGGTCTTGAACAGCTCCTTCTTGCGACCGGTGATGCGCAGGAGACCGTCGGGACGACGCTCCCCAGTATCTCCCGTGCGGAAGAAGCCATCGGCGGTGAACGACTCTGCATCGAGATCAGGGCGCTTGTAGTAGCCGACCATGCAGCCCGAGGACTTAATCAGGATTTCACCATCCTCTGCGATTCGCACCTGAACGTCATCATAGGGCACGCCCACCCATCCCGGCGCCCGCTTCGTTTCCGTCGAGAAATGCGAGTAAGCGAAGTCCTCGCTCATCGCATATCCCTCGAGGAGGTTGAGCCCGAGACGCCGATACCAGGAGATCACGTCGGCCGGAATCGGCGCCGAGCCGCTTCCGGCGAGGCGGACCTGATCGAGCCCAAGTCCCTTGAGCACCTTCCGCGCCACAATCTTTCCGAGAATGGGAATGCGCAGAAGGCGATCGAGCTTCGCCGGCGGCATCTTCGCGAAGACGCCGAGTTGAAACTTGACCCAGAGGCGCGGCACGGAGATGAAGATCGTGGGGCGCGCCCGCTGGATGTCGCGCACGAAGGTGTCGAGCGACTCCGTGAAGAAGATGTGCCCCGGATTCACCATCGCCGCGCATTCGATGTATGCGCGCTCGAAGACGTGGGCGAGCGGGAGATACGAGATGGCACGCTCATCGGGCGTGAGCGCGAGTCCGCGCACGATGCCTTCCGCCGCGCGCGTGATGCCGCGGAAGTTGTGCATCACCCCTTTCGGGGTGCCGGTCGAGCCCGAGGTGTAGAGAATGAGCCCGATGTCGTCTGCCGCGCGCGCGGGACGGCCGCCGAGGGGCGCGGTGCGCGCGATGATGCTCTCCCACGTGTCGAACGCAGTGGCCGGCGCGAGTGGCAGGGCGATGCGGGCAATGTCTGCGGGCACCCCGGGCTCCTGCGAATGCCATGCGTCGAGCTTGCCGACGAAGAGCACCTTGGCCCCACTGTGCTCGAGGACGTACTGCACTGTCTCCGGCCCCTCGGTGGGGAAAATCGCGACGGTGGTGAAGCCGCCCATCCAGATGGCCAACTCGGCGATGAAGAAGTGTGCGCAGTTCTTGGAGAGCATCCCGACGCGGTCGCCGGGCTGCAGCCCCATGGAGCGCAGATGCGCCGCCATGCGACGCGCCTCATCGAGTGCCTGCGTCCACGTGTAATCGCGGACCGCATCGCTACCGATCGGCTGCGTCAACCACACGCGATTGGCCTGCGCGACTTCGTGATCGAAGACGTAATCGAGAATCAAACGCTCGGCGGACATGTCGGCTCCGTTGGGGGCTTTGACGGCGATGTGTAAAAAGCAGGGGCCGCTGCCAGTCACCGGCAGCGGCCCCCAAACCTATTTCCGAGCTGAGCAGTTGGCGATACCCACCGTCGTCCAATCACTGGGGCCGACCGCGCCCTGAGTCAGGGAGTGGTTGGCATGGGCCCAAACGGTTGCGTCGCCTGCAGCCCCTTCACAATCACATAGACCAGCCCTCCGACGAGCACGCCTGCGACGACCGACTCCTTCGGCTGGAGCTTCTTCGCCTCAATCAGGTCCACGTGCGCCAGCGGGATCACGTACCGGACGTTGCTCCCGGAGGTGTAACCCCGAATGGTGTCGTTCTCGATTCTCGACTGCGCGAGGACAATTACCGTGCCGTCATAGCGCGTCAACCGCGTGTCCGCCGGGAGGTCCGCCGAGCGCGGGAGGGCGCCAACCGTCCTCCAGGCAAAGCAGCCGCCGAGGCTCACCATCATCGAGAGAAGCGCCGCGAGGCGCAGCAATCTCCGCATCAAATCCGTCTCCAATAGATGTTGGGCCCGCCCGCCAGCGACCCGGTAAAATACCCTAGGGAGCGCCGCCGAGTCACATTCGCATCACGGGACACTCAGAGCCCCCCATGAGAGTCCACGGGGAGGGCGTCCCGCTCGCGCACCTGCGTTTCGTAGTCCCCGCAGAGCTGCGCCACGCCATTCGCGTAGTAGGAGATCAACTCCCGCCCGCGCGGGAGAATGAGGTAGGTATCTCCGGTCTTGTGCAGCACCCGGCGCATCGCGAGCATCCGATACGCGCGCTCAAAAGTCTCCGACGCCTCGCGCTGCGGCTCCATCACCTCGGCGCCCTGCGCAATCAACACATCGCGCAGTTCCTCGATGCGCGCGAGCAATCGGCCTTCAGGAATCAGCTCGCTGTCGAAGGTTTGCAGCGCCGCACAGACCAGCGGCACGGCCGTCACCGGCACAATCGCGCCGATGCGCGACATCATCGCGTCGGTGAATTCCTGCACCTTGGCCAGTCGCTCGGCGCGTGGGCGATCAAAGAGAGGCGCGCCCTCCAACGCCACTTCGGCGAGCCACGGGGCGATGGGCAACGGTTCCCCCACCACCACCGCAGCGCACCCGTATCGCTTCCAACGCCCGGTGCCCATGCGGCCGAAGCTCGAGAAGCCAAAATTCATGACTTCGCGAAACTGCGCCAGGCGAGAGGGCGTCTCGCCACTTTCGGTGATGCGCAACTCGCGCAGCAGCGTGCGGTCCTCGAGGACCCGATCGTAGTTGAGCCCCACCGGCACGACATACATGCGCTCGGCAAACCCCGGCTCACGCGCGGTGCCGAGCATGTAGTCGAGCATGCCAATCTTGGCGGGACGCAGACGACCATCGCGCGAGAGCCCGCCTTCGGGAAAGAGCCCCTGCGTGACCCCGTTGCGCGTGATGAGCTGCACGTAGCGCTCAAGCACCGTGTGATACAGCGGCTCGCGGTAGCGGCGGCGAATGAAATACGACCCGAAGCTCTTGAACAGATACTCGAGGGGAAAGACGCGCGCCCATTCGCCGACCGCATAGGAAATGGCGACTTGGCCGGCGAGGCCATAGCTCGCGAGCACGTAGTCCGCGTTCGAGCGATGGTTCATCAAATAGATGACGATGCTCTCGCGCGGCAGCGCCTCGAAGGCCTCCGGCGTGCGAATCCGCACGGTCGTCTTGTAGAACAGTCCGAGCGCCGCCTTGGAGAGCGCGTAGCCGAACTGGTAGTACATCAGAAGATTGAAGGCCGGGACGATTTCGTCGAGATAGGTCCGCACGCGCTGCCAGACCTGCGCCTTGGGTGTGTCATGCTCGCTCGCGTGGGACTCCACGGCGGCGGCGATGGCGGAATCGGCGAGGAGCGCGTCGGTGATGTAGCGCTTTCCCGTGAGCTTGAACCGATCCACGCGCGCGCGAAACCGAAAGAGCGCACGCCGCGCCGCCTTGCGTGTCCATCGGCGCCAGAGCCTCACGCCAAGGGCCACACCGAGTGGCGCGAGCACGAGGGTGCCCACGAGGACGTGCCACAGTTGAAGACGCGGAAGCGGCATCGCGGCAAAGCTCCGCGCTTCCGCAGGGGACGTCAAGGGAAGACGGACAACTCCAGGGCGTCGCCGTGAGGCAACGCATGCCAGCGTGCGAAGAGTTCATCACGGAGCTGGCGAATCTCGCCGAGCTGCGCCTCGGTCACGGCGCTCGGCGGGGTGCCACCGTCCATGTCGAACTTGAGCGCGACCTGTGCGTTGAGCTCCGCGGCATTCATGAGCGATGCGTCGAGCGCGCGCTGCGCGCGTTCGACGTCGAGCAGGCCGACGATGGTCTCGGCCCACAGCGCCTCCGCGGGGAGGGGGCCGCGCGGGTAGGGCGGGAGAAAATCCTCGAAGTCCCACCCCGCCGCGACGAGGCCGTAGAACGCCTCGCGCAGACCAAGGATGCGCTCCACCGCGAGATGCTCAAGGTCGTGATGCGCGAAGAACGCCGCGTGACGTTCCTGGCGTTGCCACGTGCTCGTGCCATCGGCGCGGACGAGCGTGAGCGCGGCACCACCGCCAGTGCGCTTCTTGAGTCGCAGCGTGAGCATGCGTGAGTATAGCAGGCACGGGACTCCGCCGACTTCTGGCGCGAGCGCGCGTCCCGCATATTATCGCCATCATGGTTCTCTTCCCCGACAACACGCCCGCTCCGCAGGACTCCACGCCACTTCCGGTGAAGATTGGGCGGACGCTCGCGGCCACGTTGCTTCTCCCGTGGCCTTTCGCGGTGCTCGCCGCGGTGATGTCGCTCGGGGATGCCAGCGGAACTCTCTGGCAGAGTTGCACGGCGGGGTGGCTGGGACTCTTCACCTGCACGTCGGCGGCCTATCCCCTGCTGTTGCTGCTCTCGACTGTCGTCTCGCGCCTTGCGTTGAAGTCGAACGCCGTGGCGCTTGCGGTCTTCGCCGCCTGGACGCCGGTGGTGGGGATAGTGTACCTCGCGTGGGGCGCTGGGTTCTTTTCTCGCGTATATTCGCGCTCATGACCCCCTCTCCGAACTTCGCTCGACTCGTTTTTCGCCTCGCCGGCGTCACGGGTCTTCTGGTGCTGGCACCGATGTACTTCCTCGCCGATGTTCTCGGGGAGCAGTTTCCACCCGCGATCACACAGCCGATCTTCTTCTACGGCTTCGTGGGAGTCGCGATTGCGTGGCAGCTCGCCTTTCTCGTGGTGGCGAGCGATCCCGTGCGGTATCGGGCACTGATGCCGGTCGCCGTGGTCGAGAAGCTCTCGTTTGGGTTGCCAATGATGATCCTGCTCGCGCAGGGGCGCGTCGCGCCAATGCTCGCCGGCGGTGGCGCAATTGACCTCATGCTCGGCGTGCTCTTCGCCATCGCCTACGTACGCACGCCCGTTGCCGCTGCGTCGGCGTAAAACCCAAAGCTCCCGCCGCGCTGCTGCGCGACGGGAGCATTGGGTCGAGCGGAAACCGGCAGCTTAGTTCTTCGGCAGGATGACGGTGTCGATGACGTGAATGACGCCGTTCGTGGCCTGCACGTCGGCGCTCACGACGGTCGCGTTGTCGATCATGACCTTGCCATCAACCACGCGGATGGTGACCGAGGCGCCGTTGACCGTCTTGGCGCCGGTGAGCTTGACGACATCGGAGGCGAGCACGCGGCCCGGCACGACGTGGTAGGTGAGAATGGCAGTGAGCTTGGCACGGTCGGCGAGGAGCGCCTCAACGGTGCCGGCAGGGAGCTTCGCGAAGGCCGCATCGGTCGGCGCGAAGACGGTGAACGGACCCGGGCCCTGCAGCGTCTGCACGAGGCCAGCGGCCTGCAGCGCGGCGGCGAGGGTGTTGAAGGAGCCAGCGGCCACGGCGGTCGCGACAATGTCCTTGGTCGGGGCAGGGGCGGCAGCCGGGCGCTGCGCGGTGAGCGCGACCGGGGCAGTGGCAATGGCGAGCGCGACGAGGGCGGACTTGATACGCATGAAACGGGCTCCGAAAAAAAAATGGGTTGTGAGTCGTGTGAGCGACTCTGGACATCTGCGATGCGTGTCCAACACACTCTCAGCGCATCCGGTTCCGTTAAGATTTCGTGAGTGAAAGAGAGGTGAACGAGTCCCTCTATAGAGTCCACTGGACCCGTCCGAGTCTTGTCCTGCTTTCGTGACGCGCACTTGAGGCGACCGGCGTTTTACACGAAGGGACGACGGGTGAATCCGGTCGCTACGCTTGCTCGCGCCTGATCTTGATGGCAGCGAGCGCCTCACGGGCCGCCTCTGCTTCGCGTGATTGCGGGAAGGCATCAATGAGCCGTCGCAACTCGGACATCGCGCGACCCTCATCATCGAGCGGGCCGAGGTACAGGTCCACGATCTTCTGCTGGATGTAGCGACGCAGATCGGTTCCCGCGACATCGAGCTGACGCGCGCGCAAATACAGCGAGAGTGCGGTGGCGGGATCTTTCCGTTCGCGCAGATGAAAGTCCGCGGCTTTCACGAGCACGCCAGCGTTCGCGGGATTCTCGAGGATGGCGACTTCCCACGCCGTGGCGGCGCCATCGAAGTCCCCGCGAACGATCAACGTCTCGATATGCGAAAAGGTCGGCGTGTACGCATTGGACTTTCCGCTCGGCGCATACAAGGAACTGGCGGCATTTCCCGCCAGGTGGCCTATCGTACGTGCGACACCGGCGCCGAGGAAAAAGAAGAACGCGACGCCGCCGAGAGTGATGAGCAGGTTGGCCGGGATGTAGCCCTTGGCTTGCAGGAGCCCCGTGAAGAGCAAGCCGGCGCCCGCCGTGACTATCCCGTGGACATAGCCGCGGTCGACGTACCACTCGAGCGAACCACGATCCCGCGACTTCGTGTCCCTCATCGAGGGGCGCCACCACGCGGTGTCATGCCGAGGGGAACGCCATCGGGATGCTCACGGCAGGCCGGAGGTTGTTCGACCGTGTAGGTGAGGTTCGCGATGCGCCACACGCGCCCGACGCGTACGATCGTAAAGAGATCGATGCCGCAATGCGACCAGCGGCCATCGGCGTAGAGATCATACGGGAGCCAGACCATGGCTATCGTTCCGGCGATCCGCACTTCGGGGTCGAAGCCACGCTCAATGATTGGGGCGCGTCGCCCGACCGCGCGTTGTGACGCGACGGTACGGGCGCTGTAGGTCCCGGCCCCATCGCGCTCACGTGCGGGAAAGACCTGCGCCTCGGGAATCATCAGGTCCGACAGCGCATTGAGGTCGCCAGAGTTGATGACAATGAGTGCCGAGTCCACGAGCGCGAGGACGGCTGCGGTCGCCGAGTCTGTGGGATGCGGACTTGGTTGCGAATTTGGTTTCGGAGCCGGCTGACGAATCGGCTCTGGTACTCGCCGCAACTGCGCCTGCACGGGGATGGCCGCGAAGGTCGCGAGCACGGCGACCAGCCGCCCTAGGACGACGGTGCGGCGCAGGGCGCGAGCAAGATGAGTCAGACGGGACAGCGGCGAGAGCACCAAACCTCCGATGAAGTATGCGACGACATTACTTTACCTCCCAATGACCGATCGCGCCCGAATCCTGGTGGTGGCGGCAACCGAGCGCGAGCTCGCGCCGGCGGACGGCTGGCTGACGCTGCGCTGTGGCGTGGGGCCTGTCGAGGCCGCCGTTGCCACCGCTGCGGCAATCGCCGCGCAGAAGCCGCTGGCAATTCTTCACGTCGGCATCGCCGGCGCTCGGCGCGCCTCTGGGCTGGCGCCCGCCGCGATCGTCATTGGGAATGCCTCGCGCTACTGCGATCTTTCGGTCTCTCCGGAGTGGGCACCCAGCGTGATTCACCCCGCGGCCGTGATGCTACATGCCGTGCAGCGGGCGCTGCCGGATGCGCCAGTTCTGTGCATCGGCACCAGTGCGCGCGTCGGGGGCAGCGTCGGGGGCAGCGTCGGGGGCACCAGCGACTGCGATGTCGAAGCGATGGAAGGCTTCGCCGTCCTGCGAGCCGCCATGATCGCCAGCGTGCCCGCGATCGAAGTGCGCAGTATCTCCAACGAAATCGAGGAGCGCGACCGCACGCGCTGGCACTTCGACCACGCCTTCGCGGCAATCACCGCCATCACGCCGCGACTCGTGGATGCGATTGCCCAGAGTTTCACCGATGCGTGAACTGACCTTCGGCTACTCTCCCTGCCCCAACGACACGTTCGCCTTCCATGCCCTCGCGCACGGACTGGTGGAGGCACCCTTTCGCATCCGGCCAGTGCTCCTCGACATCGAGGAGTTGAATCGGCGCGCGCACACCGGAGAGTTCGATCTCACCAAGCTCAGCGTTGGGGCCTTCGCGGCGATCGGGACTCGGTATCGACTGTTGCGCAGTGGCGCCGCGCTCGGACATGGCGTCGGCCCACTCGTCGTGACGCGTACGCCCATGTCGCTCGCCGAGGCCGTGCGTGGGCGCGTGGCGATTCCGGGACGCGAAACCACGGCGTACCGGCTGCTCCGACTTGCCGCACCCGATCTCGGCGAGGTGACCGAGATGCGCTACAACCGCATCCTGCGCGCCGTGGCATCGGGGGAAGTCGAGGCCGGATTGATCATTCACGAGAGCCGATTCACCTACGCCGAGCACGGACTGCACAAGGCAATCGACCTCGGCGAATGGTGGGAACGCGAAACCTCGCTCCCCGTGCCGCTCGCCGGAATTTGCGCGCGCGCCGACCTGGACGACGACACGCGGCTGGCCGCCGAGCAGGCGATTCGTGCCTCGGTGCAGTATGCCTTTGACCACCCTGAGGCGAGCCGCGCCTACGTGCGCGAGCACGCGCAGGAGATGTCGGCGGAAGTGTGCGCGCAGCACATTGCGCTGTATGTGAACGAATGGAGCCTTGATGTCGGTGAGGACGGGCTCTGGGCCATCGCGCGGTTGATCGAGAAGTCCTGACGGGCCAACACCCTTTGCTTGGTGCACCGATGCGCATTCGTCGCTCTGCCCTCCTGCTCACGCTCGT
>JANLTT010000269.1:0-4665 GCA_031363115.1 Gemmatimonas sp.
GTCTGGCACGAGGTTGATGATTGCCGCTCTGAGAGATGGTTCGTCGTACGTGGACTGCGCGAGGCGAATCAAAGCTCCGATGCGTTCATCGAAGCCTTCGTCGGGGTCATCCGCGAGAACTCGGATGACCTTGGGATGTGATGTTTCCCCAACGTCCTCATCGCCGAAAAGGAGCTCCTCGTACAGCTTCTCGCCTGGGCGCATTCCGGTGTACTTGATCTCGATATCCACACCTTCTTCGAGTCCGGACAGCCGAATAAGGTCACGCGCCAAATCGGCGATTTTGACAGGTTCCCCCATATCGAGCACAAATAGTTCGCCGCCATTTCCGAGCGCACCGGCCTGAAGGACGAGTTGCACAGCTTCGGGAATAGTCATGAAGAAGCGTCGCATCTCGGGGTGGGTGACCGTAATGGGGCCACCCCGTTCAATCTGCGACATGAAGGTCGGAACGACCGAGCCCCGAGAGCCGAGCACATTGCCGAACCGAACGGCAACAAAGTGGCGCTGCTCGCGAGCTGCTGCGAGTCGAACAATGAGCTCCGCAATCCGTTTTGTGGCCCCCATGATCGATGTGGGGCGAACGGCCTTGTCGGTCGAAATCAGCACGAAGTGCTGTACGCCAGTGTCGATTGCGGCGTCAACGACGTTGCGCGTCCCCATGACGTTGTTCGTCACCGCCTCGACGACGTTTTCTTCCATGAGCGGCACGTGCTTGTGCGCGGCGGCATGGAACACGGCAAAGGGCCGATACTGCTCGAAAACGCGCCGAATTCTCGCTGCGTCTCGGATGTCCGCGATAACCGGAGCCATCCGAAGGCTCGGGAACTTGCGACGCAGTTCCCCCTCAATTTCGAACACCTGATTTTCGGAGTGATCGACCAAGATGAGAAGTTCGGGCTCGAGAGCGGCAATCTGTCGCCCCAGTTCGGACCCGATGGACCCGCCGGCGCCGGTGACCATCACCGTTTTGCGCGTTGTGAGCGTCCGCACCGCTGCCAGGTCCGTCGCGATCGGTGCGCGTCGGAGCAGATCCTGAATCTCAACGGGGCGGAGCGAGGTCATCTCGATCTTTCCGCTGACGATGTCTGCCAAGCTGGGCACCGTCCGGGTCTTGGCTCCGGCGAGCGTCGCCATCTCCACGATTCGCCGCACCAGCGGGCCTCTCGCGGAGGGCATAGCGATGATGACTTCCGTCGCCCCAAGCTCCCGAATGACTCGTGGGAGTTCGTCGATCCTTCCCTCCACTCTGACGCCATTGAGAAACTGGCCGAACTTGCTCGGGTCGTCATCCACGAAGGCGACGATTTGGAAGTTTGCGCGATCAGAGTTGAGCGACTCACGAGCGACAAGTTGGCCTGCGGCGCCAGCTCCAGCGACAATCGTGCGAATGCCTTCGCGAGTGCGGCGGCGGCGCACATGTAAGAATCGCACGCCCATCCGAGGGCCAGCGAGCACGCACAACGACAGCAGTGCGTCCAGTACGAGGGCGGACACGGGCATTCTCAGGTCAGTGAGCCCGGCCCCGGTCAGCATAAAAAGACCTATTGCCGCGTTGACTACCGCGCTGGTCAAACCGACCGCGATGATCCGCTCCATCTCCACAATGCTGGCGTGTTGCCAGATGCAGCGGTACAAACCCCCACGCCACGCCATGAAGATGCGGAGTGGAAGTGTCACCAGGGCGAAGGCCAAGGCAACGTCGAGATATCCTTCCGGCCAGCTGAATCCTTCGAAGCGAAGCGAGAGCACGACAAACGGAACGATGCTCAAGCCGAAGACATCCAGGAGCAGGAAGTACCGGTTCCGAATATGTCGAGAGGTCGAGCCGGCGAGTTGGGCGTTCATATGCCCATAAATGTGATAGCAGGACCCTGAAATCGTGAGTGACCGGGGTCACAGGCCACGCAGGCGTTAATGGCGTTGTAATATTGACGCGCAAGCCCTTATTTTGTAGGGATATGCGCGCTTTCGAAATCCGCTCCCGTTTTCTCGACTATTTCGCCCGTCAGACGCACGCCGTCCGGGCCAGTTCCTCCCTCGTCCCCGGGGACGACCCAACCCTGCTGTTCACCAACGCCGGGATGGTCCAGTTCAAGAAGGTCTTCCTCGGGCAGGAGCAGCCTCCCGAGGGGAACCGCCGGGCCACGACCTCCCAGAAGTGCGTCCGTGCCGGCGGCAAGCACAACGACCTCGAGCAGGTCGGCCACACCGCGCGCCACCACACCTTCTTCGAGATGCTGGGGAACTTCTCCTTCGGCGATTACTTCAAGCGCGACGCCATTCGCTTCGCCTGGGAGTTCGTCACCGAGGAGCTCAAGATCCCCAAGGAGCACATCCGCGTCACCGTCTACAAGGACGACGACGAGGCCCGCGCCCTCTGGCCGGAGCTCACTGGCATCTCCCCGACCCGCGTCTACGGGCTCGGCGAGCGCGACAACTTTTGGCAGATGGCCGATACCGGCCCCTGCGGTCCGTGCACCGAGATCTACGTGGACCTCGCGCACCTGACCAAGGATTTCGCCTTCCCCAAGGGCGCCACCGGGGAATGGACTCGCACCGACCTCGAGGACTACTCCCTCGACGCCTTCGTGGAAGGGGCCGAGGCGGGGCGCTTCCTGGAGATCTGGAACCTCGTATTCATGCAGTACGATCGGCAGCCCGATGGGCGCCTCGAGCCGCTGCCGAAGCCGAGCGTGGACACCGGCGCCGGGCTCGAGCGTATTGCCGCGGTCATGCAGGGTGTTTCCAACAACTACCACACCGACCTCTTCACCCCGCTGCTTGATCGTGTGGTCGAAGTCACGGGCAAGCCGTATGCGTACCTCAACGAGGACTCCGCGGGCTTCCGCGTCCTCGCCGATCATGCGCGCGCCGTCTCCTTCCTCCTCGCGGACGGCATCTTCCCCAGCAACGAAGGGCGTGGCTACGTGCTGCGCCGTATTCTCCGTCGCGCCGTGCGTCACGCCTATCTCCTCGGCCGCCGCGAGCCGACGCTCGTGCATGTCGTCGCCAAGGTGATTGAGCTGATGGGTGAACAGTTCCCCGAGCTGCGCGCCCGCGAGAAGCACATTCTCGACACCACGCGCGCTGAGGAAGAGCGATTCCTTGCGACGATTGATGGCGGCATGACGCGCTTCGAGGAACTCGCTCCGCTCGGCTCCACTCAGGGTTCTACTGCCGTGCGCGGGACGATCGCCGGCGAAGATGTCTTTAAGCTCTACGACACCTTTGGTTTCCCGGTGGACCTCACCGAGCTGATGGCGCGTGAGCGCGGATACCTTGTGGACATCGCTGGCTTCGAGCGCTCGCTCGAAGGGCAGCGCAAACAGTCGCAGCAGGATCGCAAGTCGCGAAAGATCGCGGTGGCGGTTGATGAACTGAGCGATCTGGCCACGTGGACCAGCGAACACTCCGTCGCGAACCTCAGCGGCAGCTTCGTGGGCTACGACAAGACCGAGGTTGACACGCTCGTCGTGGCGGTGAAGCCGCTCGATGACGGCCAGGTTGCCGTGATGTTGCACGAGAGCCCGTTCTACGCGGAGTCTGGCGGCCAGGTGAGCGATGGCGGCGAGATCACCGGCAACGGGTGGCGCGTGCAGGTCGCGGACGTGAAGAAGATTGATGGACGCGTGGCGGCAATTGGTGTCGCCCAAGGCGTGGTGGCATTCGGTAAGGCGAAGGCCGTGGTGCCGAGTGACAAGCGCAAGGACACGGAGCGTAATCACACGGCCACGCACCTCTTGCATGCCGCGCTGCGCCATGTGCTTGGCGAGCATGTGCATCAGGCGGGGTCGCTCGTCTCGCCGGATCGCCTGCGTTTTGACTTCACGCATCACGGGCCAATTGCGCAGGACCAGCTCGACACGATTGAGCGAATGGTGAACGAGGGCGTTTGGGCAAATGCCGACGTCACCATCACTGAGAAGTCGTATCCGGAAGCGATTGCGAGTGGCGCGATGGCGCTCTTCGGTGAGAAGTACGGTGATGTCGTGCGCGTCGTGGAGATTGCCGGCGGGCTCAGCACCGAGCTCTGCGGCGGCACGCATGTGCGGAACACCGGGCAGATCGGACTCGTGCGCGTGGTGAGCGAGAGTGGTGTCGCCGCTGGTGTGCGCCGCATTGAAGCCGTGACGGGACGTCGCGCCTATGTGTTGCTGCGCGAGCGCGAAGAGGCGCTCGGCGAAGTCGCCTCGCGTCTCAAGGTGAATGCCCTCACGCCGGACGTGCTCGGCAAGCGCATTGATGCCTTGCTCGGCGAGAAGAAGCAGCTCGAGAAGCGACTCGACGAAGCGCTCAAGGGCGGCGGCGCGCAGGGTGGGGAACTGCTCTCCGGCGCCGAGGAGGTTGCTGGCACCAAGGTGCTGGCCAAGGCCGTGAAGGTGCCGACGATGAAGGAGCTGCAGGGCCTCGGCGATGTCGTGCGCGAGGGGCTCGGGAGCGGCGTTGGTGCGTTGCTCGGCGAGCTCGAGGATGGGAAGGCCGGGCTCGTGATTGTCGTGACCGATGACGTGCGCGCGCGTGGCATTACGGCGGGCGGGCTGGTGAAGGCGCTCTCGGCGAGCACGGGCATCAAGGGCGGCGGCAAGGATCACATGGCGCAGGCGGGTGTGCCGGCCGAGCAGGGGGCGCAGGTGCTGGAGGCGGCGCGGGCGGAGATTCTTC
>JANLTT010000280.1:0-3758 GCA_031363115.1 Gemmatimonas sp.
GGCTCGCAGCGTGTAAGGCGTGGCGACCGACGCCGGAGGGACTGGGGCGACCGCC
Organism: Gemmatimonas sp.; assembly: GCA_031363115.1. Classification (GTDB taxonomy): domain Bacteria; phylum Gemmatimonadota; class Gemmatimonadetes; order Gemmatimonadales; family Gemmatimonadaceae; genus Pseudogemmatithrix. The sequence continues at coordinate 56 of JANLTT010000280.1, forward strand.
CAGGGCGCAGATCTATCCGAAGGAGAAACCGCTACGCGAACTCACCGCGGGCAATGCCTTCAGCGAGCGACTCAATGTCCGGCCCAAGCACGCGATCAACCGTGAGCGCGGCCACGCGCGCGCGCACCGCAGCATGACAGCGCTCGACGCCAACACCACCGCGCAACGGCCGCCGGAACTCAAGGCCCTGCGCGCCGCACATCAGCTCCACGGCAATCACATGGCGCACATTGTGCAACACGCGACGCAGCTTGATCGCGGCACCCATCGCCATCGGGACGACATCTTCCTTGCTGCCGTCCGTCGGAATGGTGTCCACACTCGCCGGGTGCGCGAGAACCTTGCACTCGCTCGTCACCGCCGCCGCGGTCACCTGCGCCATCATGAAGCCCGAGCTCACCCCAGCGGTCGCTGTGAGAAACGGCGGCAATCCCTCGTTCAGATCGGGATGCACAAGCCGATCCGTGCGGCGCTCGCTCATCACCGCAAGATTCGTCATCGCGATGGCGAGCACGTCCATCGCCATGGCCGCGGCTTGCCCATGAAAGTTGCCGCCCGAGAGCATCGTGCCGTCGTCGAACACGAGGGGGTTGTCCGTCGCGGCATTCAACTCCGGCGTCACCAACGACTCGGCGAACTCAATCGCCTGCAGCACCGGTCCGTGCACCTGCGGGATGCAGCGCAAGGCGTACGCGTCCTGCACGCGCGAGTCCCCGTTCCGATGCGACTCGCGAATTTCGCTGTCAGCGAGCAGGGAGAGCATGAGTGCGGCCGACGTTTGCTGGCCGCGCTGGCCGCGTGCGGCATGAATGCGCGCATCGAAGGCGGTCGGCGTGCCGAGCAATGCTTCGAGCGTCAGCGCGCCCGCGGCATGCGCTGCGTCCCAGCAACGACGCGCCTCGACAAGCGAGAGCGCGGCCACCGCCGTGTGGGCCTGCGTCCCGTTGATCAGCGCGAGCCCTTCCTTGGGCCCGAGTGTCACCGGCGCGAGGCCATAGGCACGCAGCACTGCGTCGGCTGAGCCGATGCCGGCGGGATGCTCAAGCATGCCTTCGCCAATCAACGCGAGCGCGAGATGCGCGAGGGGAGCGAGGTCGCCGCTCGCGCCCACGGAGCCCTGCTCCGGCACCTGCGGGTGCAAGCGATGCGTCAGCATGGCGCACAACAACTCGGCGAGTTCCGGGCGCGCGCCGGAGAACCCCTTCGCCAACACATTCGCGCGCAGGAGCATCATCGCGCGCACCGAAGGCACGGGAAGACGCGGCCCGACCCCTGCCGCATGTGAGCGCACGAGGTTCACCTGCAGCTGCGCCAACTGATCAGGCGCAATGGCGATATCGGACAGCTTTCCGAAGCCCGTCGTGACCCCGTACACCGCCTCGCCGCGTGCTGCGATGCCTTCGACGATGGCGCGTGTTGCGCGCATCCGCTCGCGCGCCGCCGGTGCCAACTCCACGCTCTGGGTTCCATCGGCCACGGCTGCCACATCGGCGATGGTCAGCGAGTTACCGTCGAGCTGGAGCATGGCGAGTGGCTCAGGGACTAAAGGGAGTGGACGAGGGCTGCCGGAAGGTCTGCCGGTCGTAATCGAGCTTGATCTCGGGCTGCGCCTTCAACGAGATGAAGAAGGTGAAGGCGAAGTTGCCGTTGGGCGCCTGCGTGAAGCCGAAGATCGCACGCCAATCATGCATGTCGCGCTGCAACGTGACCACCTGCGACGCGAACTCGCTCCGCTCGACATCGTACGTGGTATTCCACGATGCCGCCCACTTCGGCGTCAGGTTGAAGCTGGTGCGAACGCCCACGGAGGTCGTCGGCGGCACACGGAAGACCGTGCCACCCGCCGTCCCCGAGCCATTGTCGAGATCGGTCGGGCGGTTCTGCTCCGCCTGTGCGAGACAGAACTGGTAGGTGGGCAGTCCCTCGAGGTCGCGGCACTGCTCACGTGGATCAAAGGTCACGACACGCCCACCCACCGGCGGCCGCTGCCGTTGTTGCGAGACGGAGAAGCTGGCCTGGAACCCCTGCCCGTCCGGAATCTCCTGCACGCCGCCACGTCCACGCGTACCCGTGACACCGCCAATCCCCTGTTGCCCCGGCATCATCCCCGACACGAGGCCACCGCCCATCGCATCGCGCCCGGCGTCAGTCGCGGTCCCCACCTGCCCGGGCGTCATCGTTGCGCCAAAGAGGCGCGCCACATTCCGCACGAGCAGCGAGTTGCGATTGAGGTTGAAGCCAAAGCGCACCGACTCGCGATACGGCTTGAAGATCGCCGTGTCGCTCAGACTGCTACCCAAAAAGAGCGAGTAGTCCACGCCGAGGTCGAAGCCGGGCAGGAGATCGGAGCGGAACGTGTAGCCGGCGCGCTCGGTGGCGAATCCGGTTCCCCCCGTCTGTTTCTTGCGCTCAAAGTCGTAGGTCAGCGGCGTAAACTGCAACGAGACGAGTCGCACCTTTTGTCCCGCCGCTGCACTGCTCCCCGCGGTCGAATCACCGCGCGTCCGCATCTTCGCTTCGATGTTGGTCGCGAAGCCGAGTGTGAGTCGGTTCTGCGCGAATCCGCCGAGGTAGCCGTTCGAACTCTTGCCGAGCGCCTCGAGATACGCTTCGCTCACGGCGATCTCGGGTGAGTAGCTCCATGTCAGCGTCGGCGAGATCGCATGCCGCATCCGCTCCACCGGACCGAATCCCGGCAGGAGACGGAAAAAGGTCGGGGAGACGCCCGCGCCATAGTTGAAGCGCTTGGCCTGCGTCACCCACGCGCCATTCGTGCGCTCCGAGCGCACGAACGTTCCCGCCGGATCCACATTCGAGAGCGCCACAATCGGCGCGAAGTTCCAGGTGCCCTTGAAGAACTGCGGCAAGCCGACCGAGAGGTCGAAGTCCATGCCGGACTTGTAGGTCCGGGCGTACACGCGATCGATTGACTGTGTCGGATCGGTCGGATCCGGAATCGTCTTGATCTCGGGGAAATCGTTGAAATTGTCGGTGTAGCGGAAGCTGCTCTGCACCTGGAAGTCAAAGATCTTGAACGGCGTCGCGATGTTCAGGTTCGTATTCCGCGAGTCGCGGACCAACCGCGTCGAGTCAATGCCGCTCGACGTGTTGAGATAGCTCCACGTGAAATCGCCGACGGCATCAAGATTGAGCCGCTGCGAGGACGAGTATGCGAGGGTCGGCGTGATGACGAACCATTCGCCAAGCGTCAGCGGCTTCGAGGCGACATTGAGCGAGGGGAAGTCTCGGTCCACTTGATCGCGCCCCGGATACTGCCGCTGCGTGCCGCCGAGGTTGATCGTGAGCGGGCCCTGCGTGCGCGAGAGATTCGCCTGCGACGAAATCGTCGCGAGGGCCTGCATCGGGTTGATCACCGTCTGCCGCTGCACCTGCGTGTTGGTCACGTAGTTGAGATTCGTCGAGAAGCGCGTGCGCGACGAGAACTCCTGCGTGTGTGCCCAACTGAGCGCCGTGTTGCGACTGCCATTGGAGAGCGCGTTCTGCGAGACGGCCACATTGCCGGCGTGAAAGCGATCGAGCCAGCGATAGCGGAACTCGCCATTGAGTAGAATCCAACCCGGATCCTGTGCCGTCGCGCGGGACCCCCACACCCAGACGAACGAGAACAACGCGCGGAAATATTAAAATAACGAGAAATAAAATACCAACTTTTATAAATTTAAGAGCGAAAACGGCGAGATAA
>JANLTT010000286.1:0-8952 GCA_031363115.1 Gemmatimonas sp.
CGAGTCCTTCCCAAAAAGAATTCGGTCCTGGTAGCGCACAAAGAAACTGTGCGCCGCGCGCGGCTGACGGCCGATGTCATACAGCACCGCGCCGACTTCCACCAACACGTTGGGCATCTCGTCCATCATCTTGGCGAGGCGAGGGAGATCGTTTGCGTGCCACCCCATGTGCGCGACGACGAAGGTCGTGCGCGGATTGCGGCGAATCATGTTGTCCCGCTCCGTCATCAGCTGCTCGAAGCTCGGGTTGTTCTCCGGCGGATAGCGGCGATTTGGGAAGAGCGCGAGCTCGAGCCAGCGCTCGTTCTTGTTGTCGATCGGCTGCCAGAACTCCTGCGGGTCGGCGGTGTGAATGAAGACCGGGAGTTTGAGCCGTGCCGCCGCCTGCCACACCACATCAAGTGCGGGATCGTCAATCTGGAGGCGCGAGCCGTCTGCCTTACGGGTGCTGAGGCCGAGTCCCTTGCCAATCTCGCCAATGCCGACGGCGCCGGCGGCCACGTCGGCCTCGAGCTGCGCCACGGCTCGCTCGGCCCAACCCGGCCCCACGTTGCGGAAGTCGATGCCCGTCAGGAAGCGCAGGCGGTCGCGCATCCGGGGAGAGGCCTGCGCGAGCGCCACCTGCGTCCGCAGCGCCTCGCCAGTCACGTTGTTGGCCGCGACCATCACGCGCACGCCAATCTCGTCGAGATCGTTTGCCAGCTGCTCCAGGGCCGCCGCGGTAGTGATGCCCGTCGGATGGCCGTGGTAGTCGATGGCCGGGTACTTGGCCTTCGGGACCAGATGCTCGGCGGTCACCAGCGTGGAGCGCGGGCGATAGTCGAGAATGGAGGGAGCCGGGAGCGTTGGCGCACGGCAGTTCCCGGGGCGCACCTCGGTCATGCCGGCGGGGCATTCCTCGCCCGCGCGGATGGATACCCCACCACCGCCACCTGGCTGGCAGCTAGCGACGGCAGGGAAGGCAATCAGGGCGACGGCAACGATCAGGCGCATTGGGGTCTCAAGCGATGGGACGACGGTGCGGACCGGGACAGCCTAAAGAATAGCAGGTGAGGACCGTCCTCGGCTTCGGTTGGGCCAATGTGAGCGAAACGCCTACGACCCTCACAGAACTCGCCCTATGGCATCGCCTCGGTCCGACGCCGAGTGTGCAGGTGGGTCTGCAACCAGGAGTCTTCGTGAGACATATCGTCATTCTCGGCGCCGGCACCGCCGGCACCATCATGGCCAATCGCCTCTCCCGCGCGCTGCGCGCGGAGATCAAGGCTGGCCACACCCTCATTTCCATCATTGACCCCGACCCGGTGCATCTGTATCAGCCGGGGCTCCTCTTCATCCCGTTCGGCGACTACACGCGTGCCGACGTCGTGCGCGATCGTGCGAGCACGCTGCCGGAGGGGGTGCACTACATCAGCGGCGCGATCGGGAGCATCGACCCGGCGAATGACACCGTGACGCTCGAGTCGGGCAAGATCTTCTCGTACGATGTGTGCATCATTGCGACGGGCACGCGCATTGCCCCTGAGGAGACGGACGGGATGATGGGCGCCGGCTGGCGCGAGAAGGTGCATGAGTTCTACACGCTTGAAGGCGCGGAGGCGCTGGCGCCGGCCCTCGCCAGCTTCACGGGCGGGCGCATCGTCGTGAATGTCGTGGAGATGCCGATCAAGTGTCCGGTGGCGCCGTTGGAGTTCTCGTTCCTTGCCGATGCCTACTTCACGAAGCGCGGCATTCGCGAGAAGGTCGAGATCACCTATGTCACGCCGCTCGATGGCGCCTTCACGAAGCCCACCTCTTCGAAGTCTCTGTCGCATCTCCTCGAGGAGAAGGGCATCCGTCTCGAGACTGAATTCAATGCGGGGCGTGTGGATGGCGAGCGCGGCGAGCTGGTCTCATGGGATGAGCGCACCGTGCCCTTTGACCTCCTCGTGACGATTCCAACGCACAAGGGCGCAGACTTCATCGGTGACGTCGAGGGGCTGGGCGATGCGATGAACTTCGTGCGCACCAATCCGCGGACGCTCCAGTCGGAGCTCAAGCCGAACATCTTCGCCATTGGGGACGCGACCAATGTGCCGGCATCGAAGGCGGGATCCGTCGCGCACTTTGAGTCCGAAGTGCTTGAAGAAAACGTGCTGCGATTCCTCGCTGGCACTCCGGTTGAACCGCTCTTCGATGGACATGCCAACTGCTTCATTGAGACCGGGCACGACAAGGCGCTTTTGATTGACTTCAACTACGAGACCGAGCCGCTGCCGGGATACTTCCCCTATGCGTGGGGGCCGATGCCATTGTTGAAGGAGAGCCGCTTGAATCACCTCGGGAAGCTGGCCTTCCGTCATGTCTACTGGAATGCGCTCCTCCCGGGCCACGACTTCCCAGGCATTCCGGCGCAGATGAAGCGCACCGGGAAGCAATTCCCTACCGCACCCATCGCCCTCTGAGGATCAGAAGCCCGCACTCGCCCGCGTCGAGGGAAATACCGAAGGATCCCTCGTCCGCGTGGACCATTCGCACGCTGGGCAAGGAATCCGGCGCGGCAATCAAGGAACTGTACGAGCGCTTCCCGAAAGGGCCCGCGAAGTTATCGGCGAAAATCGGCGGCATTCCCAAGCCGAACGGATGCATCTAGCACCCGGCCCCGAGGCCGCACCGCAAGCCATCTCCAGGGTTTCGATCATCGTCTCGAAGGCGTCCCTCGAGGGGATTTATCCCGCGCTGATCATGGCGAACGGCGCGCGGATGCAAGGCATCGTGGCCAACCGCTTCTTCACTTTCTTTGGGATGGACGCCATCCACGAAGAGCGCCACGACGCCATCACGGTGGGTGACTTCTACCAGATGGCACCAGGCGGGCAGATCATCTTCACCTGAGCCTCCGGGGCCACCGGGCGACATCGGGCGACAACGGGGCGGGGAAGTCACGTTGTAACGGCGGGGTCCTGTGTAGATTCCGGCCACCATGAGCGCTCCCCTCATTCCTCTCCCGCTGGACGCCGCCGGCCGCCGACGGCTGAAGGTGGCTTTCGTGGGCACCCATGGGGTCGGGAAGACCACCCTCTGCTTCGACCTCGCCGCGCACCTCAAGCGGCTCGATCTCGGGGTGGACCTGGTGAAGGAGGTCGCTCGGCGTTGTCCCCTCCCGATCAACGAGGAAACCACGCTCGACGCGCAGTCCTGGATCCTCCACACGCAGATCGCCGAGGAGATTGCGGCGATGTCAGTGAACGAGGTCGTGGTCTGCGATCGATCGGTGCTGGACAACTACGCGTATCTCGTCGCCAGGGTCGGCCGCCGTCCGGAACTGGACCCGTTGGTCAGCGAGTGGGTTCGCGGGTATGACGCCCTATTCAAGGTGCCAGTGATTGCCGCGCCGACTTTTGATGGCAAGCGCGCGGTCAGTCGGACCTTCCAGATGGAGATTGACGCGACCATTGACCTCCTCGTGACAGCCTTCGGCGTGCCCGTGGTGGCACTCGATCCCGCTGATCGAGACGGATGGATCCCGGCCGTGCTTACCGCCCTGCAACTCCCGCTTCAGCCACCGCAGATCGAGCTTTTTTCATGATCACCCGTTCCCGTCGATTTCTTCTCGCGCTCACGGCGCTCGTGGCTGCCGGCTGCTTCGCCGACCGAAGCAATCCCATCGTGAACGCCCTCGATCCGCGGATTCGGTGGGTGGCGGAAATCGGCTCGCCGATCTACTACGGGTCGCCGGCGCTCAGCAACGACGGCCTCACGGTCTACGTCGGCACTTCCTTCCCGTTGCTCAGTGCCGTCCCTCATCAGCATTCGTTGGTGGCACTCGATGTCGCCACGGGAGCGGAGCGCTGGCGCTACGCGTTGGGCGCCTCCGAGGTGCGCTCGTCACCTGCGGTGGCCCCTGACGGCTCAATCACCGTGCTTGTCGAAGAGCGGAGTCCGACGGGCGGATTCATCAGCACCGAAGTCGTGCGGGTCTCCGCGGCGGGGGCCACCCTGTGGCGTCGTCCGTTGGGCATTGGCGCCAGCGCCGTCGATGTCGGCTTCTCCGCACCGGCAATCGGCACGGATGGCTCTGTTTACGTCGCGACTGATTCGCTGTACGCGCTCAATCCCAACGGTACGGTGCGCTGGACACGCTTCTTCACCGGCGAGGAGTTGAGGGCGTCGGCATCGATCGGCGCGGATGGCACGATCTACTTCGCCGCGCACAACGTTCCCCTCACGGCGATGCATCCCGACTCGGGGCGGGTGCTCTGGGAGACACCGCTCGGCGCGCAGGACCATGTCTTCGCTTCGCCGGCCATCGGGACCGATGGGTCGATCTACGTGGCCACCGAAAGTTGTGTGCTCTATGCAGTCAGCGCCGCCGGCAGTGTTCAGTGGAGCTATGATGCGGGGGCCGCCGGCTCGTCCTGTGCAATGCGTTCGTCGCCCGCGGTTGGCGCGGACGGTACCATCTATTTTGGTACGGTGGACCGCACGCCGCGTCCTGTGCTCTTCGCCATTCGGCCCAGCGGCGTGTTGCGGTGGACGTACAATCCCAGCGGGATGCCGATGGACGTCTCGCCAGCGAACTTTGACATCTATTCGTCGCCGGTGATCGGGAGCGATGGCGCCGTCTACTTTGGCCATGAGTTCGGTCGCGTCTACGCCGTGGATGGGCAGGCCGGTGCCGAGCGATGGGTCGTACGGACGCTTTCGGGCATCACGTGGAGTTCTCCGGCCCTGACGCTGGGCGGCGTCCTGCTCATCAGCGATGTGCAGGGCCGTGTGTATGCCATCACCACGGAGAGCGCGGGCTTGCAGGGCACCGCGCCGTGGCCGCGCTACCGAGGCGGCAATCGGAGCGCGGGGCGGCGCTAGTTGGTCCGCACCGTCACGCGCGACGGCTGCTTGTACTGTGCCAGTCGCGGTTCGCACCAATTCTTCACGTCGGCCTCGCTCACGCCCGCCGCGGCGATGATCTCGAGGCCGATGTCGTTTTCGCGAGCGGGCTCGGGGATCGCATAGGCGCGTACCTGCGTCACCCCAGGCATCGCGCTCACGGCGCGCTCGATCTCTGCGGGATAGATGTTGAAGCCATTGCGCGTGAACATCGGCTTGAGAAGCCCGGTGAACTCCACACGCCCGTCTGGGCGCAAACGCCCGCGATCGCCCGTGTGCAGCCAGCCGTCCACGGTGCGTAGTCCTAGTGACTCGGCGCGCGCCGCCGCCGAGACGGGGCGCATCGAGCCAGGCCCACCGACCTCACCAACGCCGATGTAGCCACGGAACACGGTCTCTCCGGCCACGCAAATCTCCCCCTCGGCCGAAGCGGGAAGCTCAACGTTGGTGTCGGCATCCCGAATGGTCACGCGCACCCCCGGAAAGGGGAGCCCGAGGGTGCCGAGCACATTTGCCTCACTCACGCGATTGAACAGCGCGACGGGGCTCGCCTCGGTGAGTCCGTAGCCCTGGCGTAGCGGGACGCCCGTGGCGGCCTCCCACGCCCCCTGCAACGCCACGGGAAGCGGCGCTCCGCCACAGATGCATAGGCGGAGCGCCGGTGCCTCAAAGGCCCCACCACGTCGTGCGATGGCCTGCAGCATCGCCGCAAAGACGGCGGGCACTCCGACAATCTCCGTGATTCCCTCTCGTGCTATGAGGTCCACCGCCGCGATGGGGTTGAACCGCGGCATCGTCGTGATTCGCGCCCCCGCCATGAGCGGTGCAATCAGCGAGACGGTCAGTCCGAATAGGTGCGAGAAGGGGAGGACAGCAAGGAGATGGTCGTCCTTCGTGTTCTCCGCCGCTTCAATGGTCTGCATCGCATTCGCCAGCAGATTGCGATGAGTCAGCACCGCGCCAAGCGGGGTGCCCGCCATCGCGCTGGTATAAACGATGGCGCATTCCTCGTCGCGCCCCGGGGCATCGGCGTCCCCTTCGAGCTCAAGCCCGAAGTGCGTCCCGAGATCAACACGCAGTTCGTCTCCCCCTTGGCTCGTGAAGAGCGCCGAGGTCGGCGCCTCGTCGAGCAGGACGCGCGGCAGATGCGACGGAAGCCGCCCCTGCATTGCCGCAATGGTGAAGACCGCGCCCACCTGCGCGTCGGCCAACTGATGGTCGATCTCCGCCGGCGCGGCGAGGGGGTTCACCAGCACCACGCCTCGGCCATCACTCGCCGCCAATGCCGTCAGGAACTGCGGCGATGAGGGCAGAAGAATGGCCGCTCGCTTGCCCGCGAGGGCCCGCACCAACGGGGCCGAGCGCTGGAGCAGTGTGAAGCCGGCGGCCACGAGGCGGGAGGCCTCAAGGCCATCCACGGTGCCGCCGCCAGCGGCGGCGCGGAGCGGGAGGAGATCCATGAACGGCGGATGAAGGAGGGAGGATGGAGGATGAAAGATAGGGCGCGGTGGACGCCTTCAACCTCCCCCCTCCATCGCAGTAGCTTTACCAGATGACCGACCCCCGCCTCATGATCAGTGTCTCCGGCATCCGCGGCCGTGTTGGCTTCGGACTGACCCCGGAGGTCGTCGCCCGCTATGCCGCGGCCTTTGGCGCTTGGGCCGTCGCGCGCGCCAAGGAACGGGGTGGCAAGCCCGCCGTCGTCCTCGGGCGCGACTCCCGCGTCACCGGCCCCCTCTTTCACGCCGTCACACGCGCCGCGCTCGAATCGGTTGGTGCGGATGTCATCGACATCGGCCTCACCACGACGCCCACGCTGCAGATGGCGGTCGAGCACCATCACGCGGCCGGCGGGCTTGGCATCACGGCGAGCCATAATCCGATCGAGTGGAACGCGCTCAAGTTCATCGGCCCCGACGGCCTCTTCCTGAGCGCGGCGCAGGGAAAGGAGATGCGTGCGCTCGTGGATGCCGGCATTCCCTACGCCACGTATGACCAGCTTGGCCACGTGCACTTCGACGGCGACGCGATTGAGCGGCACCTCGATGCCGTCCTCGCGCTGCCGTTTATTGACGTGGCGGGAATCCGCTCGCGAAAGTTCGTCGTGGCCTACGATGCCTGCCGCGGCGCTGGTGGCGCGGTGATTCCACGCCTGCTCGAGCTCTTGGGTTGCGAGGTGCACGCCATCGAACTCGAAGCGGACGGGCTCTTCCCGCGTCCGCCCGAGCCGATCGCCGAGAACCTCGGCGCGCTTGAGGCACTGGTGAAGCGCACGGGGGCGCAAATCGGTTTTGCCACGGATCCCGACGTGGACCGCCTCGCGCTCGTCTCCGACGAGGGAAAGGCGATTGGCGAGGATTACACTCTGGCACTCGCGACACGTGTCGTGCTGCGACACCGCACGGGTGCCGTGGTCACGAACCTCTCCACGAGCCGCATCGTGGACGACATGGCCGCCGAGCGTGGCGCGTCGGTGTTGCGGGCCCCCGTGGGTGAAGTCAACGTGGCGCTCGCCATGCGGGACGCGGGTGCGGTGATTGGTGGCGAGGGCAACGGCGGGGTGATTCTCCCCGAGCTGCATCTCGGGCGCGATGCGCCGTTGGGCGTGGCACTCCTCTTGCAACTGTTGCATGAGGATGGCGAGCCGCTTTCGAAGATTGTTGCCAAGTTCCCGCGCTACGCCATCCTGAAGGACAAGCTGGACCGTCCCGACAAGCCGCTCGATGCCGTCTATGCGGCGCTGACGGCCGCCTTCCCCGATGCCGCGGCCGATACGCAGGACGGCCTCCGACTGGCGTGGGCGGACCGTTGGGTGCATATCAGGCCGTCTGGCACGGAGCCGATCGTGCGGGTGATTGCGGAGGCGCCGACGAAGGCCGGGGCGCAGGCGTTGGTCGATAGCGGTCGCGAGTTGCTGGCGAAGTTGGCGTAACGAGGAAGAAGGCCACGTATCGGCGCGGTTGTTGCCGTTGCAGTGCCCTTCATCCTTCAACCTTCATCCTAGAATCTGCCCTTATGTGCGGTATTGTCGGTTACATCGGCCCTCGTGACGCCACGCCGTATCTGATCTCGGGCCTCAAGCGCCTTGAGTATCGCGGCTATGACTCGGCCGGTATCGCTGTGTTCGATGGCGAGAAGGTCAACATCCGTCGCGCGGTCGGCAAGATCTCAAACTTGGAAGCGGTGGTCGGGAGAGATCCGATCTACGGCACGGTGGGCATCGCGCACACGCGCTGGGCCACCCACGGCCCGCCGACGGAGCGCAATGCGCATCCCCATCGCTCGACGGACGACACGATCGCCGTCGTGCACAACGGCATCATCGAGAACGCGAATGTGCTGCGCAAGCAGCTCACCGCACTCGGCCATGAGTTCCGGTCCGATACCGATACGGAGACCATCGCCCATCTCGTGCAGGAGTCGTACGAGGGCTCGCTTGAGGATGCGGTGATCACGGCGTTGCGAAAGGTCGAGGGCACCTTCGGCATCGCCGTCATCAGCAGCCGCGACCCGCGGAAGATCGTCGCGGCCCGCAAGGGCAGCCCGCTCCTCATCGGCGTCGGCGATGGCGAGTACTTCCTCGCTTCGGACGCCTCGGCGATTCTCGCGCACACGCGTCAGGTTGTCTACCTGAATGACGGCGACCTCGCCGTGCTCACGGACAGCGGCTACCGCGTGATGGACATCAACTCCGTGCCGCTCCGTCGTTCGATCGAGCGCATCGAGTGGGACCTGGCGGCCATCGAGCGCGGTGGGTTCGACCACTTCATGCTGAAGGAGATCTTCGAGCAGCCGACCACCGTCGAGAACACGATGCGCGGCCGTCTTGTCCTTGAGGACGGCACTTCGAAGCTCGGTGGCATCAACATGAGCCACGAAGAGCTCATGAACATCGACCAGGTGGTCATCACCGCGTGCGGTACGAGCTGGCACTCGGCGTTGATTGGCGAGATGCTGATTGAAGACTTTGCGCGCATCCCGGTTGAGGTGGAGTACGCCTCGGAATTCCGGTATCGCAACCCGATCGTCACCGAGCGCACGCTCTGCATTGTGATTTCGCAGTCGGGTGAGACGGCGGACACC
>JANLTT010000369.1:0-9571 GCA_031363115.1 Gemmatimonas sp.
GCTGACGCTGACCGGCGCAAAGGTGCGCGAGGTATCGGCCGCCGGCCTGCCGGTGCTGACCCCGAGCATTGATATCGCCGATGCGCGCATCACGTTTGAGAATGGCGCCGTGGCCACGATCACCTCGAGCCGTGTGTCGAAGGATCGGATGCGCAAACTGCGGATATTCCAGAAGAACGGGTATCTCTCGCTCGACCTCGGCGCAGGCACGGGCGAGATGTACCGCCTGCGCGGCGACGTGGATCTGGTGGCGCTCGCCAAGTCGGCGCAGCCGCTCGAGGCCTTCGTGGAGCGCGTGGTGATTGATGCGCCAGAGGGTGAGCCGTTGCGACTCGAGCTGGAGAGTTTCATCGCCGCGCTGAAGGGCGAGTCTCCCATTGCGGTCACCGGACGGGCCGGCCGTGATGCGCTCGCGGTCGCGTTGCGCATCGTGAGCGACATCGAGAAGGGCGTCTCCGTGATGCGGAACGCCATGTCGGGGCGCGGTGCGTGAGATCCTGATCCTCGCGGGAGAGGCCTCGGGCGATCTGCACGGGGCCATTCTCGCCGAGCGACTGCACGCGTTGCGACCTGATGCACGCCTGATCGGCACTGGAGGTGCACGCATGCGTGCCGCCGGTGTGGACATGCTCGAAGAGCACGAAGGCGTGGTGGGGTTCGTGGAAGTGCTGAAGCACATTCCCTCGCACTGGCGGCTGTTGAACCGGCTGAAGGCACGGCTCGCCACCGGGACAGTCGGGCTCGTGGTGTGCATCGATTACCCTGGCTTCAACATGCGTGTCGCGGCCGTGGCCGCGGCGCTGAAGATTCCCGTGCTCTACTACATCACGCCGCAGGTGTGGGCGTGGCGCGCCGGGCGTTTGAAGAACATGGCGAAGATCTTCACCAAGGCCGCGGTGATTCTGCCCTTTGAGGAGCAGTTGCTGCGGAGTGCGGGCATTGATGCGACGTTTGTCGGTCATCCGTTGCTGGACCGCGCGCTGGCACTGCCTGATCGCGCCGCTGCCCGCGCCAAGCTGGGGTTGCCAATCGACGGCGAGATCCTCGCGCTCTTTCCGGGAAGCCGTGAGCAGGAGATCAAGCGCCATCTCGATGAGTTTCTCGCAGTCGGGCGTGCGTTGCAGGCCAAGCGTCCCGGCCTCAAGGTCGTGCTGAGCGTCGCACCGACCATCGGACTGCGCGATGACGAAGTGCCGGTGCAACTCATTCGTTCGGCAAGCTTCGATGTGCTGCGCGCGGCTGATGTCGCGCTGTGCAAGAGCGGGACGACGACGCTCGAGGCCGCGGTGGCCGGTACGCCCTGTGCCATTGTGTACCGCACGAGTCCGATCTCGTACGCGATTGCGAAGCGACTCGTGAAGATCGAGCACATCGGGTTGCTGAACATCGTCGCTGGGCGCACGGTGGCGCCGGAGTTTGTGCAGGACGCGTTTCAAACGGGGCCCGTGGCCGCGGCGCTCGAACCACTGTTCGATCACTCGAGTCCGGAACGCAAGCGAATGATCGAAGGACTGGCCGACGTGCGTGCCAACCTGGGGCAGCCCGGTGCGTCGATGCGGGTCGCCGAGATGGCGGCGGGGATGCTTCGATGAACGACGCCTCAAAGGAGATTATCCCGGCGGAGGACGCCGCGGCCGACGCGTCGGCCGCGCGGAAAGCCGCAAAGAAGGCGCGGAAGACGCGATTGGCCATCCGAGTGGGCAAGCCGCTGATCGAGGCGCTGGGGAGCACGTGGCGCATCGAAGAGGTAAACACGGAGCCGTGGCGCGCGCTGGTGCGCGAGAAGAAGGCGTACATTCTCGCGAGCTGGCACGGCCAATTGCTGCCCCACATTTGGGCGAATCGAAATCGCGATATGTGCGCGATGGTGAGTCAGCACGGAGACGGCGAGATCATTTTCCGCATCATGTCGCAGTGGGGCTATCGCGGCGTGCGCGGCTCCAGCTCGCGCGGCGGACGGGCCGCGCTGCTCGCGATGGTACAGGAGCTGGAGCGCGGGAGCAGCTTTGCCATCACCCCTGATGGTCCGCGCGGACCTGCCGGGGTGCCGCAGCCGGGCGTGTTGGTTGCCGCGCATCGCGCGAACGCCTACGTGGTGCCGATCTGGAGCGAGATTTCGAGCGCGTGGCACATGGGGAGCTGGGATCGGCTGCAGATTCCCAAGCCATTTGCGCGTCTGCGGGTGCATTACGGCGAGCCGTACATTCCTTCCGGCGCGGATGAAGCCTCGATTCGGGACTTGGTCGCGCGTATGGGCCCCGTGCCCTCAGGACCAGGCTCAAACCTGCTGACCCGCGGATGAGCCGCGCGATTGAGCGCATCTGGGCCGCTGACGGCCCGGCCGCATGGGCGCTCACGCCGCTCTCGTGGCTGTTCGGATTCGGCACGGGCGCACGGAACTTGCTCTTCGACCTCGGACTGTTGCCCTCTCACGCGCTTGGGCTGCCGGCCGTGAGCGTCGGGAACCTCAGCGTCGGCGGCACGGGTAAGACGCCGGTCTCGGCGTGGGTCGCGTCGGAGCTGCGGGCGATGGGCGCCCACCCAGCGATTCTGCTCCGGGGGTATGGCGACGACGAGCCGCTTGTGCATGCGCGGCTGAATCCCGGCATTCCCGTGATTGCCAATCCTGATCGGGTGGCTGGTGCCGCAGAGGCACGGGCGAAGGGGGCGACGGTGCTGGTGCTCGACGATGCCTTTCAGCATCGCCGCGCCCGCCGCGACTTGGACTTGGTGTTGGTGGCGGCCGAGCAGGGCGGGGCGCACCGGCTGTTGCCAGCCGGTCCGTTGCGCGAGGGCCACCGGGCGCTTCGCCGGGCGGCGCTGGTCATCGTCACACGGAAATCGGCGAGTCTGGCGGAGGCCGAAGGAGTCGCGGCCGCGTGGACCGGCTTCGCGGGAGCTCCTCCGACCGCGGTGATTGCACTGAATCCGGGCCCGCTACGGCCCGTGGACGCAACCGGGGCGTCGCTCCCGCTGAGTTCCCTGTCGGGGAAGCGGGTGCTCGCGGTGTCGGCGATTGGCGCGCCGGGCGCGTTTGAGGCGCAGCTCCGTGCTGCCGGGGCCAGTGTGGAGTCGGCGGCGTATCCCGATCACCACGCCTTCAGCGAGGGGGATGTCACCGCGTTGGTTCGCCGCGCGGATGTGACGGACCTCACGATTTGCACTTTGAAGGACGCCGTGAAGCTCGGTCCCCGCTGGCCTCGCCAAGCTCCCGGGGTGTGGTATCTTTCACAGGCTGTCGAGGTCGAGCGCGGTGGAGCGTTGCTTCGTGAGTCGCTTCAGCGGCTGGTCCCCGGTTCACAGCGTTGAACACGACCCTTTTTGCCGGTCAGTGACCGGCGCAGGCCCCCTGACTGCAATGGCCGATTTCCGCCTCCCAACCGACACAATCGTCCGGCCCGACAAGGACCGGTTCCTCTCCACGATGAATCACACGGGCACGCATGCCGTGAATGAGGAGAATCCCTTTGAAGCGATGATGTCGCGCTTCGACCGTGCCGCCCAGCTGCTCGATCTCGAGCCGGGCATTTACAAGGTGCTTCGCAGCCCGGAGAAGGAGATCACGGTCTCCATTCCGGTGCTCATGGACAACGGCGAGGTGGAGGTCTTCACCGGCATCCGCGTCCTGCACAACACGTCGCGCGGTCCTGCCAAGGGCGGCATCCGTTTCGACATGAACGTGAACCTCGATGAAGTGAAGGCCCTCGCCGCGTGGATGACCTGGAAGTGCGCGGTGGTGAACATCCCGTTCGGCGGCGCCAAGGGCGGCGTGATCTGCGATCCGCTCAACATGTCGGTCGGTGAGCTTGAGCGCGTCACGCGTCGCTACACCTCGGCGATCATCCAGACCCTCGGTCCCGATTCCGACGTGCCAGCGCCGGACGTGAACACCAACGAGCGCGTGATGGCCTGGTTGATGGACACCTACTCGATGCATGTCGGCCACACGGTCAATGCCGTGACCACGGGCAAGCCGGTGGAGATGGGTGGCTCGCTGGGCCGCCGTGAGGCGACGGGGCGCGGCGTGATGTTCTCCGCGACGCAGGCGCTCGAGCACCTCAAGATGGAAGTGAAGGGCGCGACGGTCGCCGTGCAGGGCTTCGGCAATGTCGGCTCGATTGGTGCCCAGCTCATGCAGTCGGTGGGTTGCAAGGTCATCGCGGTGAGCGATCGCACCGGCGGTTGGCACAACCCGAAGGGTATCGACATCGATGACGCGATTGCCTACGTCAAGAAGAACAAGACGCTTGACGGTTACGGCAAGGGCGAGGCGATTACGAACGAGCAGCTCCTTGAGCTCGAGGTGGACGTGCTGATTCCGGCCGCCATGGAGAACGTCATCACGACGAGGAACGCCAAGAACGTGAAGGCGAAGATCGTCTGCGAAGGCGCGAACGGCCCGACCACGGCCGCCGCCGATGCGATCCTCGACGAGAAGGGCATCTTCGTGATTCCCGACATCCTCGCGAATGCCGGCGGCGTGACCGTCAGCTACTTCGAGTGGGTGCAGAACCGCGGTGGATATTATTGGGACGAGCAGACGGTGAACGACCGCCTGCGCAGCATCATGGTGAACAGCTTCCGTGATGTGCTTAAGCTCTCGCAGCAGCACAAGGTGAACATGCGCACGGCGGCGTACATGGTGGCGATCAGCCGCGTGGCAACGGTGCACCGCTTGCGCGGCATCTATGCCTGAGCAGCGCGCTCCGATTGGCTCGGGGCCGCTGTGAAGGTGATCGTGGCCGCCGTCGGGAAGCCGCGTGATGCGGCGCTCGCGGCGGCCATTCGTCAGTATGAGGAACGGGCGGCGCACTATTGGCCGCTCGAGGTCGTCGAAGTGAAGGAAGAATCGGCGCGCGGTGGCACCACGCCAGCGCTGGTGATGCAGCGGGAAGGCGAACGCATTGCCGCGAAGCTTCCGAAGGGCACGCTCCTGGTGCTGTGCGATCCCGGAGGCGAGACGTACGACTCCGCTGCCTTCGCGGACTGGCTGCAGCAGGTGCGGGAACGGGCGCAGGACGTCGCGTTCGTGATTGGCGGAGCCTTTGGCATTGGCCCCGAGCTTCGGAAAGGTCCGCATCGCCGCATTGGCTTGGCGCCGTGGACCCTACCGCATGAACTGGCGCGCCTCGTGCTCGCGGAACAACTGTATCGCGCCGGAACGCTCCTGCGCGGTGAACCCTACCACAAGTAACGACGCGTGATGCCTCGCTTTTCCACTCGATGTCGTCCGATGCCGCGAGCGTGCGGATGAGCGCGCCGCGTATCGTCACGGAGACGCTTGGCGGCTCGGCCCTCTCGCGCGCCGCGCAGGATGGCCAGGCCCCCGCGGAATGGTATCCGGCCCGACCGGTGGGCACTGCGGCGTGGAAGGCGCACGCCGAGAAGGTGCGCGCGGAGTTCAGTGGCAGCCGATGGCTGGCCGGGTTGCGTCCGGCTTTCGATGCCTCTGGTGCCGCCGCCGAGCGATTGGAGCGCGTGGCCGCCGCGAATGGCATCGTGGTGACGACGGGGCAGCAGCCGGGACTCTTCGGCGGACCGATATACACGTTGCTCAAGGCGTTGAGCGCGCTCGCCCTCGCCGATCGCATTGAGCGCGAGACGGGGATTCCCGCGGCACCGGTCTTCTGGGCGGCAACGGACGACGGCGATTTCGCCGAGGCCTCGTGGACGTCGGTCGCGCTCGAGGGCGAGGTGAAGCGCCTGACGATTCCTCGTCGCGGCAACGAAGGTGTGGTGATGGCCGAGATGCCGATGGGCGACACGGCGGAGGAGTTTGAGCAGTTGGTGGCGGCCGCGGGCTCCGCGCCGCATGGCTCGTATCTCGACGCGCTCAAGGCGGCATATCAGCCCGATGTCACCATCGGATCGGCATACGTGCGCTTTTTGCGCACGTTGTTGGAGCCGCATGGCATCGCCGTGCTTGATGCGTGGCATCCGGCCACGCGCGCCGCGGCACGCCCAACTCTGGTCGAAGCGTTGCGTCGTGCGCCGAGCATTGACGAGGCGCTGGCGTTGCGCATGGTGGCCATTGAGCGCGCGGGATTCCGGGCGCAGGTGGCGCGGGTGCCGCGACTCTCGCTCGTGTTTCGCAGCATCGCCGGGGTGAAGGAGCGCATTCCGATTGCGCAGGCGGGCGATGTCGCGCACCGCGCCGATTCAATTCTCTCGGCGAATGTGTTGCTGCGCCCCATCGTGGAGCGCCGCATTCTCCCGACGATCGCGTACGTCGCGGGGCCCGGAGAGATTGCGTACTTCTCGCAGGTGAGCGCCGTGGCGGAAGCCCTCGGAATCGCCGCGCCGCTCGCCGTGCCACGCTGGTCGGCGACAATCGTCGAGCCGAGTATCGATCGCCGGCTCGGGCGCCTTGGCATGGTGCTCGACGACATCAAGCCGCCGCATGAGGCGGAGAAGCGCATTGGCGACCGCGCGATGCCCACGGCAATTCGCGATGCGCTCGAAGGCCTGCGCAAGGATCTCGGCGAGCGACTGGGTGCCTTGGGGCGTGAGTCCGATGCGCTCAACCATCTCGTGCCTGAGCGGGTGATTGAAGGCGCACGACATCAGATGCTGCACCGCGTGGACCGCCTCGAGCGGCGGCTGCGTGCGGCCGCGCGCGGGCGTTCGACAGAAGCCGTCAGCGATCTTGCGACGGTGCGGGCCTCCCTCATGCCAGACAACCAGCGGCAGGAACGGCGATTGAATCCCGTGCCGCTCCTCGCGCGGCATGGAGACCTGTTGCTCGCGCAGTTGAAGGCGGGAGCCGCGATGCACGCGGGGACGTTGGTCGGCAACTGATGCGCACCGGCGGCGCACGACTCGTCGCGGCCGGGATTCTCCTCAGCCGAATCTTTGGACTCGTTCGGCAGCGAGCGAGTGCGCATTTCCTCGGTAGCGGCGAAGTGGCCGATGCGCTCGCCGCGGCGTTCCGCATTCCAAACCTGTTGCAGAATCTCTTCGGCGAGGGTTCGCTCTCGGCGTCGTTTATTCCCGTGTACGCGAAGTTGTTGGCCGAGGGGAAGCAGGAGGAGGCTGGGCGGGTGGCAGGGGCGGTGCTGGGGTTTCTGGCGCTGATGGTCTCGCTCGTCGTCACCGTGGGCATCGTCTTCGCGCCGGCCCTCGTGGCCATCCTGGCCCCCGGATTCACGGGTGAGTTGCGCGCGCTGACGGTGCTCCTGGTGCGCGTGATTTTCCCCGGGCTTGGTCTGCTCGTGCTCTCGGCCTGGTGTCTGGGCGTGCTCAATGCACATCGGCGATTCTTTCTCTCGTATGCCTCGCCGGTGCTGTGGAATGCAGCGATCATCGTGGCGCTGCTCTGGAAAGGTCCGTCGCAAGAGATGGCGCAGCTGGCGGTCACGGTGGCGTGGGCCAGTGTGGTGGGCAGCTTCCTCCAGTTGGTCATTCAGTTGCCGACGGTCTGGCGCGTTGATCAGTCGCTGACACTCACCGCGGGGGATGCGGCTCCGCACGTGAAGACGGTGGTGCGGAACTTCGGGCCGGCGATGGCCACGCGTGGCGTGGTGCAGATCAGCGCCTACGTGGATACCGTGATCGCTTCGCTGCTCGGCGCGGGCGCGCTCGCGACCCTGAGCTATGCGCAGGCCATCTCAATGCTCCCCGTCTCCGTGTTCGGGATGTCCATTGCCGCCGCAGAGTTGCCGTTGATGTCCGGCGCGACCGGCGACGACGCGGCGGTGCATGGTGCGTTGCGCGGCCGTCTGGAGAGCGGACTCCAGCGCATTGCGTACTTCGTGATTCCCTCGGTGGTTGCGTTTGTCGCGCTCGGTGGCGTCTTGGCGAGTGCGCTGTACGAAGGGGGCGCCTTCACTCGCGACGATGCCAAGTGGGTCTGGGGCGCGTTGATGGGCTCTGCTGTGGGGCTTCTGGCTGGCACGATGGGGCGACTCTATGCGTCAGCCTCATTCGCCCTGCGCGATACCGTCACGCCCTTTCGCTTTGCGCTGCTGCGTGTGGTGGTCGGTGCAGCGCTTGGTTCGCTCTGCGCGATCTGGTTGCCGCGCTTGCTTCAGGTTGACTCCCGCTGGGGTATCGCGGCGCTCACCGCTGCTTCTGGTCTCGCGGGGTGGCTGGAGTTCCTCCTGCTCCGCCGTCATGTGCAGGGGCGCATCGGTGTGGTAATGCTGCCCGAGGGACTCGCGGTTCGCCTTTGGGGATGCGCGGCAATTGCCGCCGCGGTGGCCGTGTTGTTGGTGCGCGTGGTGCAGGGCCTGCATCCTGTTGTGATTGGCGTGCTCGTGTGCGGTGCGTATGGCGCCGTGTACCTCGGGCTGACCCGTTGGACTGGAGTGGACCGTGCCCGTCGCGCCTGAGCTGGTTGCGCAGAAGCTCGCGCACCTACCGGAGACGCCGGGCGTCTATTTCTGGAAGGACGCGGCGGGCGAGATTCTGTACATCGGGAAGGCGAAGAAGCTGCGGGCCCGCGTGCGCAGCTACTTCGGATCCGAGCACTGGGAAAGTCCCAAGACGCGGCGCCTCGTGGAGCGCATTGCCGACGTTGAGACGATTGTCGTCCCGGATGAAGCCAGCGCACTGATCCTTGAGCAGAATCTCATCAAGGAGCACCGCCCGAAGTACAACGTGATGCTGCGGGATGACAAGACCTACCCGTACATCAAAGTGACGTCGCAGGAGCCGTACCCACGGGTCTTCGTCACGCGGCGACTGCAGAGCGATGGCGCGCGCTACTTCGGACCGTACACCGATGTCACGGCCATGCGGCGTGCGCTCGACGTGGTGAAGCGAATCTTCACGGTGCGTTCGTGTCGCTACGACATGCCGCGCGAGATGCCCGAGCGCGCCTGCCTCGACTATCACATCGGCCGGTGCAAGGCGCCCTGCGTCGGGCTCCAGTCGCGTGCCGACTACGGCGCGATGATCGCCGAAGTCGTGGACTTCCTCGACGGGCGCACTGACGATGTTGTCAAGCGCGTGCAGCTGAAGATGGCGGAAGCGTCGGAGAACCTCGAGTTCGAGCGGGCCGCGGAGCTGCGCGATGCCGTTGTTCGGCTGCAGAAGCTGGAGGAGCCGACCGTCGTGATGGAGGTCGAGGGGGGCGATCGCGATGTGATTGGCTATGCCCGAGACGGTGATGATGCGGCAGCGACGTTGCTGCGCATTCGGAGCGGCAAGCTGGTGGCGCGCGAGCATCGCTTTCTTGAGGGCGTCGAGGGCGAGGCTGACGGCAGCGTGCTCAGCACCTATCTGGTTGGCAGTTACCTGAAGGCACCGGCGCGGGCGCGTGAACTCCTGTTGCCATTTGACTTCGAGGACCGCGAACTCTTTGAGCAGGCCCTGGCGGGCGAAGCGCGTGTGCTCGTGCCGCAGCGCGGACCCAAGCGCGAGCTGCTTGATCTCGCTGAACAGAACGCCCGTCACCTCCTCGAGGAATTCAAGCTCGCCGAGCAGGAGACGGACGAGCGTGCGGCTGATCCCGTCTACGAACTTGGGCAAGCACTTGGCATGGAAAAGCTGCCGCGCTCAATCATCTGCTTTGACAACTCGACCTCGCAGGGAAAGGACTCGGTGGGCGGGATTGTTTGGTTTGAGAACG
>JANLTT010000370.1:0-8274 GCA_031363115.1 Gemmatimonas sp.
GGTCAATGTCTCCCGCGGACTCGCACGGCAGTTGGCCGGCGCCCCACTGGAGCGACGCGCGCGCTACGCGAGCATCCTCACCGAGTTCCCCACCACCCTCGCGGCGCATTTGCGTCGCGCTCCCGGCGTGGGTGGGCCGCATCTGCCAGGCAGTCTGCTGAGCGAACTGCACGCTGAGGTCCGCCATGACGTGGACGCCGGCACACTCGGCCCTGATGCGCGGCTCGCACTTGCGCCGCTGTTGCAGCAGTTCGACGACGTGATGGGTGCGTGCGAGCGCATCAAGAACACGCCGATTCCCTTTTCGTACTCGAGCTACGTCAAGCAATTCGTGATGCTCTACGCGATCATCATGCCGTTCGGACTCGTGAGGGAGTTCGGTTACGGCACCGTGATCGCGTGCATGTTCACCTTCTTTGCGACGATGGGACTCGAGCTGCTCGCCGGGGAGATCGAAGAACCCTTTGGCACCGACAACAACGATCTCCCTCTCGATGACATCGCCGGCGTCATCGCGCGAGATGTCCGAACGGCGCTCATCGAAGGATAAGCGTCGGTTCGATCGTGACCGGGAAGTTTACCGAGTTGGCGATGTAGCACTCCTCGTGCGCCGCGTGGTGCATCTCGGCGTACTCGGCTTCCATCGGCGCCGTCCCCGAGAAGGTGATCACCGGACGCAGCGTCACATGCGTGATCGCGGTCTTGCCGTCCGCCCGCGTCTCCATGATGCCCTCAGCGGCATCCTCGTACGACTCGGCGATGTAGCCGCCCTTGGAGACCCGCGAGAGCACGAAGAGCATGTGGCAGCTGGAGAGCGCTGCCACCAACGCCTCCTCGGGATCGACCGCGGCCGCCACCGAGAGGGGGGCGCGCAGCACATGCGGCGACGCCGAGGCCGGGACCGTAATCCCTTCATCGAAGTGCCAGGTGTGCCCGCGCGAGTACTTCTGGCGCAGGAACTCGTCGTCGCCGCGAGCCCAGCGGATGGTGGCGTGGTAGGTGCTCATCTCATCCTCGTTCAAGGGAAGCGTCCATCTATTCGGCCAGGAGCCGCCGCACCGCGGGCTCGAGGCTCAAGGGACCAATCGGGCCTATCACCGCCTGCCGAATCTTTCCGGTGCGGTCAATCAAGAACGACGTCGGGTAGCCGCGCACGCCCCCAAACGTCCGTTCCGCCGACCCATCCACGTGGGCAATCGGGTACGTCACACCCCGGTCTTTCACAAAGGCGCGCACCTGCGCGGTGCTCACGCGGTCCACCGCGAGGCCAACGATCACGAAGCCGGCATCCTTATGCCGCGCCGCCATCTGCTCCAGCAGCGGCATCTCCACGCGGCAGGGCGTGCACCACGTCGCCCAAAAGTTCACGAGCACAACCTTGCCGCGCAGCGACTCGTTGCTGATCTCGTTGCCATCGAGCGTGACGTAGCGGTACTGCGGCGACGTCGCCGGGCCGGAGTCTATGCCCACGAGGGCGCCGACATGCGGCAAGAGTCGCGGGGCCGCCCACACCAGAATGACGACGGTGATCAGGTTCCAGACGGTGAGGTGCCGCCTGAGCCGCGCTCCGAACGCGCTCCGCGGCGTTTGTGGTTCAGCGGAGGATTCGGCCCCAGGCTTCGCGGAGTTCTCGACTGAGGGTCCGGAATCGGTGGGCTTCGATGGAGGCTGAGGTTGCTTCTTCGACATGGCTATACGTGGACAATACGCGAAGAACGTGAGAAGTTCTGCCCCTGCGCCCTCCGCGCATTTCTCTGCGTTGGATCATTGCCCACTTGTTGGCCGGAGCTCTGCTATGCGCTTTCCCCGCTTTTCGCTCGCTCTCCTCGCGCTCCTCCTCACGAACCTGACCCCGCTGAGCGCACAGGACTCCACACAGACTGGAGCACCAGGTGCAAGAGGGCGTCGTGTGGGCCTCCCTCTGGAAGCGACGCGGAGCTGGGAGCTCAACACCACCGAGGCCTCGTGGATGTCGGTGGATATCTCCCCCGATGGCGCGACCATCGTCTTTGACATGCTCGGCGACCTCTACACCATCCCCGCGGGTGGCGGTGCGGCCGTGGCACTCACGAGCGGGATGCCGTTCGATGCGCAGCCCCGCTTCTCGCCGGATGGCAAGCACATCGTTTACGTGAGTGACGAAGATGGTGGCGACAATCTCTGGCTCTTCGACGTCGCGACCAAGAAGCGCACGCAACTCACCCGCGGCAAGACGACGCGCTACGTCTCGCCGACGTGGACTCCCGATGGCCAGTACATCATTGCCGCACGCGCACCCTTTCGTGGCGGCAACGTCCGGCTCTGGATCTATCACCGCGAGGGAGGAAGCGGCGCGGCGCTGATTGCGCCGCCGGCCAACCCCGCGCCCGGCACCGCCACCGCGCATGCGGGCGCTGCGGTCAGTCGCGACGGACGCTTCGTGTACTTCGCGGAACGACTCGGCTCGTGGCACTACAACGCCAACTTCGAGCAGTATCAACTGCAGCGCTTCGACCGTCAGACGGGACGCCAGAGCCAGCTCACCTTCGACTACGGCTCCGCGGTGCGGCCGACGCTCTCGCCAGACGGCAAGTATGTGG
The DNA here is from genome assembly GCA_031363115.1 of Gemmatimonas sp. Classification (GTDB taxonomy): domain Bacteria; phylum Gemmatimonadota; class Gemmatimonadetes; order Gemmatimonadales; family Gemmatimonadaceae; genus Pseudogemmatithrix. The sequence goes on from JANLTT010000370.1 coordinate 2,580, forward strand.
CGTACGGCTCGCGCTTCGAAGCGAAGACCGGACTTCGTCTCCGAGATCTCGTCTCGGGCGAGGATCGCTGGCTCGCCTTTCCGACGCAGCGCGATGACATGGAATCCCGCGCTGCACTCGACGCGTTGCCGGGAATGGTCTTTACCTCAGACTCGCGTCACCTCATTGCGTCCTATGGAGGCAAACTCTGGCGCATCGCGATTGACGGAAGCGGGCAGACGGAGATCCCGTTCAGCGTCCGCGCGGCGATTGCCGTGGGCCCGCGCGTGCAGTTCGAGTACGACGTTCCGGATTCGGCGCGTTTTGATGCGCGGCAAGTGCGTGATCCCGTTCCTTCCCCCGACGGCACCAAGCTCGCCTTTACCGCTCTCGATCGCCTGTACGTGATGGACTGGCCCAACGGCACGCCGCGGCGCGTCACCAGCGCCGAAGTCACCGAGGCCCAGCCGGCCTGGAGTCCCGATGGTCGCGCGCTCGTCTTCATCACATGGGAAGGCACCTTCGGGCGCGTCATGCGCGTGGCGGTGGATGGCCGCACGGTGGCACCGACCTCACTCACGACGGAGCGCGCCTTCTGGCAGCAGCCGGTGTGGTCGCCCGATGGTCGGCGCATCGTCGTGACGCGCGGTCCGGCGCGCGCCTTCTACGACGCGGAGGCGCAGAATGCGCCGGGCGCCGCAACGGAATTTGTCTGGCTGCCGTCGTCAGGGGGCAGCGCGACCGTCATTGCCGAAACGCAGGGTCGATCGCGCCCGCACTTCACGCAGGACACGAGTCGCATCTTCCTCTCGAGTGGGCAGGGACTCTCCTCCATTCGCTGGGATGGCACCGACGAACGCCGCATCGTGCGCGTGACGGGACCGATAGCTCCCGGCTCCTCGAGTGACTGCCATGTCCTCTGCGACGCAGACGTGACCGACAACGATGACCCGCGCGAGAACGCTCCGACGCCACCAGGTGCCAACCTCACGCTGATGGCGCCGCGCGGTGACCAAGCGCTCGCTGTGGTGGGCAATCATCTGTACACGGTGACCGTGCCCGAGGTGAACGGCGCCGCGGTCACGATCTCCGTGGCCGAGCCGGCGACTGCGAACTTCCCGTCGCGCAAGCTGACGGATATTGGCGGGCAATTCCCCGCTTGGTTCGCCAATGGACGCCGGGTGATGTGGGGCATCGGTAACGCCGTCGTTACGTACGACCTCGACAGCGCCCGGGCTCGCGAGCTGGTGCTGCGCGACACTGCGAGTCTCCCTGCGGACACCGCGCTCCGCCCCAAGCCCTACGAGCCCACCGAGCGGCGCGTGCGCGTGGCCATCGCTCGCGACATCCCGCAGGGGAGCATCGTACTCCGCGGCGCCCGCGTGATCACGATGCGCGGTATGGAGATCATTGAGAACGCCGATGTGGTCGTCGTCAACAACCGCATCAGCGCCATCGGCGCGCGTGGCAGCGTCGCCATTCCCGCTGGCGCGCAAGTGCGTGATGTAGCCGGACGGACCATCGTGCCGGGATTCGTGGACACCCACGCGCACATGTGGCCCGCATGGGGCGTACACAAGCCGCAACCGTGGATGTACCTCGCAAACCTCGCGTACGGCGTCACCACGACGCGCGACCCGCAGACCGCCACCACAGACGTGCTCACCTACAGCGACTTGGTGGAGAGCGGTGCGGCGATGGGTCCCCGCGTGTACTCCACTGGCCCAGGCGTCTTCTGGGAAGAGAACGTCCGCAACCTCGCGGACGCGCGCCGTGTGCTGCGTCGCTACAGCAGCTATTACGACACGCGTACCATCAAGATGTATGTCGCGGGGAATCGTGAGCAGCGGCAGTGGATCATTCAGGCCGCGCGCGAACAGCGCATCATGCCGACGACCGAGGGCTCACTCGATATCCGCCTGAACCTCTCCATGGCGCAGGACGGTTACTCGGGACAGGAACACAATATCCCCGTGACGCCGCTCTTTCGAGATGTCACCGGCTTCTTCGCCTTTACACAGATTGCCTACACGCCAACACTGATCGTGAACTACGGTGGGCCCTGGGGTGAGAACTGGTTCTACACGAAGGAGAATCCGTACGGCGACGCGAAGGTGCAGCGCTGGATGCCCTACGCCGAACTGGCCGCCAAGTCACGCCGACGCGTCGCCCAACGTCCGCAGGATGGCACGCCGGGCGGCTGGTGGCGCGACGAGGAGTACGCCTTCCCGCAGCACGCGGCCGACGCCTACGCGATTTACCGTCAGGGTGGCCGCATTGGCGTTGGAAGCCACGGCCAGTTCCAGGGGCTGGGCTACCACTGGGAGATGTGGATGCTCCAGATGGGCGGCTGGGCGAATCACGACGTCCTACGAGCGGCAACAATCGTGGGCGCGGATGCCATTGGGCTTGGCGCGCAATTGGGTTCCATCGAACCCGGAAAGCTTGCGGACCTGCTGATCCTCGACCGTGACCCAATCGCTGACCTGCGCAATACCAACAGTATCGCCTTCGTCATGAAAAACGGGCGTCTCTATCACGGAACCACGCTGGCAGAAGAATGGCCGCGACAGCGCCCCGGTCCAGTGATTGACGGTGGCACGAGGGCCCCGACGCCTCAGGCAGGGATTCGATAGCCGCACACTATTCCTCAATGCAACGCGAGGGGCTGCGCTAAGCGCAGCCCCTCGCGTTTTTTTCCTCAACACCCCTGGGACAATCAGCCCAGCGCCTTCTCCACGTCCGCGCGCATCGATTCGGGAGTATCAGTCGGCGCATAGCGCTTCAGCACTGTTCCATCACGCCCCACCAAAAACTTCGTGAAGTTCCACTTGATCGCTTCCGTACCGAGCAGCCCTGGCCGCTCCGCCTTGAGATGCTGATACAGCGGATGCGTGTGATCGCCGTTCACGTCCACCTTGGCGAACATCGGGAAGCTCACATCATACGTAAGCGAGCAGAACGACTTGATCTCCTCCTCATTCCCGGGCTCCTGTGCCCCAAACTGGTTGCACGGAAATCCGAGCACCTCAACGCCCTTGGGGCCGAGCTCGCGATGCAACGTCTCAAGCCCCTTGTACTGCGGTGTGAAGCCGCACTGGCTCGCAGTGTTCACGATCACGAGCACCTTGCCCTGATACGGCGCAAGCGTCTGCTCGGTGCCATCAATGGACTTCACGGGAATATCGTACAGCGATGCCATGATTCAGTCGGGAAGGACGGTGGTGAACTGTGGGTGCTTTGGCGAAATACCATCACCGGATGAGCGGCCAAGTGCATGTCGCACCATCCATGGCAACAAATAGCCCTGCACCCACCGAAGTTCCGAAATTCTCTTTGCAAACGCCGACTCGGCCGGCGCTGGCGGGAATGGCGCGTTGCCCAGCTGTGCGAAGCCAGGCAGCCCAAGCGTGCGTGCGAGCCCCTCGGCAATCAGACGGTGACCTTCGGCGTTCGCGTGCAGGCGATCCTCATGCCAGTAGCGCTTGTCCACCGCCGTGGAATCCGCGGCCACATCGAGCACGAGCGTCCCCGTCTCCGCACACAACGCGCGCACCCCGGCGTTGAACAGCGCGAGACGTGGCCGCGCCTTCTTGGCGAAGGGTGCAATCTCGGAGATGTCGGGCATCGTGATGGTCAGCACCGTCGCGCCCGCACCGCGCAGTGCCAACTGCATGGTGCGTAGGTCCGCGAGCACGGCATCAATGTTGACCTGCTTCTGAATGATGTCGTTCGTGCCGGCGAAGACCGTGGCGAGATCAGGACGCATCGCCAGCGCCGGCGCGAGCTGTTGGTCGAGCACCTGTCGCGTCTTGCGCCCACGCACCGCCAGATTCGCATACGCGAGCGGGGCCTTCTGAGCACGCGCGACATGCTGCGCGAACCGATCGGCCCAGCCGCGATGTCGCCCACTCGTTCCGGGATCTTCCAAGCCCTCGGTCGACGAATCGCCGAGTGCCACATACCGCGTGAAGGTCATGGCAGCCGCGAAAGGGAATCGATTTCACGCGCTCGAGCCGCCGCGGAGTCGCTGACGCGGAGCGCGCCCTGAACGCCGCCGGCGCCAGGAAGGCGCGACGCACCAATGGTGCTGTCGACGGCCCGTTGCTCCGCCGCCGTACGCTTGGCCGGCGGCGGCGCTTCCGTCGCACCGCAGGCCGCTGCCACCACCACACTCGCCAGCACAATCACGCGCATAGACGACTCCAGTTGAATTGCAGGACGATGGCGAGACATCAATACCGCCAGCTACGAAGATCCGCACCCGGCGGCGCGGTCATCAACATCCGCTCCACCGCCCACGGCAACACCATCTGCGGATACCGCAGCCGCGTATACGCATTTGACCGCGTGGGATCGCCATTCCAGCAGTGCTCATCGCGATCGCCATAGTCCACCATGGCATCGGCCGGCGGATTCGCGGTGCGCAGGAAATCTTCCACGGCGTACACCGCGTTGTTCAAATAGTAGTTGTCCATGTCGCCCACATAGATGCGCAACTTGCCACGCAGCTTGGGGCCAAGCGTCGCCCAGTCACGGCGGAGGATGTACGAGAGATCCCAATTCTCGCGCCAGTGCGCAGCCACCGTGGTATCAATCACACCGGTGCGCTTGTCCCAGAGCGGCTTCGGATAGCCATCCGCTCCAACAGGCGAGTACACCGACTCCCACACATCCCACTGATCGCCCGAACGTCCACGCGTGCCGAGCGCGAGCTCGCGATGGTTCGTCTGCTCGAGCGTGACGGAGACATGGCCGAGATAGTTGCGCTGTCCCGGACGCGGCGTCCGGCGGAACGGCCCCTCGGTGAAGTACGCGTTGCGATCCCTGTAGATGTCCACCACGGTGTAATGGCGGAAGTCGATGGGATCAGGACACGCGATCCACGCGCCATTGAAGAAGTCGGGATAGAACATCTGCACCGCCATCGCTTCCCACCCACCAGTCGAACCACCATAGGTGAAGCGCGCCCAGCCCTGCCCGATGCCGCGATAGCGCCGCTCAATTTCCGGAATCAGTTCGTAGTTGATGGCATCACCATACGGCCCGTTGTTCGCCGAGTTCACGGCATACGAGTCGTCGTAGTAGGGCGTGGCGTGCTGGATCTGTACGAGCAACACGCGCGGGAAGCCCGGGCCGGTCCAGTCCTTGTACAACTGGTGCGCGAGTTCCTGCTGAATGCGATTGTAGCCCGCGAGGTTGAAGCGCGTGGAGTAGTCCGGCGCGAGATTCGCGTCCGGCGGCGTCTCACGGAAGCCATCGACCCCAGACGGGAAGTGCCCGTGATTCACCACCAACGGGTAGCGCGCATCGGGATGCGCATCAAAGCCCTCGGGAAGCAGCACCCACGCGCCCACGTACATATCACGTCCCCAGAACTTTGACAGACGCTCCGAGCGCATGCGGAAGTACTTCACATACTTCGTCTCCTGCTGCGCAAAGTCGGCGACGGGCGGAATTTCCTCCGTGAGTTCAAGCGTGATGCGGCTGTTCGCCGTCACCGTCACGGTCACGGGCTTGGAATAGAGATTTCCCGGCTTCCGCGTGAGCTGCTGCCCTTCCCACTGGTCCGGCGGGAGCTTGACGGTGTGGCCATCCCTCCGTCGGAACGTCTCGTAGCGATTCACCAGCGCCTGCACCCGGTAACGCCCCGGCTTGAGGTCGCGGAGCGAGGCCAGTGGATACCCAAAGGCGTTGCCGTCCACCACCGGCGGGG
>JANLTT010000346.1:0-28070 GCA_031363115.1 Gemmatimonas sp.
TGGCGTGACGATCGAATGCTGGAAGTGCAGGCCCGAACGACCGACGAACCGCGCTGGCTGGTCGTCGGGCGCATTATGGGTGTTGTGTGGTCTGCGGTGATCACGTATCGCGATCGCCGGATCCGTCTGATTTCGGTGCGCCGAGCGCGCGCTGAGGAGGTAGCGTTGTATGAAGGCGAAGGACTTTGACCGCAAGTTTGAACGCGACGCCGATCTCACCGACGACCTTGACCTGTCGACGGCGCGCCGACCGACGCTGACGCCGCGCCGGGTGAACGTCGATTTTCCGGAATGGATGATCGACTCGCTCGATCAGGAAGCCGCACGGCTTGGCGTGACGCGGCAGTCGATTATCAAGGTGTGGATCGCCGAGCGCCTCGAGAAGCGGGCGTCGTGATCGTCCGGCGCGCGTCCGCTACGAGCCGAACGTTCAACGTGCGACGCCGTTGACGTCGTCCGTGATGCTCGATCGCCTGTCCGTCGCCCTTTCCGGCCGCTACCGCATCGAGCGCGAACTCGGCGCCGGCGGGATGGCCACGGTCTACCTCGCGCGCGACGTGAAGCACGAGCGCGACGTCGCGATCAAGGTGCTGCGCGATGACATCGCCGCCTCGGTGGGTCGCGACCGCTTTCTGCGCGAGATCCAGCTCGCGGCAAAGCTGAGTCATCCGCACATTCTGCCCCTGTACGACTCGGGCGACGCCGATGGCACGCTGTTCTACGTGATGCCCGTGGTGCAGGGCTCCTCGCTGCGCGAGCGACTGATCGCAGAGCCGCAACTGCCCCTGGCGGAGGCCGTGCGTATCGCCAGCGAAGTGGCCGGTGCGCTCGACCATGCCCACCGCCTCGGCATCATCCATCGCGACATCAAGCCCGAGAACATCCTGTTGCAGAACGGGCACGTACTCGTGGCCGACTTCGGCATCGGGAAAGCCATCAGCGATGCGCCGAGCGACACGCTCACGCAGGCGGGCATGAGCGTGGGCACCCCCGCGTACATGAGCCCCGAGCAGGCGGTAGGCGAGGAAGTGGATGGCCGCAGTGATCTCTACAGCTTGGGGTGCGTGCTGTACGAGATGATTGTCGGCGAACCACCATTCACTGGGCCCACGGTGCAAGCGGTGATTGCGAAGCGGTTTGTGCAAACGCCTGTCGAAGTGGCGGCGTTGCGCGAAGGGGTTCCGGGACCGGTCTCACGTGCGGTGCAGAAGGCGCTCGCGCGCGTGGCGGTGGACCGACACGAGAGCGCCGAACTCTTTATCACCGCGCTGCACGAGCGCGAGGACAGCGCGGCAACTCTCACCACACCGGCGCAATCGCTCGCGATTCTTCCGTTCGAGAACCTGAGCGCGGACCCGGACAATCAGTACTTTGCCGACGGAATCGCCGACGACATTCTCGACGCGCTGGTGCAGATCGACGGCTTGCACGTGGCCGCTCGCGCCTCGGCCTTCTCGTTTCGCGGCAAGCAGGACGCGCTGGAGGAGATCGGGCGCGCGTTGAACGTAGCCACGGTGCTGCAGGGAAGCCTGCGTCGGTCGGGCAACCGCATGCGACTCGCCGTGCAGTTGATCTCCGTCCGCGATGGCTATCATCTCTGGTCGGAACGCTTCGATCGTGAACTGGTGGATGTGTTCGCGGTGCAGGACGAGATCGCCGCGGCGATCGCCGAGAAGTTGCGCGTGACGTTTGTGGCGCCGACGCAACCGGCCGGCAAGGCGACCACCGCTGAGGTCGAAGCGTTTGAACTGGTGGCCAAGGGGCGTGCTCTGCTGGCGTTGCGCGGTGCGAGCATGCTGGAGGCGCGGGCCTGTCTCGAGCGCGCCATCGAACTGGACCCGCAGAACGCGGACGCCTTCGCCGCGCTGGGCGAGACACTGCGCACCTTCGTGACCTACGGACTGATGCCGGTGGCCGAGGGGCGCCCGCTTGCGAAGGCGGCACTCACGCGAGCGCTGGAACTCGCGCCTGACAGTGCCACCACGATGGGCACCTTGGGGAATGTCAGTTTCTCTCTCGACCACGATCCTGACGCCGCGTTCGTCTGGTGGGAACGGGCGCTGGCGCTGCAGCCGCGGCTATCGGAGGTCCGCGTCCTCTATGCGATGAACGGCCTCATCCTGATACGTCACGACGACACCCGTGGCATCGCGGAGCTGGCGCGCGCCGTGCACGATGATCCGCGCAGCGTCTTCTGCGCGTGCCTCAACGCCAACGGGCTCATGGCGACCGGTCGACCTGCCGACGCGATTGCGGAGATTGAGCGCGCAGTTGCACTGGCGCCCACTGCCTTTCTGCCGCTCTATCTTCGCGTCTTTATTCTGGCGTGGGCCGGCGACGCTGACGGTGCGCTGGCGGCGGTGAAGCGGGCATCCGCGGTCATCGGCCGCAGTGCGTACGTGTTGGGCGGCGTGCCGAGCGCGTATGTGCAGCGCGGCGAGCGGGCGCTGGCCGAGGCGGTCTACGTCGAACTGCAGGCGCGCGCGCAGACCGAAGAAGTGTCGCGGTTCGTCCTCTCGTTCGCGGCAGACGCACTCGGTCGCACTGACGAGGCGATCGCGTATGCCATCGAGTCGGTGCAGCGATGTGACAACCAGGGGCCGTATTGGACACGCGCCGCCTTCTTCAGTGATGCACTGCGCGCGCACCCGCGGTATCCGGAACTGCTGAAGGCAATCGGCTTATGAACGACCACACGAACAGCCCCGTATGAATGCAACGCTGAAGCGTCTCGCGTCGGCACTCGCTGACCGCTACCGCATCGAGCGCGAGCTCGGCGCCGGCGGCATGGCCACCGTCTACCTCGCGCACGATCTCAAGCACGATCGTGACGTCGCCATCAAGGTGTTGCACCCCGATCTCGGCGCGGCGCTCGGCGGTGAACGGTTCTTAGCCGAGATTCGCACCACGGCACGCTTGCAACATCCGCATATCCTTCCGCTGCTCGACAGTGGTGAGGCGGATACGCTGCTCTACTACGTAATGCCGCTGGTGACCGGCGAGACGCTGCGCGCGCGACTTGAGCGCGAGAAGCAACTGCCCATCGCCGAAGCCGTGCGCATCGCGCGCGAAGTGGCGAGCGCGCTCGACTACGCGCATCGGCAGAACGTGATTCACCGCGACATCAAGCCGGAGAACATTCTCCTGCACGATGGCAGCGCCCTTGTCGCCGACTTCGGCATTGCCCTCGCGGTGCAGAGTGCGGGCGGCGCGCGGATGACGCAAACGGGACTCTCACTTGGCACGCCGCAGTATATGAGTCCCGAGCAGGCGATGGGCGAACGCAGCATTGATGCGCGCAGCGACATTTATGCGCTTGGTGCGGTGACCTACGAGATGCTCGCCGGGGATGCGCCGTTCACCGGCAGCAGCGTGCAAGCCATCGTCGCCAAGGTGCTCAACAGCGAGCCAGAACGATTGACGATGCTGCGGAAGACGATTTCTCCGCAGATTGAATCGGCGGTGCTCACCGCGCTGGCCAAGCTGCCGGCGGATCGGTTTGCGAGTGCGGCCGAGTTTGCGGCGGCACTGGCAACGGTGAATGGCGCGCAGGTCAGCGGCGCCACGACAGCGGCACGTGGTGGCACTCGGCGCACGTCGGCCTCGATGCTACTGGGCGCGGCCGTGCTCGTGGCCATCACCGCCTCTGCGACGTGGATGCTAGCGAGGAAGAGTGAAGGCGGGGCATCGACCTCTGATGTCGTGACGCGATTCACCGTCGACGGGACGAGCACCGTGACGTTGCAGAACCGCCTGATGGCGCTCTCCCCCGATGGCCGCACATTGGTGATGTGGAAGTTCGACGCCAGCCCCAGAGGCAGACTGTTGGTGCGCCATCTCGACCAGTTGGAGATGACGCCTCTCGCCGGGGGCACCGGCGCAGTTGATCCGACGTTCTCGCCCGACGGTCGTTGGATCGCGTTCGTGGGGGAACGCCAGCTCTTCAAGGTGGCAGTGACCGGCGGGGATGCAATTCGTCTCGCCACGCTTCCGCTGCAGCCCCAGGGCATCACGTGGACTTCAGGTGGCGAGATTGTGTACGCTGTCCAGTCCGACTCGCTGTACGCGGTCAAGGAAACGGGCGGGGTGCCCCGCGCGATTGCCGCGGCGCCGGCGGGCGCCGTGGCGCGTTGGCCTGTGGCGCTGGCAGGATCGAACGTGGTGCTCTTCGCGGCCAACCAACGCACGGGTGACTCGGTGCGCGTGCTCGCGTTGTCCCTCGCGGACGGAACGGTCACTGACGTGGGAAGCGATGCCTACATGGTGGTGGGGGTCGCGCGCGGTCATCTGGTCTACCTGAATCGCACCGGGGAGATCTTTGCCGCACCCTTCGACGCGCGTTCGCACACCGTCACGGGCCCCGGCGAGCTGATGGGCCGCGGCGTGAAGATGACCCCGGGTGGCGCAGGTCTGGGCTACGCGGTGATGTCAGCGTCGGGCGATTTGGCGTACATCAACGATAAGTCCGCCGGACTGCTGATGTATCGCGACCCGCAGGGTCGGCTCTCGCCGGCACTCCCTGATACGCTGGCCTTTGAGCATCCGCGCTTCTCACCCGACGCTCGTCGCCTCGTCGTGACAGTGAGCGACAGTGCCACGCGTCGCGGCACCCTTAGCGTGCTCGACCGATCCAACGGATTCTTCGCGCCACTGGCCGGGCAGAACCAATGGGCCGGGCGTGATCGCGCCGAGTGGACACCCGACGGTCGGGGCATCCTCTTCCGGTCGATCACCGACTCGTTGCGGAGCGCGGTGCTGCGCTCGGCGGACGGGAGTGGTGCCGATACGCTCCTGCTACGGGAGGGACGCGTCGTGTACGAAGTGGTGATGGCGCCTGACGGCAAGTCGATCGTCGGCCGCGTCCACAACGACGCGGCCGTTCGCGCACAGGGTGTGTACTGGTGGACCCGCGGTGACAGCACGGTACGTCCCCTGCCGCATATGACGACGGATGGTGGGTCGATGACCGGTGCCCGGTTCTCGCCGGATGGGCGATGGATTGCCGTGAGCGCCGACCGTGACCAGCACGTGTACGTCGCGCCATTCCCCGGCCCAGGCCCCCAAGTGCGTATCGACCGCGCCGGTGGTGGCGTGCCGGTGTGGGCGCGCGACGGTCGTAGCCTCTACTACGTTTCGCCGAGAGGCCTGGTGGCCACGAGCATCGATTTCTCGGATGGCGTGAAGGTGGGCAGCACACGAGAACTGCTCGGGCCCGAGTTCGTGTTCGACGACCCGACGCACGCGCCCTTCGATGTGGGGCCCGATGGCACGATTGTATTCGTGCGGCAGACGCGATTCCCGCGGCTGGTGGTGGTGCGCAACTTCGCGGCCGAGATCGGGCGCGCGCAGGCGGCGGGGAAGTAGCCCATGAAAGCACAGGCCAAACACTCATGACTGACACTCTCTCTCGCCTCACGGCCGCGCTGTCGGACCGCTACCGCATCGAGCGCGAACTCGGCGCGGGCGGCATGGCGACCGTCTACCTCGCCGAAGACCTCAAGCACGGCCGCAAGGTCGCGCTCAAGGTCTTGAAGCCCGAACTCGCCGCCGTGCTCGGCGCCGAGCGCTTCGTGGTCGAGATCAAGACCACCGCGGCGTTGCAGCACCCGCACATTCTCCCGCTCTTCGATAGCGGCACCGCCGACGGCTTCCTGTTCTATGTCATGCCGTTCATCGACGGCGAGACGCTCCGCGCGAAACTCGACCGCGAAACGCAACTCGGCGTGGACGAAGCCGTAAAGCTCGCCAGTGAAGTCGCCGATGCGCTGCACTACGCGCACGAGCACGGCGTGATCCATCGCGACATCAAGCCGGAGAACATTCTTCTCGCGAACGGCCGTCCGATGGTCGCGGACTTTGGCATCGCGCTCGCGGTGTCGGCTGCAGCGGGTGGCCGGATGACGGAGACGGGCTTAAGCCTCGGCACGCCGCACTACATGAGCCCCGAGCAAGCGACGGCCGAGAAGGAGATCACGCGCCGCAGCGATCTCTACTCGCTGGCCAGCGTGCTCTTTGAGATGCTCACGGGGCAACCGCCGCATCTCGGCGGCTCGGCGCAGCAGATCATCATGAAGATCATCACCGAGCAGCCGGTGCAGGTGACGACGCTGCGGAAGGCGGTGCCGCCGCATGTGGCGGCCGCGGTGGCGAAGGCGTTGGAGAAGTTGCCGGCTGATCGCTTTGAAACAGCGGATGCGTTCGCCAAGGCGCTGGCGGACCGCGGCTTTGCCAACTCGTCGGCGGCTGCGGCATACGGTATGTCGGCGCAGGGCGGGGGCGCCTCACGCGCTGCGCTGTTTGCGGCAATCGGTGTGGCGGTGCTCTCGCTCGGCCTCGCGGCGGTGCTTGCGTTCCGAGCGGAGCCGCCAAGGCCCGTACGACGACTCGTCGTGGATTTGCCGATTATCACCGATCGAGCGGCATACGGTAGCTTCCCCCGTTTCCTTCCCACTGCCGATGGCGAGCACTTTGTGCTCGTCGATACGACGAACCAACTCGCGGTGCGGCGTCGCGATGCGCTTGAGTTGCGCACGCTGCCGGGCACGACTGGTGCCCTCTATCCATTTGAGTCCCCCGACGGTGTCTCGATCGGCTTCGTAGGGCCGAACGGCAACTCGTTGCACGCCGTCCCCCTTGAGGGAGGGCCGGTGCGCACGCTGACCGATTCAGGAGCGAGTGCGTGGGGCGCAACGTGGAGTGCCGATGGCTACGTGTACGCTTCGTCGACCTCGCCGATTAGCAACGGGATTATGCGCATCCACGCCACGCGCGGCGGCGCACTCGAACACGTCACCACGCTGGGCCCGCTGGAAGGGCACCTCTTCCCAGTCGCGCTCCCCGAGGGACGTGGCATTCTCTTCACGATCCAGCGCGGCACAGGCACGGGAGACGCAAAGATTGCGGTGACCGTTCCAGGCACTGGCACGCACCGCGTACTGACTCCCGGCACAACGGCGCGTTATGCCGCGAGTGGTCACCTCCTCATCCTCGCCACGGATGGCACGCTCCTCGCCGCTCCGTTCGACCTCGAGACCCTCGAGCTGACCGGTGATCCAGTCCCAATGGTGCAGGGTCTTGTGCGGCAGAACGCCTATGACGGCGAAGGGGAACTGCATATCACCAACGACGGTACGCTCTGGTACCAAACGGGAACGCGCGCGTACGATGTCGATCCGGTTTGGGTGACGCGCACGGGCGCCGAGACGCCGGCACGTGTGAACTGGGGCGGAAGATTTGGGGCCCTGGCCATCTCCCCGGACGGTCGGCGCGTTGCCTACTCGGTTGAAGCGGACGGACGTTCGCGCCTCTGGATTGCCCCGCTCGACGGCTCCGGATCACCGACGCTCTTCGAACGCGAGGGCTCATTCAACGATCGCCCCTCGTGGACCCCGGACGGCCGCTCTCTTGCGTGGCTGTCGAACCGTTCGGGCAACAACGAGATCCTCGTTCGTTCAGTGGACGGCCAAGAAACCGCGCGTCGGATTCTTGGTTCCGAGGCAGCTGTCCTGTGGGAGGTCAGTTTTCCGCGCGCCGGCCCCTGGATGCTGTATCGGGCTGAGGTCAACAGCTCTGACATCTACGGGCTCCGTCCGGGCGTTGACAGTGTCGGGCGCGCACTTGTCTACTCCAAGGCAATCGAACGACAGCCGTCCCTCTCTCCCGACGGACGCTGGTTGGCGTACACCTCGAGTGAGGATGGCCGAGCGAACGTCTACGTCAGGCCGTTTCCCCGCACGGACGATGCCGTGTGGCAGGTGACAACCGACGGTGGTATTTCGCCCCGCTGGTCAGCTGACGGTCGTGAACTCTTCTACACAAAGACAACATCCGCGATGATCTCGTCCGCGGACGGACAGACGCAGACGATGATGGCGGTGCCCGTGCGCGCCGGTGAGAGCTTCGCGTGGGGGGCCGCGCAGGAGCTTTTCGCCATGAGGGGATATCGTGCCGCGCCAAACGCCTGGATGTGGGACGTTTCCCCTCGCGACGGGCGGTTCCTGATGCTGCGTCGACGCAAGGCAGCGGAACTCCCCAAGCTCATCATGGTGGAGAACTTCTTCACCGAGTTGCGGGCGAAGGTGCCGAACTGATGACTGTGCAGAACGATCGACTCACCGCGGCGCTCGCGGACCGGTATCGAATTGAGCGCGAGCTCGGGCAGGGTGGAATGGCCACGGTGTACCTGGCCGAGGATCTCAAGCACAAACGCCGCGTCGCCTTGAAGGTCCTGAAGCCTGAACTCGCCGCCGTGCTTGGCGCCGAGCGTTTCGTGGTGGAAATCACGACGACAGCCGCGCTGCAGCACCCGCACATCCTGCCGCTCTTTGATTCCGGCGAGGCCGACGGCTTCCTGTATTACGTGATGCCGTTCATCGACGGCGAAACACTCCGCGCGAAGCTCGACCGCGAAACACAGCTCGGCGTGGACGAAGCGGTGCGCATCGCCAGTGACGTGGCGAGCGCGCTGCACTACGCGCACACGAACGGCGTGATCCACCGCGACATCAAGCCCGAGAACATCCTGCTGCATGACGGCCGGCCGATGGTCGCGGACTTCGGCATCGCGCTCGCAGTCTCAGCCGCAGCGGGCGGACGCATGACCGAGACGGGCCTAAGCCTCGGCACGCCGCACTACATGTCACCCGAGCAAGCGACGGCTGAGAAGGAGATCACCGCGCGCAGCGACGTGTACTCGCTCGGCTCCGTGCTGTACGAAATGCTCACGGGCAACCCGCCGCACGTGGGCGCGAGCGCGCAGCAGATCATCATGAAGATCATCACCACGCCGGCCGAGCTGGTGACGGTGCACCGCAAGGCGGTGCCGCCACATGTCGCCGACGCGGTGGCGAAGTCGCTGGAGAAGCTTCCTGCCGATCGCTTCGCGAGTGCGAAGGCCTTCGCGGAAGCGCTCGCGAATCCGGCGTTCCGTGCGGCGACCACTGGAGTGAGCGTCGCGACCGCTCCGCAGACGTCCGGGAGTTGGCGCACCGCGGCGCTTACGCTCGGCGCCGTTGCGGTCGTGACGACTGCGATTGCGTTCATGAATGGAACCCGCGGGAGCGCAGGGCCGCGCGACGTCGGTCTCTTGCCTACCGCGCCAATGCGCATGCAGAACACCAAGCGGAACTTCGCGGTCTCGCACGATGGCACCTTCATTGTGTACGAGGCACGCTTCGGCGAGTCGTCGCAACTCTGGTATCAGAGTCTTGTCGGCACCGAGTCGCGCGCCATAACCGGAACAGAAGGCGCTGTTGGCACTCCCCGCATCTCGCCCGACGATCGGCGCATCGCCTTCGAGAGCGGCGGTGATGTAAAGATCATCAGTGTGGACGGCGGCACGGCAACGGTCGCTGTGCGCGCCGAAGATCTCACGGGCGGTGGATGGCTCGCGAATGGCCAGCTCTTCTTCGGAGCGGACGACGGGCGGGTGATGCGCTGGGTCGACCCCGAGACGGGGCCGGCGCGCACCGAACGCATCGCGCTCTGTATCCATCCCCAGTTAATGGAAGGTCGCAATCGGATTCTCTGCGGCGGGGGATCGTCGAAGGTCGCCTACGTGGTGGATCCCGCCCGTCCCGACGAGCGTCTGTTCCTCCGTCGATCGGCCGGGGCGGCGGCTGCCGGTCCCCCGCTCGTGCTCGGCTCCGACTTCCGCATCATCGACGGCGAGTATCTCGTCTACATGTCGATTGATGGCACGATCATGGGCGCTCGTTTCGAGAACCTCGACTCACTCATCGTGGGCCGCTCGGTTCCGCTCGTCCCTGGCGTGCGCCGCAGCGCATACTCGGCGTCCGGACACTTCGATATCACCGACGACGGGACGTTGGTGTTCGTACCGGGAATCAACGCAGAGGTCGGACGACTCGTGCAGTGGTCGCGTGAGCAGGGTACCGTGCCGCTGCGCGTTGATGAAGGCGCGCACCTGCGATTCACGCCGAGTCCCGATGGCATGCGGATTGGGACGGTCGTTGAGGGAATCCAAGAGCAGGAACTCCGCATCTATGACCTGCGCACCGGGACGCACGAGACGGTTGACCAAGGCTATTTCTTGGGCGGGCCACGGTGGAGCCCGGATGGACGAAGTATCGCCTATCTCAAGCGTGAATACGCGACCCCGACGAAGGAGAAGGTACTCCTGCGTCGGCTTGAATCCTCGGAAGCACCGCGCGTCCTGATCAGCGGGGATTATCGGGCGAACGAACCGTCGTCCTTCCTGGCGGATGATTTTCTTCTGTTAGGCGTGAGCGTCAATCAGGGCAAGAACGTGATTGTCGATCCCACGTCCAACCCCGTCCGCATCGATACGCTGCCGCTGAGCAGCTTCTTCATCTCGATCTCGCCGGACCGCAAATGGGTTGCATATCAAGCCCAAGGGGCGATTGGCATCACTCTTCAGCCGTGGCCGGCGCTTGACCGTCGCTATCAGGTTGACCCGCTTGGTGCCGAGCCTCGGTGGGGATCGGCGAACGAGTTGGTGTATCTCGCGCGGAATCTTGGCAGGTACTCCGAGCAGCGCGTGCGGATCGATGCGTCGTCGAGCACACCCGTGGGGAAGCCCGAGTTGCTCTTTGATGATCCGCGATTTGCGGATACGCCGGGGTGGTCGCATTCGGTCGGAAGGAATGGTGAAGTCGTGTACGTGCAGACGCCGGATGAGATCCTCGGCTACTATGTGCGTGTGGTGCCGAATTGGGTGAAGGCCATGAAACGTGCGGTTGATGAGGTGAATCGATGAGTGCAATTCTTGAGCGGCTGACCGCCGCCCTCGCTGACCGCTACCGTATCGAGCGCGAGCTTGGCCAGGGCGGGATGGCCACCGTCTATCTCGCGCACGACCTCAAGCACGACCGCTTGGTCGCGGTGAAAGTCTTGAAGCCCGAACTCGCCGCCGTGCTCGGCGCCGAGCGCTTCGTGGTAGAAATCAAAACCACGGCGAGCATGAGCCACCCGCACATCCTGCCGCTCTTCGATAGCGGCACGGCGGACGGCTTCCTCTTCTATGTGATGCCGTACATCGAAGGCGAGACGCTGCGTGATCAACTCAATCGCGAAACGCAACTCGGCATCGACGAAGCGGTACGCATCGCGCGCGAGGTGTTGGACGCACTCCAGTACGCGCACTCGCGCGGCGTAATCCATCGCGACATCAAGCCCGAGAATATTCTCATGCAGGGCGGGCGCCCGATGATCGCCGACTTCGGCATCGCGCTCGCGGTGTCCGCAGCCGCGGGTGGTCGCATGACGGAAACGGGACTGAGCCTCGGCACGCCGCACTACATGAGCCCCGAGCAAGCGACCGCCGAGAAGGAGATCACGGCGCGCGCCGATCTCTATTCGTTGGCGAGCGTGCTCTATGAAATGCTCACCGGCGAGCCCCCGCACACCGGGTCAAGCGCGCAGCAGATCATCATGAAGATCATCACCGAGCCCGCGGCGGCGGTGACGAAGTATCGAAAGTCGGTGCCGGCGAATGTGGCGAGCGCGGTGGCGAAGGCGTTGGAGAAGTTGCCGGCGGATCGCTTTCAGAGTGCGAAGGCCTTTGGTGAGGCGCTGGGGAATCCAACGTTCACAGTGTTGGGCGTCGCAGGTATTGATGCGCCTGCAACGGGCGCGCGCGGCAGTCGTCGTGCGACGCTCATTGCCTCGGGTGTCGCGCTCGTCGCGTTGTTGGCCGCAGGCGCAGCCTGGATGCGCCCAGCGCCCGAGGCGCCGTTTCGGCGGTTTGATCTCTCGATGGGTGATGTGGTGCCGCGTGCAGGCGACGACATTGCCATCTCACCGGATGGGCGTGTCCTCGCCATGGTCGGCACCGTGGGAAGCGAGCAGGCGATCTATCTGCGCCATCTCGATGGCGAGGCGGAGTTCCGCAAGCTGGCGGGCACCGAGACGGGCCGCACGCCGGCGTTTTCTCCAGACGGCCAATGGATCGTCTTTCGGACGGCCAATCGCGCGCTGGTGAAGATGTCGGTGAACGGCGGCGGCGCGGTCACGGTCGTAGCCCCTGGAAAGGTTGATCCATACTTCCCGCAGTGGGGCACGCCCGACGAGATCGTCTTTACCACGCCCACGAGCGTGTATCGCGTGGCCGCAAGCGGCGGCGAGCCCGAGCTCGTGCCAAAAGTCACGTCGGGCCGCATCGCAGCATTGCCCGATGGGAGCGGGATTCTCCATTCCAATGGCGACGTGCTGCTCTATGACCTCAAGAGCGACTCCTCGGTCGTCTTGGTGCGCGGCGGCTTTGCCCCCACGTACGTTCCGACGGGTCACCTCGTGTACGTGGCAAATGAGGGGGGACTCTTCGCGGTGAGGTTCAACCTCGCGAAGCGCGCTGTGGAGGGCGAACCGGCGCGCGTCTTGGAGCGCGTGGGCGCCTCAACGATTGCCCGGGGCTATGCCGTCTCGGCGAGCGGCGTGCTGGTGCAACGCGATGCTGGCGGCGGCATTGGCACCGCCGAGAACCAACTCATCATCGTGGACCCCGGGAAGGGAGCGGACACCCTCCGGTTGCCCGCAGCGACCCGGAGAGGCGTGCACTTCTCGCCCAACGGGCGTTTCATCGCCATGGAGGTTGTTGTTCCGGCACGCGCCAATGAAACCGACCTGTATTCGCTTGACCTCATCACGGGCACCTATACCCAGCTGAGCTTCGAGGGCGACCACGACGAACCGGTCTGGTCACCGGATGGCACTCAACTGCTGTTCGATGTGAGCGATAGCACTGTCGCGCGTCGTGAAGTACTCCATCTCAAGCCCGCCGACAACAGTGCGCCAGCGCGTCGTCTCCCGATGGGGAACGAGGGCGAACTCACTGCTGCACAGTGGTTGAGTGACACGCTGATCGTGTTCGATGCGGAGATGCCAGGGCGCGGCCGAGACATCTTCACCGCCAGGCCGGACTCGGGCAGTGCCCCCGTGCCGTATCTCCAGTCACCGGCCGATGAGACTCAGCCGCGCGTGTCACCTGACGGGAAGTTCATCGCGTTTCGATCGGACGAGGCCGGGGGTCAGCAGGTTTGGTTGCGCGATTTCCCGGTGCCACAAGGGAAATGGAATGTCTCTCGTGGCATCGGGCAGTCGCCGCGCTGGTCCCCCGATGGCCGCTACATCTACTTCTGGCGCGGCGCCCAGCCGTTGGATTCACTCTTCCGCGTGCGCATTGATCGATCGCCGACGATTGTCGTGCAGGCCCCGGAGTTGGTGCTCGCGGTCGACACGGACAACACTTCAAGCTGGGATCTCCACCCCGATGGGCGACGCTTCATTATCAGCGTCCGGGTTACTGGGGCAGCGTCCACGGGTGGTGCGCCGGCCGCGCGGTACTTGATCCTGCAGAACTGGTTTGGCGAGCTGAAGCGGCTGACGGCGCCAAGGCAGAAATGACGGGGGCGCCTCCGCGCGATTAACGCCCGGTGGCACGCTTCTCTGGCGCATGCCCTCCCCGAGCCCCATTTTAAAACAACTTGTCTCGGAAATTCATGCGCCTTCGCCCCACCGCCGCACTCGTCTTTGCGCTCCTCGCCGGACTCGCCCCAACGCTCAGCGCCCAACGTGCTGCCAAGCCCGACTTTCTCTTCCGCCCCCCTGCCGCCTCGCTGACGTTCTTCGGCGCCCTTTCGGCTCCGCTTGCGGGCAGCGATCTCTATGACTTCTCGTTCGACGAACTCACACTCGAGCGCGAAGACCTCCGCACAATTGCGCACGGCTTCGATTTCGCGATTCGCCTCAGCCCCCGCTTCGAAGGCGTTGCCAGCGTCGCCTTCGGTCGGAGTGCGTACCGCAGCAGCTTCCGCGATTTCGTCGACCTGAACGACCAAGAGATCGAGCAGACCACGGTGCTCTACCGTGTCCCCATCGGCGCATCCGTTCGCTACTACCTCACCCCGCGGGGCGAGGCGATTGGAAGCCGTGCCTGGATTCCTGCCCGCTTCACCCCCTGGGTGGGGCTCGGTGGCGGGATGATGCAGTACCGCTTTGCCCAGTTCGGCGAGTTCATCAACTTCGACAACCTTGACGTGTTCTCGCAGGAGTACACCACGAAGGGCTGGGCCCCGTACGCGCAGGGCTCGCTCGGCGCGGGGTGGTCGCTTTCGAGTCGCTGGGAGCTCACGGGCGAACTCCGCTACGTGCGCGCCAGTGGTGAGAATGGCGATGATTTCGAAGGCTTCGACCCGATTGACCTCTCTGCTGTCTCGACGTCGCTTGGCTTGACCGTCCGCTTCTGACTGGGGTAAATGAATCATGCGCACACTTCGCGGCCTCCTCGTCCTCGCAGCGCTCCTTCCCGCGACGGATCTGATCGCTCAGGAAAAGGACACCCCTTGGGCGGCCTTCGTCGGATGCTGGCAGCCAATCGACGAGGAGCGGATGATCTCGTCCACCCTCACCTGCATCGTTCCCGTCGCCGAGAACGATTTTGGGGCGCAGGTCATCACGGTGAGTGGTGCCACGGTGGTCCGGAGCGTCACGCTCTTGGCGAATGGCACGCGCGTCGCGATGGATGACGCGCAGTGCACCGGTTGGGAGGTCGCCAGCTTCTCCGATGATGGGGCGCGACTCTATCTCTCCGGCGAGACGAAGTGCGGGGACGCTCCGGCCGTTCGTACCTCGAGCCTCTACGCCTTGCTCCTCAGTGGCACGCGGCTCGTGGTGTCGGGTGCGCGCACTGAGGCAAATGAGCAAGTGCAGGCACAACGCTCTCGCTTGGTGCCAGTACAGAATCTCACGGGCCCGATGGTCGCTGGGCTGGAGGCCCTGCTCGCGGCAACTGGCGGCGCACGACGCGCGGCATCGCGCGCCCTCCGCGTGAGCGATGTGATTGAAGCATCGGCGCGGGTGCACCCGAGCGTCGCGGAAGCGTGGCTCGCCGAGGTCGCGATGGAGACGCCGGCCGGCGGGCTGGAGTTGAAGACGAGTGATCTGCGCGCGCTCGCGGCGGCGCAGGTCCCGATTGACGTGATTGACATGCTCGTGGCCGTGGCGCACCCGACGCATTTCCGGGTGGCGATCGCGCGGGTCGAGAATGGGTATGGGCCTTCTGCGTCAGGCCGCACTGGCGAACCCGGTTGGGACCAGGCCGGTTGGGCGCGACGGACCAGCGCCAGAGGCCTCAGTGCCAGCGATTGCTCCGAGTTGTTTAGCCGCGCGGCCTTCGGCAGCATCATGGGGCAAGCGACACTGATTGGACAGAACGGGCGCCTTCGCGAGTGCTACGGCTCGAGTGCGTTCGGCCGCTTCGGCCCATTCGGTGGCATCGGCTTTGGTGGGTTCGGATACGCCGGCTTCATGTACGCGGGGTTCTACATGGGCTGGAATGATTGGAATGGTTGGAATGGATGGGGGCAGACG
Source organism: Gemmatimonas sp. (assembly GCA_031363115.1). Classification (GTDB taxonomy): domain Bacteria; phylum Gemmatimonadota; class Gemmatimonadetes; order Gemmatimonadales; family Gemmatimonadaceae; genus Pseudogemmatithrix. The sequence continues at coordinate 15,349 of JANLTT010000346.1, forward strand.
AATCGGTATCGCGGCTACTACTCCGAAGATCGCAGCCGCCCGATTCAGGTGACGGTAGATCGAGTGAATCCCGACGGCGCGCGCCCAACCAATGGCCGCGTTGTGCGCGGGGAGGGCTATACGCAGGGTGGTGGATCGACGACTGGGCGGGCAGCGCCACGGGGCAGCACGTCAATGACGCCGGGCTCTACCGACTCGGGCGCGCCGCGATACTCTGACCCAGGGGGTAGCGCACCGCAGTCGCCAGCCAGTCCGCCGAGTGCGCCGGCCCCGACGACCTCGCTCGGCGAGCCCACCGGACGCACCGCAAAGCCGCGTGTTCCTTGAGGTCGTGCTGAAGTGACATCACGGGCCCACGTATCCCGCCGCTAATTTCCGTGATGTCCTTTCATCGTACTTGCGTTGGTGTCGCTGCCGCACTTTTCTCGGCGTCGTTCTCGACCTCTGTGCGCGCCCAAGGCGAGCCGACGCAACGCGGCGAAGCCTCCCTCGTCTCGTTCTCGTCCCGCGACAACGTCGTCGTCACGCTCAGCGGCTACATCCAAGTGGACAGCCGCTGGCTCTCCGGTGCCACGCAGCGTCTCCCTGACGGCATCGTGCTGCGGCGCGCACGGTTCATTGTGGACGCTGCAATGCCGAGCGGTTGGCATCTGCGATTGCAGCCCGACTTCGGTCAGGGCCGCGTGCAGGTACAGGATGCGTATGTGGGCTTTGAGCGCGCGGGCCTGACTGCACGTGCCGGTCGCTTCCGCCCCAACTACGGGCTTGAGCGGATGCAGTCGTCGAGCACCCTGCTCTTTCCCGAGCGCTCGCTGATCAACTCGCTCGTGCCGAGCCGTTCGTTTGGCTCGCAGGTGCGATTGAATCGCGGCGCATGGACGGTGACGGTAGGCGGCTTCCGTACACCAATCGGCACGGACGCCGCTGCCATCGATACCGACGGCGATGTTGAGGCAACGATTGGCTCGGGTCATGATCTGTTGCTGCGCACGGCGTGGGCCTGGCGCCGTGAAGCGCGGTATATGGATGTGCAGGCGTCGATTCTTGAAGGCCGAGAGCGAGGTTCGCTCGATGCGCCCGCGATGGCCCGCATTCTGACGGTCGGCCAGCAGCCCATCGCCGCGTTTCGCAATGACGGCACCGCAACGGGCACCGTGACCGCCGCGGGCACGCGTCGTCGCGCCTCGGGTGGCGCCATCGTCGGCACTGGCCGGAGCACGCTGGCCCTTGAGACCGCGATGCTCAGCCAGCGCGGGGCGCTAAATGGCCTCGGCGGGATCGTCACGACCATGGGCACCGTGCTGCGCGTGAATCGCATCTGGAACGGTCGCCAATTTCCCTCGCAGGAGATTGTCCCCGCCTCGTCGCGCGGCGCATTTGAGGCCGGTCTGCGGGTCGGTACGCTGGGGAGCTGGGGCGATGGTGCCAGCACGTTGCTCAGCCCCTTGTCTGATCGCCGCGTCGTCAGCGCCGGTATGGCGGTGGGGTGGGTGCCGGGTACCCTGACGCGGCTCTCTCTCGCGTACGACATCACGGCGAGCGATCGCCTCCGCCGTGTGCGCGAGCATGCGCTAATGCTCCGGGTGCAACAGTCGTTCTGAAGCGGCCCTGTGGGCAACCTTTTGGACGGCCGAGCCGTTGATTGGGGCTGTAGGTCTTCCGACAGTCCCACCCATCGCCAGTCCAAACCAATGTTTGCCATTCTTCGCCGCGCCCTTCTGGCCGCGGTGTTCAGCACTTCGGCGCTCGTGGCGCAGCAGCCCGCGCGTCCTTCCGGCCCTCCGGCCGGTGTTGTTCCTCAGGCTGCGGCCGCCCCGGACTCCCTGACGCTGCAGTCGCAGGCCATTCGCGTTTTTCTCGACTGCCAGGGCCGCTCGCGAGGCTGCGATCGTGATTTCTTCATCACCGAAATCAATTTCGTGAACTGGATGCGCGACCGCTTCGACGCGGACGTCCAGATCCTCTCGCAGGCGCTCACCAATGGCGGCGGCGGCATCGAGTTCACCATCACCTTCATTGGCCGCAACCGCTTCGAGGGGATGGCCGACACCCTCACGCTCAACACGCTCCCCAACGATGCGGACGATCGCATTCGTCGCGAACTCGCGCGGGTCTTCAAGCTCGGCCTCACGCGCTACGTCGCCAGGTCGCCCATCGCGACCCGCATGCAGGTGGCCTACTCGGCCCCGTTCAATGTGCAGCGGCAGTCGCAGGTCAGCGCGGCCAACCTGCAGGACAAGTGGAACCTCTGGACCTACACCACGAACTTCAACACCTTCGTGCGCGCCGAGGATCGGCAGCAGCAGGTGAATGGGTCGCTCGCCTTCTCGGCCAACCGCTCGACCGCGCAGTGGAAGCTGAACTTCTCGCTCAGCGGCAACATCAACGAGGCGAAGTTCAAGATTCCCGCGACGCTGACGCGCCCCGGCTTCACGGTCACCAACGAGCAGCGCACGTACAACGTGAATTCCCTCATGGTCCGCTCCCTCTCGGATCACTGGTCCGCGGGCATGAAGATCGGCGTTGGCTACTCGGACTTCCTGAATCAGGACCTGGCGCTCCGTGCACAGCCGGCCGTCGAGTACAACGTGTTCCCGTGGACGGAGCAGACGCGTCGCCAGCTGACGCTGCTCTACAACGTCGGGCCGAACGTCTACGACTACCAGCGCACGACCGTGTACAATCAGGATCGTGAGACGCGGTTCTCGCAGCAGGTGACGGCATCGTACGTCGCGCGGCAGCAGTGGGGCACGCTGAACATGTCCCTCGACTGGCTCAACTACCTGCACGACTTCAATCGCCACGCGCTGACCTTCACGACCAACGCCGACCTGCGACTCGGACGCGGCTTCTCGCTGAACATCAACGGCTCGGCCGCGCGCGTGCGTGACCAGATTTATCTCCCGCTCCAGGGGAACACCGAAGAGGAAATCCTCCTCCAGCGCCAGGCGCTGCAGACCGGGTTCCGCATCACGACGAACATTGGCGTCCGTTACACCTTTGGCTCGATCTACAACACGATCGTGAACCAGCGCTTCAGCTCGCTCGGGTCGAGCGGCGGGCGTTTCCAGTTCTTCTTCTAAGTTGCTAGACGGTGAAGGCGCATGGTGTCGGCCCCGCAAGGGTGCCCGGCACCATCCGCTGGCGTCGGGCGTTTGCTGAGCATGACTACTTCCGCCCGCTCCACTTTCATCTCTTCCTCCCGTATGACCTACGCGCGGGCGCGCCTCCTGCTCGGCATTTCCGGCGTCGGCTCTGCCGTGCTTATCGCCACGGCGCTGTTCGCCTTCGAGATTCCGGCTCGGTTGCTCTCCAACGCCGGTGCCCAGCCGCTTGGCGAGGCAGTTGCATCGCTCGTGCTCGTTTTACTACTCGGCGTTGCGGCCTTCTTCCCGTTTGATGTGCTCGGCGGCGCCATCATCGTGCGCGAACGCACGCCGGTGCCGGTCTTTCTCGCGCGCTGGGTGCGGGGTGTCGCGGTGCAGCTGGTGGTGTGGACCGCCAGTGCCGCCACGCTCATGGCCGCCGCGCGACTCGGTGGCACCGCTGTGACGTTCGGCGCCTTCATTGTGTGGCAGTTCGCGCTCGCCGCACTGCGCGCGCCGATGATGCGTGTGATTGCCTCATTCAACGCCGTCCCGAAGACCGACCGCCTCCGCGAGCTCGCTGGGCGCGCCGGCATCGCGGCTGATCGCATCGACGTGTTCGCGAGCACCGATGAAGGGTTTGTTGGCGGATGGAGCGGCATTGCACCGCGCCGTCTGGTTCTTCCCGCGCGCTGGCTTGAACTCACTGACGAGGCGTTGGTTGCGACGCTACAGCGTCGACGCATCATTGCCGAGTCTGGTGCGCACCTGCGCGGAGTGCTCGGCGCCATCACCTGGAACGCGCTCGGATTCGTGGTCGTGCTCGCCATGTCCGGGGCTCACCTCGGTACCGCGGCGGGAATCCTCACGCTGGCGGCCGGCATGACGCTGTGGGCTTTCCTCGGGGTGCTGGTGCTTCCCACACCCTCGCGTGCGGCGGTGCACGCGGTCGATGTCGCCGCAGCGCGAGAAGTGGGCGCCGAGGTCATGCGGGATTCGATCGAGCGATTGGATCGCTGGCAGGATGACGAGCCCGAGCGATCGGCGGGCGTCGAAACGATCTTCCACCCGGTTCCGTCGCGCTTTTCGCGCGAGGCGAATCTGACTGCCGCTCCTGAGCGGGGCGGAGTAAACGCGTATCACGCGCATCACGTGGCGCGGCACGCACTCTGGCTCGGCTGGGCGACGCTATCACCAATCTCGCGCGCAGTGCACTGCAATGTGGGGCGCACCCCGCTCTGGGCGATGCTCCCCGGCGACTAACGCCGCGTGGCGAGTACGTCCTGCACAAAGGGCCCCTTCTCGATCGAGTAGGCCGCCTTGTCCCAGTCAACCAACTCGGCCACCCGCTGCTTCTCGGCGGCATAGGCCGCGACCAGTGCTGGCTCGGCACGCAACGCATCGCGAAAGAGCAGCATCGCGTGCCACGCGGGCGCGGGCATGATGTAGAGATGGAGCTGCGCATCGCGCACCGTGTCGGTGGCGAGCACGTAGTAGCGGCGACGTGGGTCATCGCCGTTGGTGCCGCGGTAGCGAAAGCCGAGTCCCTCGAATGGTGCGATGCATGCGTCCGCATCGGCTTCGCTCGCTACCGTGGCCGCGATGTCGATGACCGGCTTACTGAGGAGTCCTGGCACTGCGGTGCTCCCGACATGCTGGAGGTCGAGCAACTGTGCGCCGACTGCGCCGCGAATGCGTGCGGCGAGCGCGTCGTACTGCGCTGGCCACTCGGGATCGTACGCGACGAGGCGGAGAGTGCGGGGCATAGGGGTGAAGGGAAGCTACGGTGCATCGGCATGCGCTGGAATCGCCGCGATGGCGCAACGGTGCTAAGTTCTCGCACTTCCTTTGACCCCATGGCCATGCTCTCGTCGCGCCCTCGTCTTCTCGCTGCGCTTGCTGCGCTTCTGAGCATCTCCATCGGCTGCGCACCAGCCGCACCTGACACCGACGTACTCGCCGCGCAGGTCACCGCGCTCGCCGACTCGGTCTTTGCCACCACGCTCGAGCTCCGGCCCGAGACGGGAACGCGCTCCGGCATCTCCGGCGCGTTGCACAACGGGATCAGCAGTAACGCCCCTGCTGACATTCTCGCGGGGGAGCAACGATGGGACGCGCTGCGCGTAAGCGTGCAGGCAATCGACCCCGCCCCGCTCGAAGGACTCCCCGAGTGGGCGCTCTACGCCGTGATGCGCGAACAGCTCGAAGCGGAAGAGGGACTCCGTGTCTGCCGACTCGAGCTCTGGGGCGTCGCCTCGTACGTAAACGGATGGCAAGCGCGCTTCACCGATCTTGCGCTCATTCAGCCCGTGGGGAGCGATTCGCTCCGCGCGCAGGCGTTGACGCGCGCCGGCGCAATGCCGGCCTGGCTCGATCAGGAGATCGCGAACCTGCGCGAGGGCCAGCGACTCGGCTACTCGTCGCCCAAGGTGATTGTGCGCAATGTCATTCGTCAGGTGGATGACCTCGTGAGCACCCCAACGAGATTGTCTCCCTTCTTTGACCCCGCGCGTCGTGACAGCTCGACGGCGTTCGCGGACAGTCTCGCCGCAATCATCGCCGACGGCATCGTGCCCGCGATGCAACGCTACCGTGCGTATCTCGCCGACGAGTATCTCCCCGCCGCGCGCGAGGCGCTTGGCGTCAGCAACAATCCCGACGGTGCGGCTTGCTACGCCGCCACCGTGCGCAGCTTCGCCACGGTCGAGATGCCCGCGGACTCCGTGCACGCCATGGGACTGGTGCAGATGGCGCAGATCGAAAGCCAGATGCGGGCCATCTCCGAGCGCAGCTTTGGCGGTGAGTCCATTGAGAGTCTCCTGCCGCGCCTCACCACAGACGCGCGGTACACGTACCGTACATCGCAGGAGGTGATCGATACCTCCGAAGCGGTCCTTGCGCGCGCGCGCGCCGAGATGCCGAAGTGGTTCGGGCGGCAGCCAAAGGCGGAGATGATCATTCAGCCGTACCCGGAGTTCCGTCAGCGCGCGGGCGCGCCGGGGCAATACCAGCCAGCGCCGGACGACGGCTCACGCCCCGCCATCTTTCTCATCAATCCGTCGAATCCCACGCGCCGCTCGAAGGCGAGCACGCAGTCCACCGCGCTGCACGAGGGGATCCCAGGACACCATCTGCAGGTTGCGATTGCCAACGAGCGTACGGATATGCATCCGCTCATCCGGTACTCGTTCTCTTCCGGGTTCGGTGAGGGATGGGCCCTGTATGCGGAGCGACTTGGCGACGAGATGGGAGTGTTCTCGTCTGATGTTGCCCGCATGGGCATGCTCGGCTCGGAGGCCTTCCGCGCGGCCCGCATGGTGATTGATGCCGGCATTCATATGAAGGGCTGGTCGCGAGCGCAGGCGCGGGCATACATGCGCTCCCGCACCTTCCTCGATGAAACGTCGTTGGATGGGGAGATTGACCGGTACATCTCGTGGCCGGGGCAGGCGCCATCCTACATGATTGGCCGCACGGAGATCCTGCGGCTCCGTGAGGATGCGCGCGCACGGCTCGGAGAGCGGTTTGATATCCGCACCTTCCACGATCGCGTGTTGGAGAACGGGACGGTGCCGTTGTGGGCGCTGCGGCGGGTGGTGGAGCGGTGGACGCCGCCTCAGGGAAAGCCGTACACTGAATGAGGGTATGCGCCTATAGGAATAACAAGGCTCAGTTCCTAGAGTTGAGGCAGAAGTCGCGCATCTACTCGGGATGGGAGCCTCTCCGTGAAACACGTCGTAATTCTGGGCGCGGGCACTGCGGGAACCGTGATGGCCAATCGACTCGCACGTCACTACCGGGCTGAACTCCGCTCGGGTGGTGTCCGCATCACGCTCGTCGATCAAGACCCGGTGCACCTCTACCAGCCCGGGCTGCTCTTCATCCCCTTCGGCGCATACACCCGCGAGCAGGTCATGAAGCCGCGCGCGGCGCACGTGAACGACGCCGTGCGCTACGTGCAGTCAACGATCGAGCGCCTCGATCCGGCCACCGATACCGTCACGCTCGCCAATGGTGACGTGCTCAGCTACGACGTCTGCATCATTGCGACGGGATCGCGCATCGCCCCGGAAGAGACCGAGGGGATGACCGGACCAGGCTGGCACGAGAAGGTCTTTGACTTCTACACGCTTGAGGGGGCCGAGAAGCTCGAGAAGGCGCTGGCCAAATTCACTGGCGGCACGCTCGCCATCAACGTCGTCGAGATGCCGATCAAGTGCCCGGTCGCGCCCCTTGAGTTTGCCTTTCTCGCGGACGCGTACTTCACGAAGCGTGGCATTCGCGACCGCGTGCGCATCGTGTATGCGACGCCGCTCGACGGGGCGTTCACCAAGCCCGCGTGCTCAAAGTCGCTCGCCTTCCTGCTCACGGAAAAGGGCATCGAGCTCGAGACCGAGTTCAACACCGGTCGCGTCGATGGTGAAGCAGGCGAGCTCGTTTCATGGGACGAGCGCAGCATTCCCTTCGATTTGCTCGTGACGATCCCGACGCACAAGGGCGCGAACTTCCTCGCCGCGGTGCCGGGACTCACGAACGAGATGGGATTCGTCCACACCGATCCGCGCACGTTGCAGGCGAAGCTCAAGCCGAACCTCTTCGCGATTGGCGATGCCACCGACGTGCCGGCGTCGAAGGCGGGCTCGGTGGTGCACTTCCAGTCAGAAGTGCTCGACGAAAACGTGCAGCGCTTCCTGCGCGGCGCGCCGCTCACCCCGGGCTTTGACGGACACGCGAACTGCTTCATCGAGACTGGGCACGACAAAGCGCTGCTGATCGACTTCAACTACGAGACCGAGCCGCTTCCCGGAAACTTCCCCTTCGCCTGGGGCCCGCTGCCCCTGCTCAAGGAGAGCCGGCTCAATCATCTCGGCAAGCTCGCCTTCCGGCACATCTACTGGAACGCGCTGCTGCCCGGATACGACTTCCCCGGCATTCCGCCGCAGATGCAACGCACTGGCAAGATCTTCCCGACAGAAGCAGCCAACACCTGACCCCGACTACGCAGAGGATTTCACGATGCCCGCTCTCACTGCCGTTGCCCGCACACCAGAAGGATTCCTCGAGAACGTCGGGGATTGGGACAAGGAACTCGCGCTCGAACTCGCGGTGGAGTCGGGCATTCCGACGTTGACGGATCGTCACTGGCTGGTCGTGGACTACATGCGCACCACGTTCCTCGCCAAGGGCGACGGACCGACCATCCGCACGCTGGGCAAGGAGTCCGGCGTGGCGATCAAGGAACTGTATCTGCTCTTCCCGAAGGGACCGGCGAAGCTCGCCGCGAAGATTGCGGGAATTCCCAAGCCACATGGCTGCATCTGACCACGAGGATATCACCATGACCACGCCACTCTCGCACGGCGCACCTGCTGCCGTCGCCGATACTCCGATCACCAAGGTCTCCATCATCGTCTCGAAGGGATCGCTCGAGGGCATCTACCCCGCGCTGATCCTCGCCAACGGTGCACGCATGGAGGGAATCGAAGCCAACGTCTTCTTCACCTTCTTCGGCATGGATGCCATCAACAAGGCGCGCCACGATCACATCAAGGTCGCGACGGTCGGGAATCCGGGACTCCATCTCGCGACCTGGCTTGGTGGCTTCCCGGGTATGTCCTCGCTTGTCACGGCACAGATGTCGAAGTCGATGGAGAAGCTCGATATCCCGCCGATTCCCGAATTCATCGAGATGATTGCCGACTCAGGGGCGAAACTCTACGCCTGCAAGGCGAGCGTGGAGATGTTCGATCTCGATCGGAAGGACTTCATCGATCAAGTCGACAGCATCATCACCGTCGGCGACTTCTACCAGATGGCTGGCGGCGGCCAGATCATCTTCACCTGACCGACGATGCTTAGGCGGGCGGCACGCACGATCGGCGTCGCAGTGACTTGCGCGGCCAGCTCGCTGGCGGCGCAGACCACCGCGGCGCCAGCGTGGACCATCAGTGCGCCGGATGCGGCACTGGCATGGTTCACGGTGCTCGCCGATTGGCGCGTTGATGGCGATGGTGCGTTCTCGTACATCAACCCCGTCGCGGGGGATCGCGCGCCGGCCGCGCGCGATGAAGGGCGCAGTGAAGCGCTGCTACGCCGGCTGCGCGCTGATCCGTCGCGGAGCGTGTTGCACTTCGCGCCGCTGTACTACCCGTCGGCCAACCGCGCGGGACTCGCGGGCGCCCTGCGGGCCGCGGCTCAAGGGGCCACACCGCCGGAACCGCGCGCCACCTTTCTATTGTCGGCGCTCGGGCGCGCCATGCCGGCAACCGCGCGCAGCGACTATCTGCCGGCGCTCGCGGCCGCGCTTGAACGCGCGGTCCCGGTGCCACCGAGTGTCGCGCAACTCGCTGCGTGGCAGCGCCGTCTCGACTCACTGTATCTTCCGGCGTTGGCGCCATATCTCGCACGCGAGCGACTCGACGCCGGTCGGCTCATCGTGGCCCCGGCACTCGGCGCGGAGGGACGCTTTTTCGCCGCGACGGCAGATCGGAGCGACAACCTCGTCGCTGTCGGCGCATTCGTCGGTGATCCCGATCCCGACGCGCCGATATTCGCCTTCGTGCGCGAGATCTGCTTTCCGGTGGTGTCGCGCGCCGCATCCGCGGCGCGCCTTGATGCGTCGAGCGTCGGCGCGCCGCGGCGGTCCAGTGTGGCGGCAGTCCGTTGCGGCGCCGCGCTGATGCAGGGCTGTTTGCCGAGTCGCGTCGCCGCGTACCACGCGTTCTGGGTTCGCCAGGCGGAACGGAACGGCCTGACCCCGCGCCGCGCTGCGGCCGCCACCGAGTCGTCCGCACTGCGTATCGAGTTTGACCGCGTCTTTCCCGCTGAGGCCGCGCTCGCGGTCCGCGTGAACTGCGCGCGCTCCGTTTCCGCACGACCAGCTTCACCACTCTTGTAAGAGGAGCATTTGCAATGCGGTCCCTTGGGATCCTGGCCCTCGCGGCCTTCGCGCTCACAGTCGCCCCGCCGCGTGCGGCAGCGACTGACGGGCATCTCCTGCACGGCGTTGGAGCCGTGAACTCCTCGCTGGGAGGCATCGGCGTCGCATCCAATGCGAGCCTGCTCGGCTCCTTCTACGTCAACCCCGCCGGACTCGCGACCTTTGAAGGCACGAACATGGAAATGGGGTTCGAACTGCTGTACGCCGAGCGCAGCGTTGGCTCGTCGGCGGGGCCCATGAGCGGCTCAACGACGAGTGCGGCTGACTTGACACCCATTCCGGCGTTCGGGTTCTCGACGCGCCTCGCCAATGGGGTCGTCATCGGATTGAGCGGCCTTGGTATTGGCGGCTTCGGCGTGAACTACGCCTCCGACCCGACGAATCCAATTCTTGCACCGCGCCCGAACGGATTCGGTCAGGTGTACTCGAACTTCCAGCTGCTGAAGATCTCGCCCGCCGTCGCGTGGTCGATGTCGCCGAAGCTGCGCCTCGGCATCGCGGCGAACATCAACTGGGAAAGCCTGGCCGTTGATCCGATGCCGATTGCCGCGCCTGATTTCGACCCTGGGGTGGACGGGATCCCCGGCACTGCGGATGATCGCGCGTTCTATCCCTCGGCAACAGCAGCCGACGCCGTGTTCGGATTCGGCTTTCAGGTCGGCATGCAGTATGACCTGAGCGAGAAGATCATCGTTGGTGCGTCGTACACTTCGCCACAGGTCTTCAGCGAGTTCGAGTTCAACTCGACCTATGCGAATCCCAACCTGCCGACCTTCGGGACCCCGCGGACCTTCACGTTCCGGATGGATGTGCCGGCGATCTACGCGGTTGGTGTGGCGTTGAATCCCAGCGCGAAGCTTCATCTCGGCGCGGACGTGAAGTACATCACCTACGGGAGCACCGAGGGCTTTGAGAAGAAGGGCTTCAACCCGGACTTCTCGGTGCAGGGCTTCGGTTGGGAGGACATCACGGTCGTCTCACTCGGCGGACAGTATCGCCTCGGTGAGAAGATCATGCTGCGAGCGGGCTACCACTATTCGGGCAACCCGATTCCGGATGAGCAGTCGATGTTCAACATCCCGGCACCCGCGGTCGTGCAGTCGCACATCACGGCGGGCTTGGGTTACACCATCGTGCCGGGCGTTGACATCAATGTGTCGGCGTATCAGGCCCTTGAGAATTCAATCACGGGTGCGATGTACCGTCCCACCGCACTGCCCGGGACTTCGGTCACGAACACCTTGAAGGAGACCTCGGTTTTGGTTGGCTTCACCTTCAGCCCCCGGCGCTAGACAAATCGACGTTGGTCCCCACGCCGGTCCCTAGGCCCCTCAGCTGGGGGCACCTGCGTGGAAAGCCGGGAACGCCTGCGGTGGCTTCGCCACCGCAGGCGTTGCTGCGTCTTGGGGAATGGTTGGCTGGCGGATGCGGTTCGCCGCGCCGGTCATCTCGTCGGCTACGGAATCGACGGAAGGTTGATGCTTGGGATGGCGGGGATGCGCCTGTCAGGAGCCGCGGCTCGTCCGCGCCGATCAACCGCTCCGCTTGGTGCGGACTGTAGCACCACGCGATCTCCCGCCACGTCTGCACGAGCGCGCAGTGATTGCTCGAGTGCGCGCACCAAGCTGTCTCGGCTCGCGAGCGGAACATCCACGGAGACAGTGTCCGACTGCGCGCGATCCGCCGGGAAGCGCACCTCAATGCCATACCAGCGGCGCGCGCTGGCCGCGACCGTGCGCAAGGTCGCGCCCGCCAGTTGCAGGCGACCGGTCCGCCATCCGAACGACTCGTTGCGCTCAGCTCGGCTCAGCAAGAGCGGGGTTCCAGGGCCCAAGCGCACCACGCTCCCCTGGGCAATGCGTACACGCGATGAGTCGCGTACGAGCAGGACATCGCCCGAGTCAGCTTGGACCGACACTCTTCCGGTCGCATCGGTGTTGAAGGCCGCGACGCCACCCGCGGTGAGGAGGCGGTGCTCCCCCACCTGAATCGCTACGAGCGCGGTCGAGTCTTGCTTGAGCGCGAGCTCTACGGGACCAGTCACGCGCAGCGCGCGCAGTCCTTCGCCGAATGCGGTGTTCGTTGAGAGCGAGCCTTCCGCGCCCACGCGCGCAACGGAACTGTCGAGGAGAGTGATCTCCTCGATCTTGCCGCGCGCTGCCTCGTACGACGGGCCGGCGGAGTCCGCGAGGGCCTCGAGGGCTCGCGCCTGCGGATCGCCTGATCCCTGAGCGCCAAGCGCCACTACGCCGACGAGCGCGACGACCAGTACGGCGCCGATTCCTGTGCGTATCTGCGTCGTGCTCAGGCGACTGGGAGCGGCATTCGACCCCGGAAAGACGGAGCGGGATGCAGTCTTTCGTTCATGCGACGAGCTGGCCGGAGGCGAGCTCGCTTGCGGCGAGGAGATCCTCGCGGCCGACATTGAAAGGCGCGGCTTCTGGATTGGGCGCTCGGCGCTCGGGCCAGGTGCAACTGGGCTCGGGGCCGACACGACTGGGGCCGACACGACTGGGGCCGACACGATTGGGGCCGCGACGACTGGGGCCGGCGGCGCCTGCATCACCGCCACGACTTCAGGAGGTGTTGGTTTCGGCGGGCGACCCTCGCCAATCCGACGGCGAACGGACTCGACCGACATGCTTTCTAAGCTGCCGGGCACTAGTGCGTCCGACGTGGTGTCGTCGAAGCGCGTG
>JANLTT010000006.1:0-10336 GCA_031363115.1 Gemmatimonas sp.
GGCGGCGTTGGCCGCCATCGCAATCACGCCCGTGGCCCCGTTCGTGAAGCTCGGCGCCGTCCCGGTCTGCGTCACTCGCAGGATACTGGTCGTCATGTTGATCGTGCCGGTGTTCACGTGTACGGCATCGACGCGATTAAGCACCAGCCCACCGGAACCGGAGAGAGTCACAGTCCCCCGATTGTCGAGCTCCGCAGCCAGCGTGCGCGTACCTCCCGTGCCCTGCTCTGAGACAATCGTTCCGGTCGGCCCGTTGATAAGCGTGCCAGCTGTCACTTGAAGCCGCGACGAAAAACTCGCGTCGATGCTCGTCATCCGGATCTCGCCATCATTCGTAAAGCCGTTGGCGACCCAGAGGTCCACGTTGCCAAGCCCCGCGCTACTCCCTTGCAGTCGGACCTGAGCTCCCGCGGCGTTCGAGAAGGGCGCGAGCACTTGCGTCGGCCCCGACACGAGCAGAACGCCGTCGTTTCTAAACGCCGGACCGCTGATATAGCTGGCACGGAGGCGCAACGTATCTCCCGCAGGAATCACCAAGGAGTCGAGGAGGGTCGCGCTGAGGTTGAATTGCAGCTGCGCCCGCACATTGGCCGCGGTCATGCGAATCGTCGCCGTCGAGACATCGAGAATACCCAGCGAACCGTCCACCAATCCATCGCGCAGATCGACGGCGACCGGCGCGCCGCTCGACTCTAGCCGGAACCTCGCATTCGGCGCGAGCGTGATCGTGCCACTGTTGACGAAAGTCGGCGCGAAGCCTCCCGCGACCAGCAGGACCTGTCCGCCTGCCACCGCGAGCGTGCCTGAGTTGATGAACCCGCCATTATTCCCAGCCATTTGCACAAAGGTGTTGATCTCCATCATGCCTTGATTGTCCCACACACCACTGATGCCACGAGCGCCTCCGGTGCCGGGTAGCGTTCGAATCGTGCCAGTGGGCAGATTCGTCAGCGTGCGCCCGAATGCAACGACGAGGTCCACGTTCAGTCCCGCATCGATCGCCGTAAGCTCGATCGTGCCGGCATTCGTAAAATCCGTTGCAACATCCAGCCGCGCATTCCCGCCGGCTGCGCTCCCCAGCAGCCGCAACATTGATCCCGACGTCGTTGAGATCCCCGCACGGAACTCACTCGCGCCGCGCATCACCATCGTTCCGGAGTTGGTCACCGGCACCAGGAAGTCACGATTGGTGACGTCCATGCTCCCGCTATTCACGAGCGTGCCAGCGCCGAGGATGCTGCCAATGCCGGCCGTCACCACGCCGGACGCACCAACCGTCATTCCATCAAACAGCGTGAGACTCGACGAACCCATCGCGAGCGCCTGCGCCCCAGACGCACCGCCGACAATCAATGCCCCAACCGGCGCGTCGACGTCGAGCGTGACCGTGTACGTGCCAAGCGCCGTGATGAGCACCGTATCGCTCGGCGTCGGCACGCGGCCCTGGCTCCAGTTGCTCGCCGTGCTCCACGTTCCACCAGAAGTGTTGAGCCACTGATTTGCCTGCAGCGTCGTGCGGCCGCTCAGCCGTACCGCGCCACCAGGATAGGTCGGGGACGGCAGCAGCGGCGGAGGCGCCGTCACCGTGGTGAATGTCCCCGTGACCATGAACGCGCTCGTGAGCACGTCGAACACCGACCCGATCGGCGGATTGTAGCCGCCAATGAGTGCGACACTGAGTGTCCCACCGACGCCGAGCGCGGCAGTTCCTGAAACGGTGATGCGATCATACTGAGTCGCGGGCGTGGCCCCACCGATATCAATCTTCACGGTGCCGCCGTTGCTGAATGACGACGTCAGGAACAATTCCCCCGCCGTCCCCGGAGCAACATCAAGCAAACCGAGATTCGTCAGCGTGCTGGCGATCCGGCGTGAACCACCACCATTGCCCGCAAAGGTGCGAATCGTTCCGCCGACTGCATTCGTTAACGTGCCGCCCGTGCGCAGAATCACCGCATGCGGCGCAGTTGTGGCACGTTGGTTGGTCAGCTCGATGATGCCGTTGTTCGTCAGGTCGCTAGCGATGTTGAGATCGGTGGTGTCACCCGCCGCGCCAATCGCCCCGACGCGCAGGAGCGACCCAGAGCCCGTCGTGAATCCCCCGAGCAACGCACTGAAGCCGCTCGCTTCGACCGTGCCTCCGTTCTCCACAGCCACCGACATGCTCGCGTCCAATAGTCGCAACGTCGCCCCACCCGTGACGCCAAAGGTACCCGACCCATTCGCGGACCCGGCCGTCGTCTGATCCCACTCAGTCCAGAGGAAGAGCGCCGCGTTCACGTTGAGCGCGCCCTGATTCACGAACGATCCCGTCAGATACCGATCTCCCCCGGTCGCAGTCCCCGCTGACATCACACCGCTCGGCGAGTTGAGCATGATGCCGGTCTGTACTGTGAGCCCGGCATCCCACGCTGCATCGGCCGAGGTCAGGTCAATCACGCCATTGTTGACGAAACCCGCCGCTACGTAGAGGTCGGCGGGACCGAACTCGCCATTCCCCTGAATGCGAATGGTCGACCCTGCGAGGGTCGTCACGTTGCCGGTGATGTCCTGTGAACCCCGCACCAGCACGGTGCCGGCGTTCACCAAGGGCGCGGTCATCGCGCCTCCGTTCAGCGTGATGAGACCGCCATTGTTCAGCGGTCCACCCGCAATCGTTCCTCCCTGCAACACGACCTCGCCTCCGGTCTGCACGGCGAACGTTGATGTCACCGCCAAGTTCTGGGTCGACACATCGAGTGTCTTGGCGCCAGCACCACCGCCAACCGTCAACGCCCGCACCGTCGCTGGTACGTCAAGCGTGACCGTGTATGTCCCGTCGAGCGCAATCGAGACGCTGTCCCCTGCCTCAGGCGCGCGACCGAGACTCCAGTTCGTCGGCACACTCCAATTACCAGCCGTTGCCGACGTCCACGCATTCACTTGCGCTCCAACCGTCACATCGAAGGGCACGCTCTCGCCCGACGTCGCGCCACTCGCCGTCGCCACCAGCTTGGCCCCCGTCACCGCGCCCGTCACGCGTAGGTTGGCGAAGGTCGCGACTCCCGCGACGGCATTCACCGTAAGCGTGCCGCCGAGCGTCGTACCGGATCCGGGCGCGAGCTCCATCGTCACCGCGCCGTTGAACCCCGTGCGCACTCGCCCGAGTGCATCCTCTATTCGCACCGTCACCGCCGGCGTGATCACCGCCCCAGCCGTCGCATTACTTGGCTGCGAGACGAACACCGCGCGATCCAACGCACTCACAGCCGCGTTGTAGAGCGCGGTGACCGTCGCCGCAGGAATGGCACCGCGATAGATGCGCACCTCATCGAGGTCGCCATTGAGGCTCTCAAGGGGTGCGGAGTAACTGCGCCCAAACCGCGTCTGGTCTCCGCCAGCACCAATCGGTATCACGGCGTTCTGGGAAGCGCGCTCCACCCCATCGACGTAGAGTCGCGACGTTCCCGCAATGGAATCCACCACTAACACCACATGATGGAAGAGTCCATCCGCCGCCGGCGCTGCGGCACTCGTCACCTCCCACGTCTCGCCCACGCGCAGCGTATTGGTCGCTGTCGCGCCCAGTAGCAGCCCCGGTCCACCAGCCAGCCCTTGCGAGACATACACCTGCCCCTGCGACGCGACATTCGGCCGTACGAAGAGCGAAATCGACCAACTCCCCGTCAGCGGCACCTGGTATGCCGGCAGGATGACATATTCGCCCACTCCGTTCAATCGCAGCACGCCGTCCGGCGTCGTCACTCCGCCGAACATCGACCCGTTGAACCCCGCCACCACATCCGTGAGATCAACCGACATCGGGTAGTGATGCAGCAGCGTCACCACCGGTGCGGTCGCGGTCGCCGTCACGGTGAGCGGTGTTGCCACGCCGACCGCCGTCACGCTGAGCGTCTGCGCCCCGAGCGTGCTCCCGAGCGTCCAACTGGTTTGCGCGAGCCCGAGCGCATCGGTCGCCGCGCTCGCGGTGCCCACGCTTCCCGCATTCGACGGCGTGAAGGTCACCGTCACTCCTTGCATCGGCTGACCATCCGTCGCCGATACTCGCACCACCACCGGCGACGCGAGTAAGGATCCAATCACCGCACTCTGCGCGCCGCCCGAGACACTCGTGATCGCCTGCGCGCGCGGCAGCACCTGCAGGCGGACCGTATCCGCCGGTCCAGTAAGCAACTGCGCCACAATCAACGCCTCACCCCGACTCGGCAGCGTCGTCCCAGCACCCGCAGGCGTCGCCGTGATCGCTGCGACCAACGGGGTGAGTGAGCGCCACGCGATCGGTGCAGCCGCGATCGTCTGTCCCCCGGCGTCCTGGGCAGCGGCCGCGAAGGCAAAGGCATCGCCCGAGACAACGGTATCCGCGCGTGGCGCAATGACCACACGCGTGGCGGAGGCACCGGGTCCGACATACGCCACCGGAATCACAGGCACCGGCGGGGGTTGGCTCCCTGCGTCGGAAGGCACCACCTGCACATCGAGCGGACCACCGCGAAAGACCGTGTCGCCGGCGGGGGTGATGTACGCGAGCGAGAGTTGCATCGTCTCGCCCGTTGAAGGAGTGCTCGAGGCGAGCGGCACATCGATCGACACCGCGACGACGGAATCGGTGCTCGGGAACGGGATTACGCGATTGACCGACAAGGCTCCGCGCGAGTCGACGAGGAGCACGCGCACGCGATTGTACGCGACGAGGTCGCTCGCGACGCCGTCCGCCATCCCTTCCGGCCCGAATCGTGCTTCGAAGCTGAATCCGCGCATGAGGCGGATTCCCTCGCCCGGTCCCGTGATTTCGCGACCGCAGCTCAGCGTCGCGAGGAGGAGCGCGCCCACAATGGGCAACACACGGCGAAGCGAGAGGCGGGCGAGGCTCGGCAAGCGGAATCCCTTTCGGCAGGACTGTTCGACGCTGGGCGCCCGATGAGGGTCAGGCGCGGCAGGATGTCATAAAGTGGGACTGGGTACAGGAGGGGGCAAGGCGGCGGGCAAGGGCCGGAGCCGCACGCCCGTCGCCAAGGCCCTGCGCGGCATCGTCAGATTCTCAACCACCTTATCACAGTGTGCATCGCCTCGACGCGAAGCCAGTCGTCGTGTTGACCATTGGGCACTCACGGCGCGCAGGAATTCGGATGCGATCGTGCGCGGGGTGTCACGACGCTTGCTGCTGACGGACTCGGCGGAGGATGCAGTTGTGAGGCGGCCGCCTAATCAAGCATGGGACAGCCTAGCGGCCGCCCCACAACTTCTTTCTATTAAGCCGTTCACAGCAGAAGACCACGTTACGGACTCGTCTCGCGACCGGATGACCATGCGAAAGGCGGAGTACGAACAGAGAATCGCGGATCACCGCCGTCGACTCGGTGAACGCGAACGGTCCGCGCTCGCGGTGATCCTTCCGCTGTTGGCTGTGTTGATCGCGACACCGTTCGCGATTCCAGGTCTGCTGCCGCGAGGCGCGTTCGTGGGGGTGATGCTCGCGCTCTTGTCCCTTTTCGCCGGATCGGGGGTCTGGATTTGCCTCCGCGCATGGCGCCGCGACCGATCGGAAGGGATTGTGGTACCGTGCCCTGCGTGCGGGGCGGAACTCGCCATGCTGTACGATGAGGTGATCGTCGCGGGGCGCTGTCCGCGATGCGGTGAGCGCGCCATTTCGGATGCCGTATAACACGGCAGGCAAACACGAGCATCGTGACTGTTTTCAAAGACGCGCCCGACATCGTCATCCTGCCGCCAGTACTCGTCGGGGGATTGCTCTTGGCGGGCATTGAGCCGTCTCGACTTCCGTGGACATCATCCTACGGTGCTCTTCACGGAGACGAAGGCGATACACACGGGCATGCGCTGCTCCAACACGACGATGCCTGGGAACTAGCCACACATGCAGTGGCACGATGTTGGGGCCACCTCGTAGGCGATTGTGCCCAAGAGAGTCACGGCGCTGCAATCGTGAGGTCACGCCGCTAATTTACGTGAAAGTCATTCGCTGCTACGGAAACGTCAGCCCAGTCGCCGCCGCCGTCGGCGTTAACGCAGAGGTCGTCGACCCGCGTCCAAACTGCCCACTCGTGTTCCGCCCCCAGCACAACAGCGATCGACGCGACACGACAATCACATTGTCCTCCGCCGTGACCGCACCAAAGGTCACCGCGCACGTGAACCCGAGTCCGCCACTCACACGATTGAATCGCGCCGCCGCCGTGGCCGCGGTGGGAACGGTCTGGAACCCCGTCGTCCCATCGCCGATCTGACCATCGGTGTTCCGTCCCCAGCACACAGAGACCGCATCCGGCGTGATGCCGCACGAATGACGATCACCAATCGCGACCTGTGCGAGCGCCGTCGCCGCTTGCACCATGACCGGCACACTACTCGGCGACGTGCTTCCGTTGCCGAGTTGCCCCGCGTCGTTTGCACCCCAGCAACGCACAGTTCCAGTCGCGCCAGTCGCGCAACTGTGTGCGTCCCCATTGGCCGCGAGTGCGCCGTACACTTGGCCACCCGCGACGGCGACCGGCTGCGTGCGATCCGTCGTGGTGCCATCGCCGAGTTGTCCGTCAGCGTTCGCGCCCCAACACCAGGCCGCGCCCAGCAAGTCCAAACCGCAGGTGTGATTGCGCCCGGCAGAGAGGGTGGCAAAGGTGCGCCCGCCGGCGACGAGCACGGGGCTCATTGCATTGCTCGTCGTGCCAGTGCCCAGCTGACCATTTCCATTCGCGCCCCAGCAGTAGGCGTTACCGTCGTCAGCGAGCGCGCAGGTGTGCTCGCCGCCGGCGGTCACGAGTTGGAATGGCCCCGCGGGGCCGGCAGTCGGCGTCGTGCGGTTGATGCCGGAGCCGTCGCCGAGCTGACCGAGTGCGTTGTCGCCCCAGCAGCGCACGATGCCATTGGACTCGCGGCCGCAGGCATGACGCGCGCCGCTGCTCACGGTCGAAAAGCTCGTCGCAACGGCGACTGGGATCGTCGACGCCGAGGTGGTGCCGTTGCCGAGCTGGCCGAAGGCGTTGTCTCCCCAGCAGTAGGTGCCTTGGTCGGCCACGCCGCAAGTGAATTCGTCGCCGGCGCTGATGCGCTCGACACCAGGGAATGGCGCGCAGTCCACGGTGAGATCGAGCAGAGTGGTGTCGTCGGGTTGCACGATGCCCGCGCGAGTCGCGGGCACGGGGCAGCCGGTGGGGAGTACGCTGACATCGAGGAGGGCGGTGCCCGCCGGTAGCTCAAGCAGATAGGCGCCGTTCGAAGCCGTCAGCGTGGTGGCGCCGGTCGACTCGTCGGTGACGCGGACGCCACTGAGTATTCCGCGGAATGGCGAGCGCACAACGCCGCGGATCGCGCCGGTGGGAATTGGCGCGGGAGGCGGCGCGGGATTCGTCCATCCTGAGAACCAGGGAATCGCGCCGGGCGCAACTTCCGGACTGATGGCGCCGACGTACTGTCCTTCGACGAAGAACCCGTCCACCGGAGTTGGCGCGGCGACCGCCGTGGCCAACGAAGCGCCGAACACGGGACGCAGGTCGGGCAAGAAAAGATCGTTTTCGCTCTCGATCAGTCCCGAGGCGCCCGGCAGCGCCACGTTGCTGTCAGCGGTGTTCGTGAGGATGCCCAATTCAGTAGTGCCGCACGAGGCGGGAATCAGGCCTTCTCCAAGCGCCGTGGCGCCGCCGGTGAGCGCGTTGCGCAGCGTCAGCGCTCCACTCGAGAGTTGCGCGCAGGTCGCAGCTCCCGCAATGTCCAACGCGATCTGCGGCGCATAGATAAAGAGGTTGCGAATGCGTCCCGCGCTGCCGCGCTCGATCACCAACGCGCGCGCCGTCGCGTGCAACGGATTGCTCGGCGTCGACTGCGCAATCAGCGTGATGTTGTAGAGTTGCGGCTGCGAGCGGGGCAGGGCGTCGGGATTGGCATTCGCGCTGATGCCGTTCTGACCGACGATGCCCGCAGCGAATCGCACGACGTCCTGCTGCACCGCGATGCCCTGCGCACGTCCACGCCAGCCGCCGGTCCATCGCAAGCCCGTGCCATTGGCGGTGAGAAAGAGATGCCGAGCATCAACGGCGCCACCGGTAACGAGGATGCCTTCGTTGCGCGTGCGATTGGCCTGAATGTTCTGTACCTCCGTGCCGCTTCCGACGCCGGCCAGATGCAACCCGCGTTCGGCGTACTCAATGCGCACGAATCGCAGAATGCCGCTGTCGTCGGCATCGTTGCAGCCGCCGAAGCGCTGAGAATTCGCGAGCGGATCGGCGAGATCGAGACAGTCACCGAGTGCGCTTCGCGTCGCCGAGATGGGACTCGTGGGTGTCCCAGCGTTGATACGCGCGTAACCATGGACGATTACGCCACCCCAACACCCGGGGTACTTCGCCGTGGCGGTGCACGTCAACTCGATTGGCTGGTTGAGCGTACCGCGCGCGTCGATGCGTCCGTCGCGCGACACCACGATGTACGAGCCCACGACGCCTTCCACACGCGTGCCCGCTTCGATGATCAGCGTTCCGCCTGCGGTGACTTCCACGGGACCGTTGAGATGAATGCGGGTACTCGCGGACCAGATCTCGACGCCGTCGATCCGCACGGGCGCTCCTGGCTTGCCGACGTACCGTACCGCAACCTCGCGTGACGGCGCCTCGACGGTGAACGCGGCAGGTGCGGTGAGCGCGGTCGGCGCGGCGAGCGCGGCAATACGCGCAAGCGCGGCAATACCTGCCAGCGCGGCAAAGATGGAGGTCGTAGAAATCGGCGGACTCCGTGACGGGATGACTCTCTGCCACGTTGGTGCCGGTACGTCACGACTGGCGCGTCCGATGCCCTCGCTTCGGTTACGGACGTGTCACGCCGCCGGGCGAAGCGTGCCTTACCGCCCACGCCGCCATGCTGCGGGCGCGCCTCGCGTGCCGTCGGGGCGTCGGGGGGATGCGCAGGGGACCGTGGCAGGACGGGCACGCGGGGGGATCGACCTCGAAGATCTCTTGCCGGCGCGGCGATACTCGGCCGGAGGTTGAAGCCCCCTCGCCGTGTGGTCTGTTACAGCAGCACGACGATCCCGGCGCACATTGCGAGCATCAGGGCGGCGGGCACGGATTTGACCACCGGATCCTTCACCTTGATATGCATTACGAGCGCACCAACCATGAGCCCAGCCACCACGGTCGCCGCCAATCGCGCCGGCATGGCCAGGGGCAGGAACTGGGCCGCGAGCAGAATGACGCCGGCCGTCACTTTGAGTGTGCCCACGACATAGAACGCCATGACCGGCAATCCGTACGCCGCGAACTCCTCGCGCAGCGTCTTTGCGCTGCCGCCGCGGTAGCCGGTAGAGGAGCCGGCACGCACCAACCAGACGTTGAGGAGGCCCGCACCGACAATCACCTCAAGCACGCGAACCAGCGTTTCCATCGACATACGTCCATCCTCCAGTCAGGGGAGCGAGCGCGGACCGAACGCCGAGCACTCGTCGGGTACGGCGCATGACCCTCGCGTATCAGGTAGCAACGGCGCTGTCGGTCCTTGTGTTCCTATTCTATGGTGCGGCGGTCCTGTTCGCCAAAGGAATGAAGGCCGAGTTCGAGCGCTTTGGGCTCAGCCAGCTGCGTCTGCTGACGGGAGCGCTTGAGTTGCTGGGGGCGCTCGGCCTGGTGGCAGGGCAGTTCATTCCGGAGCTTGTGGTGCTCGCCGCGGGCGGGTTGACGCTCCTGATGGCTCTCGGCACCATCACCCGCGTCCGCGTTCGGGATTCCTTGCTGGAGACGCTGCCGGCTGTTGTCTTGATGCTCGTCAACGCGTACATCGTATGGTATGCACTGGGCGGGCCGCGGCAGTAAATAGAGACGCGAAGAGGGGAGGGCGCCTTCCGGCGCAGCGTCCGTGTCTCGCCACACACTCACTCGCACGATGCCATGCACAAGCACTCTGCGCTCTCCCTTCCCGATGATGCGCGCCATCTGGCGATTGCGTCACTACGCGGGTACTCGGCGGAACATTTCGATCGCGAGCTCAGCGAGCTTCAGGCCATGCTGCTCCTCGACCATATCCTGACTGACCTCGCGCCGGCGATCTATAATCAAGCCGCGCTTGACGCCCGCCGGTTCGTTGAAGACCGCGCTGCAGACATTGAGGCCGCGCTCCACAAGAGCGAGTTTCCGGTCACGGGTCGCCGGAAGCGCTAGCGTTGTTCCGAGGCTGGCCCACCGAAGAGGGAATCAGATGTCCGAATCACTGCCCCGCGGTCAGCAAGCGGTCGAAGTGTTCCACCGCTTCGGACTCACGCGGTTCGCCAACCGGTTTCCGAGCCAAGAGAGTACGCCGTCGCTGGAAATTGGCGGGCGGGTCACACACATCCTGC
>JANLTT010000058.1:0-4947 GCA_031363115.1 Gemmatimonas sp.
GCCCAGTTGAGGCTCTGCAATCGCGTACATCTCGTGTATGTAGTTGCGTCTCTTGCGCATAGCGAAATTCCTGTTGAAGCGCGGCGAGAGTCATTCCTGATGTCAATAATATAGTATAATGATATATTATTGCCGCTTTGACACGAGTGGCCATATCGGCGCCGCCTCCAAAGGTTTCAATCAGCCGATACCAAAGGTTACAATCAGCCGCTACCAAAGGTTGCAATCAGCCGCTATCAAAGGTTACAATTAGCCGATACCAAAGGTTTCAATCAGCCGCTCGCCCGACCCGCATCGGCACCCTATGAACGCCAGTCCCACCTACCCCCGTTTTGCTGCGCCGCTCCTCAATCAGGCACTCGCCGAATCCCCGGTGGTGCTGATTCATGGCCCGCGGCAGTGCGGAAAAACGACGCTCGCTCAAGAGCTGGGGGAAGCGAGGGGCTACGCGTATTTCACCTTTGACGACGCTGTCACGCTAGACGCGGCGACAGCCGACCCGGCTGGCTTCGTAGAGAACTTGCCACCCAACGTGATTCTTGACGAAGTGCAACGGGCCCCCGGCCTCTTCACGACCATCAAGCGCGCGGTGGATCGGGACCGGCGCCCTGGGCGATTCCTGCTGACAGGATCCGCGAATGTGCTGCTCCTCCCAACACTGGCGGACTCGCTCGCCGGACGGATGGAGATTCTTCGACTGCACCCGCTGGCGCAGAGCGAGTTGGCCGGCGTCACTCCGACCTTTCTCGATGGGCTTCTTGGAGCGGGGTTCAAGACGCGCTCGTTCGACCGACTTGGGAAAGGGTTGATTCGTCGCATCGTCGCTGGGGGCTATCCCGCGGCGCTCGCTCGGGCCACTCCGCGGCGTCGGGCGACGTGGTATCGAGACTACATCGAGACACTCGTGCAGCGGGACGTGCGCGACCTCGCACGTATCGCATCGCTCGACGTACTCCCGCGTCTGCTCACCCTCGCCGCCGGGCAGACGGCACGCTTACTCAATGTGAGTGACCTCGCCGCGCCCTTCCAGGTGAGCCGACCGACCATCCGTGATTACGTGACGCTACTCGAACGGATCTTCCTGCTCGAAGAGCTTCCACCGTGGCACTCGAACCGACTCAGTCGACTCATCAAAACCCCCAAGTTGCACCTGACCGATACCGGCGTTGCCTGCGCGCTGTTGGGGTTGGATGATGCGGCGCTTGCGGACGATCGCGGAACGCTGGGACAGTTGCTGGAGACGTTCGTGTTGCAGGAGTTGAGGCGCCAAGCGAGCTGGCGAGATGACGACGTGCGCTTCCACCACTTTCGCGACAAGGATGGCGTGGAAGTGGACCTGGTCATCGAGCAGGGCGGGGGCGCACTGGCGGCGGTTGAGGTGAAGGCTTCCGCTACCGTGACTGCGGCGGATTTCCGTGGCATCCGCAAACTTCGAGACGCAGTCGGAAAGCGCTTCACCACCGGCGTCGTCCTCTATGACGGCGAATCCAGCGTGCCTTTCGGCGACGGGCTCTTTGCTGTGCCTATCCGCGCTCTCTGGGAGTGAACGCCGGGGGCTGGCGTCCGACGAACGCAACGATGCGGCGATGGCGGGCACGACCCTGCCAACCCTCAGGGCCGTCGAAGCGGGGATATCGGGACCGGGCTCGGAGCGTACATCAGCACGCTGTGGGCACTGGGGCTCGACCATTCGCTTATCGCAGTGCCATCTGGGCGGCGCGCAACGAACATGAACCTCGTCTCGGCGAGCGCATGGTTTGGGTTACGCACCGACTAGCATTTCTGTATATACAGGTGTATATTCCCGAGTGCGCTTCTCCTGGGATGCTCGTAAGAGCGAGGCCAACCTCTCTGCCCGAGGGTTCGACTTTGAGTTCGCCTCGCTCGTCTTCGACGGGCCCACGCTCGAACGCGTGGATGACCGGGCCGACTATGGAGAGCGGCGCGTGAGTGCGCGCGAGACCGTCCGCCGCATCATCTCGGCGCGACGGAGTAACCGACAGGAGCGGAAGAACTATGACCAAGCCTACGACGAAGAAGCCTAGCCGCGGCCGCGCGAAGATCGCGCTGCTCCGTCGCGTCAGCGACGCCGAGATCGCACGGACTTCGCCGCCGGAGCTCGCGAATCTGCCGGCAGACTTCTGGGCGGAGGCGACGCTGGTCGCCCCGAGTGCCAAGAAGGCGATCTCACTCCGCGTCGACGAGGATGTCCTCGCGTGGTTTCGGCAGAGTGGGCCACGGTACCAGACCCGAATGAATGCGGTGCTGCGCAGCTACGTCGCGTCCATGAGTCACGGGCGCCGCAAGTCTCGTGCGCGGTCGGCATAACGGCAGTTGGTGCAGTGGATCCGCCACTATCGGACCTCAGAGGCTTCTATGGACTGGCGCGCGCACATTTCGATTGACGCGGAACGAATGCACGGAACCCCGTGCCTGCGGGGTACGCGCGTCCCGGTCTACGTGATTCTCGACAACTTGGCCGCCGGTGAGAGCGTGGACACCATTCTCGCTCAATATCCGACAGTTCTGCCCGAGCATATCCCGGCGGCGCTCGCATTCGCAGCAGAGCTCGCGCACGAGCGGGTCGTACCCGTTCCCGAGTAGCGCGTGTGCTTTAAGCTGGACGAGAATATGCCGCGGCTTGCTCGCGCGCCTCTCGAATCGCGCGGATGGGATGTCCATCGACGGGCGTGTAACGACGGTTGGTAGTCGACAACCGAATGGACCTCGATTGTGGAAACGGTCGCGGCCGCTGACTATCGCAGCATCGCCGCGTACGTCAGCGTGTTAAACCGCCCCGCAAGATCCCGCGCCGCCGGATTCATCATGTTCGTGTAGATCTGCGCAATGAGCCCGTCGCGCGGGTCAGCCCAGTAGGTCGTGGCGAAGGCCCCGCCCCAGCTGAACGCGCCGATGTTGCGCGGCGAGCGGAAGTCGTTCGCCTCCGTCTCGAGCCCAAAACCGAGCCCGACCTTATTCGTCATCGCCGGCAGCTGATCGGTGAGCATCATCTCCACCGTGCGCGGGCTGAGCAGGCGGACGCCATTGAGCTCGCCCTTGTTCAGGAAGAGCTGGAGGAAGCGCGCGTAGTCTTCCACCGTCGACGAGAGCCCCGCGCCGCCGGAGAAGTAGGTGCCCGCGAGACGCGGATAGTTGAGATCGACGCCGTCGAATGCCGTGCCGCTCATGGGGACGGCGCGCCCCGACTCCCCGTCGTGCAGCGTGACCAACCGCTCGTGGCGGTCCGGCGGAAGGTAGAACCAGGTATCGCGCATGCCGAGCGGCTCGAAGATCCGCGTGCGCAAGAACTGGTCGAAGGTCATCCCGGAGACGACCTCGACGAGGTAGCCGAGCACGTCGAACGACAGCGAGTAGGTGTAGCGCTCACCGGGCCGCGCCCGCAGCGGGAGCTGCCCGAGAATGCGCATCCGATCGCCAATCGTGAACTGCTCGGTGCCGATGCCGCTGGGCACGCCGTGCTTGGCGTAGAGCGCGACGAACTCGGGGTTGCCGATGCTGGCGTAATCGAGGCCAGAGGTGTGGGTGAGCAGCTGGCGCACGGTGATCTCGCGGTTGGCTGGCTCGGAG
This sequence comes from Gemmatimonas sp., assembly GCA_031363115.1. Classification (GTDB taxonomy): domain Bacteria; phylum Gemmatimonadota; class Gemmatimonadetes; order Gemmatimonadales; family Gemmatimonadaceae; genus Pseudogemmatithrix. The sequence continues at coordinate 3,589 of JANLTT010000058.1, forward strand.
ACGGTGGAGGAGTCGGCGGCGTTGAAGGTCGTCATCACGCGCGGCCGCGCGAACTCTGGCAACAATCGCGAGATGGGCTCGTCGAGCGTGAAGTGGCCCTCTTCCCAGAGCATCATCACGGCGAGCGCGGTGATGGCCTTGGACTGCGAGGCGATGCGGAAGATGTCGTCGCGGCGCATCGGCACCTTGGTCTCGGTGTCGCGCACGCCGTAGGCGCGGTACATCACCACGCGGCCGTTGCGCACGATGTGGACCACGGCGCCGTTCACCTCGCCGCGTTCGACGGCGCCGAGCACTAGGGAGTCGATGCGGGCGAGCCGCTCGGCGGAGAACCCAGCGGCCTCAGCACTGGCGGCGGGCCGGAAGGCGGGGCGCGCTTGCGCGGTAGCGACGTCGCCGGCGAGGCAGGCCAACGCGAGGGCGACGAGGAAGGGGCGAGTCAGTTGCGTTGGCATGGTCGGAACGGTCGGCGTGGGTTGGACGACGGGAGTCACGCGGGAGAAGGTGGGGAAGAAGCAGAGCGGGCGCAACGCTGGTGTACTCGCCGGACCTGCCGGGCGCGGCGGGTGGCTCCCTCCGATAGCGCGGTAGCCTACGTTGGGGATAAGCTCAAGCGGTGTAGGCCCCGATCAACGACTCTTCAACCGCTCCTTGGAGGCCGCATGTCGTTCCGCCGTTTGTGGTCGTTCCTCGCCCTGCTTTCACTCCCCGCCGTCGCGACGGCGCAATCCGTTGCCGGCACCTGGACGACTCCAGCACCTCGCGGCGCGGTTGTCCTCACGCTCCGCGTCAGCGGCAGCGCGGTGAGTGGCACGCTGGTCGGCAATGGCGTGACGATGAATGTGAAGGGCACCGCCGAGGCGGACGAGGCCTTTGGCACGGTTGAAGACGGCAACGGCACCGCGAGCTTCACTGCGCATCTCGATGGCGCGCGTCTCATGTTCTCGCTGACTGAGAATGGCGCGAATGGGCAGCCGAATGCAGCGTCGGCACGCGAACTGATTTTCACGCGCAGTGCAGCGGGCGCTTCTGCGGCTGGCGCAGTCGCTGCTGCCCCAGCTGCGGCCCCTGCCGCTGGCGCAGCCCGAGCAGGCGGGAATCCGCTCGGTGGCGGTCGCGGCGCGGCTGATCCACTTGAAGGGACCTTTGTGTCGGACGAACTGAACGTGGTCGTCAGGCGCAGCGCGTCGGGCTACGGCGGCGTGCTCTCCCTGAATGGCACGGACTATCCCTTCACTGCCACGGCGAACGGGACGCAGCTCTCGGGCACCTTCACGGTGGGGGGCGAACGCTATCCGTTCCAGTCGCGAGTGGCCGGCGACGAGATGACGCTCTCGAGCGGCGGCAGGGATTATCCAA
>JANLTT010000112.1:0-8354 GCA_031363115.1 Gemmatimonas sp.
GGTCATGTGCATGGGAATCCGCGCCTGCAGGCCGATCGCGACGAGGTCGACGAAGTGTTTGAATCTCATGGTGTCCGCGAGGCGCGCTGGTAATCAGCTGCTTCGCTACGATGACATCATCGGAGCCGCGCTACATCCCCCCAATGGGCTGGGGCGGAACGATTGTTTCCTTCGGCGCGCCGGCAGTGGTGCTCTTCGTCACCACACACGTGGCAATTCCCTCCGTCACGCAGTCGCTCGGGTTGCCGCCGATCGTCTGGTTCATGACCTTCAGCGCCTTCTACGTGCTCGGGCCGCTCCTCGTGATTGCGCTCATGCGATTGCGCGGCGAAGCACTCGAGGATGTCCCCGTCTGGCGAGAGCGCCTGCGCTTCCGCGCGCTCGACCGCCTAAGCGCGACCGATTGGCGCGTCGCCCTCACCGCACTCGGCGCCGCAGCACTTACCTCCACTGCACTCTACGCCGCACTCACCGCACTCGGCGTCAAAGAGATCGTGCCCGCGTTCCTGAAGAACTCCGGCGATCAAGCACTCGCACGGACTGACTTGTTCTACTCCCTCGCCGCCTTCGCAGTAGTGAGCGTGGCCGCGCAGGAGATCCTCTGGCGCGGCGTCTACCTCCCCCGCCAAGAACAATCACTCGGCACCGAGGCATGGATAGCCAACGCCGTCGGCTGGGCCATCTTCCACGTCGCGCTGGGCTGGAACCTGCTGCTCATCGCGCTGCCGGTGTTGGTCGCCGTGCCATACGCAGCACAACGCCAACGGAGTTCATCCGTTGGCGTGGTAGTGCACGCAGGAGCGTGGATGGTTCTGTTGGCGCTCGTGAGTCTTTGAACAGCAGATGTAAGATGTAAGATGTAAGATGTAAGTGAACCGCCGTTCCTTACATCTTACACCTTACATCTCACATCTTCAGTTGTAGTCGCAGTCCCCTAACAAGCCTTAATCCCGTCGTCGGGCGCCGCCCCTGCCGTCGCCGTCAACGTCGATCGCTTCGGCGCAATAAACTCATCCGCCGGCAGTTCGTGCCCTGACATCTCAATGATCGGCAGCGCCGGGTGCGGCGAGCATGAGCTCGTGCCCTGTATCTCCTCGTGCCGGATGTGCTGGATCTCCCGCTTGGACTTCATGCGCACCAACTCTTCCTTCGACGTCACCTTCGACTCATCAAAGCCGAAGTCCACCTTCGACTGCCCCCAGTAATTGATCCGCCCAAGGTCATAGAAGCGCCGTTCCACCGCGCTCTTGAGATACGCCTTGAGGCAGCCGCGCAGATACTTCCGACGATAAGGATCCTTGTCCCAGAGGTAGCCGCCCGTCGCCTTCTTGAAGTAGAAGCGCCGATAGTTCTTGAGCACGCCGGCGAGCACTTGGTCGCGCGTCATCACATCCGGCTGAATGATCGGCGTGACGAAGTTGTACTTGGCGTAATCGCGCACCTCGACTTTGTCGCCGAGCTCCTGGAAGAGATCGGAGAAGGGCCACGGGGTGTAGCAGTTCCAGTTCACGAGGTCGGGCTTCCAGTCCTGCGCCATCTCGTACGTCTCCTCGAGTGTCTCCGGCGTTTCGTTCTCGAGGCCGACGATGAACTGCGCCTCCGTCACGATGCCGGCATCGCGCAGGAGCTGGATCGCCTTCTTTGACTGCTCGACCTTGATCTCCTTATTGAAGAGATCGAGCTTGAGCTGCGACGCCGCTTCGGTGCCGAGCGAGACATGCACGAGCCCAGCCTTGCGATAGAGCGGCAGCAGCGCCTCGTCGCGGAGGATGTCCGTCACGCGGGTGTTGATGCCCCAGTGGATCCCGAGGTCGCGCTTGATCAACTCCTCGCAGAGCTCAATGAACTTCTTTCGATTGATTGTCGGCTCTTCGTCGGCCAGGATGAAGAAGCCAATCTTGTGTTCCTTCACGAGCACTTCGATCTCGTCCACGAACTTCTTCGGATCGCGCGTGCGATACTGGCGCCAGAACTTCCACTGCGAGCAGAAGCTGCAGGTGAAGGGGCAGCCGCGCGCGAAGTTCGGAATCGCCACGCGGCAATTCAGGGGGATATAGATGTACTTCGACCAATCGAGCACGCTCCAATCGGGGGTGAGCGAGTCGAGGTCGGCGACCGGCGGATGCGCCGGCGTGGAGAAAGGCTTCCCGTCCTTCATGAAGGCGAGTCCCTTGATCGTCTCGCGATCGGCGGGGAGGCGGCCTTCATCGAGGGCCCTTCACGAAGTTGACGACGATCTCTTCGCCCTCTCCGCGGATGATGTAGTCAATGTCGGGCGACTCGGTGAGGACCTGGCCGTACATGAAGGTGCCGTGGATCCCGCCGAGTACGGTGACGCAGTTCGGGTGGATCTTCTTCACCAGGGCCATGGTTTCCTGGGCCTTGTAGATGGCCGGCGTGATAGCCGTGCACATCACGACGTCGGGCTTCTCGGCGCGAAGGATGGCCTCGAGTGGCTCCCACTCGATGTGGTCGGTCATCGCGTCAATGAAACGGAGGTCCTTAAAGCCGGCCGTCTTCAACTGACCCGCCAGATACGCGACCCAAGCGGGGGGCCAATTGCCTGCGATTTCGGCGCCGCCAGAGTGGTAATTCGGGTGGATCAGGAGAATGCGCATGGGCGGCTGCCTCGAAACGGGTGTCGGATTTCTCGGACGCTGTTACTGTCAGGAGAACGTGTCGCTTGGTGCCCTCGGGGAGTGAGAGGCGATCCCCTGAAAGGGCGTGCGGAATTTGCCTTAGGAGTTTTCCTTACGGGATGTAGGATGGAGGATGAAGGATGAAAGAGACTGCCCCCTCGCTCCCCGTTACTCTTTATCGATGCCTCGTCTCCTCATTCAGCTTCTCGCCGCCCTCGCCTGGCTCACCGTGGGCACGCAGTTCTATCTCTCCGTGAGCGGGGCGATTGCCGACGGCAATGGCGCGCTGCACGGCGTCATCAACTACTTCGGCTACTTCACGCTGATCACCAACATCCTCTGCGCCGGGATCTTGGCGGCGCATGGGTGGGGCGGCGCGCGGCAGGGCGCCCTCGGCGCGAATTGCGACCGGAACGGCGGGAGGGTCGGCAATTTCCTCCGCCGCCCCGGCGTCGCCACCACCGCGGCGACCGCCATCATCATTGTTGGCGTGGTTTACCACCTGATCCTCGCCTCGCAGTGGAATCCACAGGGCATCGACCTCGTGGTGGACACCCTGCTCCACACCATCCTCCCGATTGCCTTCGTGGCCTTCTGGGCGCGGAGCACCCCGCGCGGCGCGGTCGCCTTTGCGCACATCCCCGCGTGGATCGGCTACCCGGCGGGCTACGCCATCTATGTCTTCGTGCGCGGGGAGATGGTTGGCGCCTATCCCTACCCTTTCATTGATGTCGCCGCGATCGGCTACGGTGCCGCGCTGCGCAACGCCGCCGGAATCGCGGTAGTATTCGTCGCGTTGGCCGCAATCCTTGTTGGATTGAATCGCCTGATTGGCCCAAGAACCGCCACCTCGCCTGACTCGCCCGACTCGTTGACCAAGCCTGTTCCCCCGGAGAACTGATGCTGCTCGCCCGCGTCGCCCTACACCCGGTCGTCCAGACCGCGGCCGAACGTCTCGCTGCCGCCCGCGAGGGGCTCGACACACCGCTCGCCGAACGTGCGATTGGCCTGCTCGGCATCGCGACGATGCTCGGCCTCACCTATCTGATGTCGTACGATCGCAAGCGCATCGATTGGAAGCTTGTCGCCTCCGGACTCGGCCTGCAGACGGTCTTTGGATTAATCGTGCTCAAGACGGAAATCGGACGCGCGGTCTTTCAGTACGTCGGTGATCTCATCACCAAGCTCCTTGGCTTCCAGGAGCAGGGCGCGCGGTTCGTGTTCGGCAATCTCGTGCAGTCCACGGTGCCCGTGAGTGGTGGCGCCGCCGACGGCGCGGGGATGGTCGCCAACACCGGTGCGTATTTCGCCTTCAACGTGCTGCCGACCATCATCTTCTTCTCCGCGCTGATGTCGGTGCTGTATTACCTCGGCGTGATGCAGCTGGTCGTGAAGGGACTCGCCTTCGTGATGCAGAAGACACTCAAGACCTCAGGGCCGGAAACACTCTCGGCGTCGGGAAATATTTTTCTCGGACAGACCGAAGCGCCGCTGTTGATCAAGCCGTTCGTGCGCTCGATGTCGCGCTCCGAGTTGAACACCGTTATGGTCGGCGGCTTCGCGACGGTCGCGGGTGGCGTGCTCGCAGCGTACGTCGGCATGCTCTCGGGTTGGTTTCCAGGCATCGCCGCGCACCTGCTCGCCGCGAGCGTGATGAACGCGCCCGCTGGACTCGTGCTCTCCAAGATCTTGCTCCCCGAGAGCGACGAGGCGCGCGCCAAGGCCACCGGACTTCGTGAGGCCGAGGAAGCGATGAAGGCCGCCGAACCCGAGCCGGCAAGAAAGCGCTTCTTTAAGATTGGCGGCCACAGCGGCGAGAGCGGCGCAATCGAAGCGGCCGCGAATGGCGCGGCGCAGGGTGTGCAGCTCGCCATCAATGTGGGCGCGATGTTGATGGCCTTCGTGGCACTCGTGGCCTTGTTGAACGCGATGCTCGGCTGGACCGGTGGCCTCGTTGGGCTCGAAGGACTTTCACTGCAGAGCATCCTCGGCTTCGCGCTGCGTCCGCTCGCGTGGGTGATGGGCGTGCCGTGGCAGGACACCGCGTACGTCGGCTCGCTCATTGGCATCAAGGCAACGCTCAATGAATTCGTGGCGTATGCACAGTTCGGTGCGGATCTCGCGGCGGGTCAGTTGCTCGAGCCGCGCTCGGCGATCATCCTCACCTACGCGCTGCTCGGCTTTGCCAACTTCAGCTCGATTGCCATTCAGATTGGTGGCATCGGCGGATTGGCACCGGAGCGGAAGGGTGAGATTGCCATGCTCGGACTCCGCGCGATGATTGCGGGCAACCTTGCGGCGTTCATGTCGGCATCGCTCGCGGGGATGTTGGTATAGCCGATGCCCATCCAGCCGAAGGCGCATCGCGAGGCGCATCGCCTTCATGCAGTTGGATGGCTCCGCGCCGGCGTACTCGGCGCGAATGATGGACTGATTTCGACCGCGAGTTTGGTGGTGGGCGTGGCCGCAGCATCGGTGGATCGCGGCCCCATTGTGATTGCCGCGACCGCTGGCCTTGTGGCCGGCGCGCTCTCGATGGCGGCGGGTGAGTATGTGTCGGTGAGTTCGCAGGCCGACACCGAGAGCGCCGACATGGCGCGTGAGCGCGCGGAGTTGGAGACGATGCCCGTGCACGAGCTGGAGGAGCTCACCGGCATCTATGAGAAGCGCGGACTCGCGCGGCCACTCGCTGAGGAAGTCGCGAAAGCACTGACCGCACATGACGCGCTCGGTGCGCACGCGCGCGATGAGCTCGGGCTGCATCCAGGCGCCGAGGCACGCCCGATTCAGGCGGCGCTGGCGTCGGCGGTGGCATTTGCGGTTGGTGCCGCGCCGCCGGTGGCGTTGGCGATGTTGATGCCGCTGTCCTCGATTTCGGTTGCCGTGGCGGTGAGCACGCTGGCGTTCCTGGTGGGGCTCGGTGCGCTGGCGGCGCAGCTGGGTGGCGCGCCGATTCTGCGCGGGGCGGGGCGGGTGGCGTTTTGGGGGGCGGTGGCGATGGGGGTGACGGCGTTGGTGGGGAAGCTGTTTGGGACGACGGTGGCTTAGACGGAATTATCGGCCAAATTATCGGCCAAGTTTCACAATTTTAGAGGCATATGTTGACATAACCTGTTGTATTTAATAGGTTTATGTACCGCTGAATAGCGGCCAAATTATCGGCCAGATGCCTACTCCTCCAATGCTCCTTGCGGCGCTCCTTGAGCCCGCGATTCCCGATCTCTCCCCGGCACTGGTGGAAGAGGTCGAGGGAGTAATTGCGGAGATTGATCGCCTCGACGGTCGAATCTCCGATGGGCTTGGTCATGTGATTCGCCCGCTCTTCCGGGCCGCGCACACCCACCACTCGCTCTACATAGAAGATCGGCCGTCTACCCTCGCCGAATTGTCCGTGGCCTCGGCGCCGCCCGTGTTTGGACGCGAACGCGACCGCGCGGCGGATCTTCGAGCCAGCATCGAACTCCTGCGTTGGCTGCACGATGGCGATGGGCGGGCGCTCGCAACCGCGGAGCCGACATCCGCGCGGCTGATCAGCGACCTCCATGCGCGCTACTACACGCATCTGCCCGAGAGCGAACGTGCACTGCGCGTCGCCGACAGCGGACGCGCGGTGGACGTGAACCCTGGTGCGTGGCGCGAGGAGGAGATTCGCGTCGGCACACACCTCGGCCCGGCACCCGAAGACATCGACGCGCTGATGGTCCGTTGGGCCGAGCGATTCAATCCACTTCGGGGTGCAAACCGCGCCGAACGATTGCTCCTCACGATTGCCGGTCATCATCGCCTGCTCTACATCCATCCGTTTCGCGATGGCAACGGACGCGTCGCGCGCTTTGCCCTTGATGCGTGCTTGATTGCGATTGGACTGGACGCGAAGGGCTCGTGGACGCCATCGCGTGGATTCGCGCGGGCGCGCTCCCGCTACTACGACGCGCTCATTGCGGCGGATGCGGAGCGTCGCCATGCGACCGATGGCCGCGGAGCCCGCAGCGCCGAAGGGTTGCTGCGTTGGACGCGCTTTGTGCTTGATGTCATTCGGGAGCAGGTCCGGTTCATCGATGGCCTGCTTGAGCCGCGCGCGATGCACGAGCGTGTGCGTTCGGCCGTGCACGCGACCATTGGCACCTCTGGTGCACCTGATACCTCTGGAGCCTCTGGTGCATCGGCGCCGAAGCGCGCCAGCGCCGCGCGACTCGTGCTCTCCGCGTGGGAGCTCGGGCCGCTCACGCGCGGCGCACTCGTGGAGGCGAGTGGTGTCGCGGATCGCTCTGCACGTCGCATCATCCGTGAGCTCCTTGCAATTGGGTGGCTCCGCGAAGTGGCAGGAGCCGATGCACGCACCGCACCGGTCGTCGGCGGACTACCACTCACCAGCGCGCCGATCGTATTCCCCAATTTGTTCCTTACCGACGCCTGATGATCCTTCCGTAACCATCCCTTCACCAAAGCTTCATCCAATTGCATAAACCAGCGTAATCCACTCCGGGTACCCTATCACAAGGACCTCACCCGGAGGCTTCATGTTCTCGCAACTGATCGCTTCACGTCCGGCGCGCACGCAGGGCACCGAGGGCACCACCGCTTCGCTCGTGCTGCATGGCCTCATCATCACCGTTGCAATCATCGCGACGGCCAAGGGCCCGGCAGTGCTCGCGCCGCCGAGCAGCTCGCGCATCGTGCCACTCACCGCACCGATGGCGCCGGCCGTAACACTGCCTCGCGCAGCCGCTCCGCGTGCGCCCGTCGCACCGCGCGCAACCACGGCGACGCCAACAATCCCTGTTGATGTCCCACCTCTCGCCGCGCCGAGCGAGATCCCGAGCACTATTCCCGTGCCTGCTGAGGGCGCGATGCCCGTGCTCTATCCAGAAGGCGGCACGCCGAGCACCCCTGGCACCGGCGATCCGAACGGTTCACCAATCGGCACCGGTGGCGCACTCGGCGCCGAGTCGGTGGACGTCGCAGCGCGTTTGCTCGCGAACTCACCGTTGCCGCGCTACCCGGACATCCTGCGCACTCGCGGACTCGAAGGCGGCGCACGCGTGCGGTTTGTGGTAAATGCCAACGGCCGCGCTGAGCTTGAGACGCTTGAGGTGCTAGAGGCGACGCATCCGGCTTTTGTGGAAGCAGTACGCGCGGTGCTGCCTCGGCTCAGGTTTGCGCCGGCAAAGCTCGGGCGCCAGAACGTGAGGCAGCTTGTGGAGATTCCGTTCGGCTTCGCATTGAGGCCGATGTAGGTAGAAGGATGAAGGATGAAGGATGAAAGAGCGCGCCCGGAAAGATTGGTGCGCGGGAAGGGTCCAGACGCGACAAATCCGGCCCCACACAGCGCGAAGCGCGTGTAGCGGCCGGATTTGGCGTGGCTGGCGCCCGACCGCGGCGCACAGAACCAAAGATCCTAGTGGTTCGCCTTCCGAAACTCAGAAACCAGCGTCTCCATCATAGAAGCCCGCTTATCGTACAGCCGCTTAAGCCGACGCGGCTTCCGCTTAGCAAGCGCATACGATGTCAGAATCGGCAGCGCGATCGTCGAGTCGAGATAGCAAACGACCGCGTCCGGCAACTTATCCGGATCAATCTTCCCCCACGACACAGCCTCAGCGGGAGTCGCGCCAGAGAGCCCACCAGTGTCCGGACGCGCATCCGTGATCTGCAGGAAGAAGTCGTGCCCCTTCTCATCAATACCGAGCACTACCTGAATCTGCGGCTCCGTCT
>JANLTT010000172.1:0-18930 GCA_031363115.1 Gemmatimonas sp.
GCCATTCCACCGGAGCCCAGTTCTCCCATGACGGAATACCGACCGCTGGTCACGGCCTCTAACTGGCTACGAAGTGAGCGATCGGCCATGGTACCCGAACAGGTCTAGGGGAGGTTACCGATGCTCAAACATACGGCAACGTCGCGAACCCGCGAGCCTCACCGCCGCCCAAACACCATCCCCACCCCCACCGTCAGCGCCGACAACTCCTGCTCAATCCGATACGCCTCAAACCGCTCAATCCGATACCCCAGCGACGCCGTGAACGGCGACCCCGGCCGCGTCCAACTCACCGACGTCTCCCCTGCCCACCCCGCCGCATCGGGCGCACCAAAATTGCTGTCGAACTCATTCGACCCAACCCCCACGTGCCGCGCCGCGCGGAACTGCACCGAGAGCGGGCTCTGCCCGAGATTCAGCCGCGACCGCACACCGATCTTCGCAAACGGAAACAGGATGTCGTACGGATTCTCGTCCGGCTTGTCGGGATCGGGACCAGTACGAGACCCAAGGCCTAGATCCACGGCGAAGCGGCGCGAGCCGAGCAGGATACTCCCTTCCGCGAACCCAGGAGCATCTGCGCCGAGCCCGATCAGGCGACCGGCGATACCGATGCCGTTCCGCTCGACCGGCTGGAGCGCGAAGTCCAACGAAATCAGCGCGCTCGAAGTCGGCGCGATTGTGCCGACAGAGTCCGCGAAGCTGCGCGCGTCGTGAATCTCCGCACTGAACGACGCGTGCACGGGCGACTGCATCGCACGGACACGCCGCCCCAACATGCTTCCACAGCCGGTCGTGATGAACACGATGGCAATCAACAGAGCGTGTCGCATATCAGCGCCCCCCGCCAATCAACTGCACGGTCACGCGGTGCGCGGCGAGTCGGCGCGCATTCTCTTTCGTCACCGCAGTGACCTTCTGCTCATGCACTGCGCGGTCGGCGGCATTGAGACGAACCGCCTCCGCATCAGTGCCCGCACGATCGGCCCAGATGGCCCACCCGGTCGCGCCGAGTATCGAGAGGCCGACGAGTCCGGCTCGTGAGTCGGCGGTGCTCTCCGTGGCAATTCGTCCCGTGGCACGCATTCCATCTGCAATCACAAATGTCGCGAGGGACATGACGCCGCCAACAGCAGCGATGCGCCAGGGATGCGGCGTCAGAGTCTCGGGGCGAATCCGTGCGCCATCGAGCATCGGCACGGGCGTCAACGCGGGCGCGGCGCCTTCCACTCTCAGTCGGCTCACGTTCCGCACGGTGTCACCACGCTCTGGGTCCACGGCAGTCAACAGCAACTCGTACTCGCCGCTCTCGAGCAACACGCGCCCACCGTCCACCGCGCGGAGCGACAGCTCGGCGCGCGCGCTCGGTGTGGACGATTCGCCGTGGGTGACCTCGGCGCCGCCGATGCGACGGGTGGAGAGACGGAAGCGCACGGGGCGCGAGGCGACAACGGGAATCAGCGGCGATGCGCTGTCGCCACGCAGCGCGAATGAGTCCACGTTCGGACGAATCACGGCGGCGAGGGGAGCGCGTGCGCGTGCGATGGTGAAGAGCGAGTCGAGACCGGACCAGGCAAAGACCGCAGGGAGCTCGGCATCGGGGGCGATGCGAAGCACGCGCTCAAACTGCATCACCGCGGCGTCGGGCGACTGCACCCCTTCGGCCTCGGGAAAGTACGCCGCCGCCAACGCAAACCGGAGCCGTATCTCCTGTTGCGGGCGCAGCGAGGATGCGGCCGACAGCAACTCGCGACCCTCTCGGATCGCGTCGGTGTACCGGAGGTCGTTCACGGCGTTCACGACACGACGGATGAGCGCATCAACCGGATCGGACTGCGGCGTCTGCGCGCGCGCCGGTCGTAGCGCGACGAGCGAGAAAAGGAGCGCGAGCAACAAGGCGCGCATGGGTTGGCGATTCATAAACGGAGTGATTAGCAGTCGGGGCGATTGCCGATACGGAGCCGAATTCCGGCCACGACGGTGATGGTGCTGTCGAAGTCCACGCAGCCCGGTGCAGAAATGCGAATGCGCACAAGGCCGGCCGGAAGTTCGTGCTCGCGCACAGGACGGGCAGGAATCACCGGGCCATTGTTCACGCGCATATAGCTCAGAGGGATGTTACTGCCAATTCGCACGCGTCCCGTGGTCGGCGGCGCGGGAGTCGGTGGCGCGGTACGCGGCGTGTCAACGCTCACCACGGGAACGGGAGCGGGCGCTGTGGGTTGAGCCGCCTGCTGCTCACGACGCGCACGAATCGCGTCGCGCAGAGCTCCGCCACTCTGCCGAGCGGGAGTCGACGCTGAAGTCGAAGCGGGGGTCGTAGCCGACGTTGGCACAGGAGCTGGTGCCGCTGCAACCCTTTCACGTGGCGGCGTGTCCAGCACCGCCGAGGCGATCTTGCCCGAGGTGTCAGGCGCAGGACTCGGCTCCACAGGCACACTGCTCGCGAGCGAGTCAGCAACCGATTCATCAACGGCACCAATCCCAAGCAAATCCGGTCGCAACGCCGCCGTCGCCCCCACCGCACCAATCGCAATCGCCAACGTCACCAGCGCCGCCGTCACCCGCCGACGCGGTGGGCGCGTGACCACCGTCGTCGCCGCAGAACCAACAGGAGCAGCAGCACCAGCAGGACCAGCCGCCCCCACCCGCCCCCGCACCGCCGGCGACGGACTCACCGGCACATGCATCTCCGGCCGCAAGCGCGCCCCACTCCGCGCCAACTCCATGATATGCGTGCGCACCAACGACTCATCCTGCCCGCCACCCAACTCGATCGCGCGCGCCGCTTCCTCCAGCGTCGCAAACCGATCCTCCGCGCGCTTGGCGAGCATGCGCATCACCACTGCATCGAGCGCCTCAGGAACTTCAGGCTGCTCCGAGCGCACCGACGGAATGGGATCAAACAGATGTCCGCGCATCACCTCACCCACGGTGCGCCCACGATATGGCTGCAACCCGGTGAGCAACTCAAACGCCACCACGCCCAGCGCGTACTGATCGGTCGCGCCAGAGACAGGCAATCCGTTGAACTGCTCGGGACTCATGTAGTACGGCGTCCCGATCACCGAGCCAGTGATGGTGAGTCCCTGCGCATCCTCCATCTTCGCAATCCCGAAGTCGGTGATGATCAACCGTCCTTCGAGATCAAGCATGAGATTGGCGGGCTTCACATCGCGATGAATCACGCCGCGCTGGTGCGCATAGTGCAACGCGCGCGCCGTCGTCGCGAGCACGCTACGCGCGAACGGGACGGACTGCGCCCCCTCAGCGGCGATCACGCTGTCGAGTGTGCTCCCCTCGACGTACTTCATCACGAAGAAGGCGAGCGCGGGATCCTCACCGACCGCCAAAATGCCGATGATGTTGGGATGATCCAGCGCCGCGGCGACTTTCGCTTCACGCCGGAAGCGCGTCACGTTGTCGGCGGCGCTCGCGAGATTCGGCGCGAGCACCTTGATGGCGACCTTGCGATCGAGCGCGAGATCGAGCGCGAGGAACACACTCGCCATTCCGCCAGAGCCGAGCTCGGCGTAAATGTCGTACCGCCCGATGGTCGCACGCCGCAACCGCTCAATGAGCGGTTCTGTTTCGGCAGTCCAATGCGGCGGCGAGGTCACCACTTAAGAACCATCAGACGAGGCCAAAAGGTCCGCCCGACGGACCTCAGGGACGACGGCGGGCCGCACCGGCCCCATCCTTGGGCGACACCGTCGTACGCGCAGGGGCCGTGGGGGCGGGTGCAACTCGCGTTGGCGCGGGAGCCGGCGCCGTGACCGGCGCCGCACGCGTCGGGGTGGTCGCAGCCCGTGTGGGCGCGGCAGCGGTGTTGCCCGAACTCGTGTTGCCGGAACTCGCGTTCCCCGAGACGGCAGCACGCGTCGGCGCCGGACGCACGGCGGTTCTCGCCGCGGCGGTACGCGCGGCGATGCGCGCGGCTTCCACACGCGCCACTGAATCGGCGCGCGCGACCCGGGCGAGCGAGTCGGAACGCGCCGCAGAATCCGCACGCGCCGCCGAGTCCGCGCTTGCCACGCGGGCAATCGAATCACGAATCGCCGACGAATCCACCACCGCGGCAATCGGATCTTCAGGAGCGGTCCCCAAAAGAACATCCTTCTCCTTCATGAGCCCGATGCCGCCCCCGATGCCAGCGAGCAGAAGCAGCACGCCACCCACCACCATCGGCATCTTCGAGCCTTGCGTGCGCACGGGAATCGGCATCGCAGGCGCAGTCGCCGCGGCCGCCGTCGGGGCCTTGGACATCGGCTTGGTGTCGCCACGCGGACGCTGCAGCGGCGTCGGGCTAATCGGCACGCTCATCTTGGGCTGCTGCGCCGCGCCGATCTTCGCGAGTTCGATGATCTGCGTGCGTACGGCAATCTCGACGGTCGGCGAGATGGCGCCAATCGCCAGCACCGCGTCCTCGAGCGTCGGGAAGCGCTCGGTGGGATCCTTCGCCATCATCTTCGCAATGCAGGCATCAAACTCGGCGGGCACTTCGGGACGCACGGCACGAATGTGCGGTACGTCGTCAATCAGGTGGCCCTTCATCACTTCGGCAAGCGAGTCGCCAGGGTACGGATGCCCGCCACTCAACAACTCGTACGCCACAACGCCAAGCGCATATTGATCAGCCGCGCCGGTGATGGGCTTCCCGGAGAACTGCTCGGGCGACATGTAGTACGGCGTGCCAACAATCGAGCCGGTGACAGTGAGTCCCTTGAGATCACCCTGCTTGGCGATGCCGAAGTCGGTCACGACAAGCCAACCGTCCTGGTCAATCATAAAGTTCGCGGGCTTCACGTCGCGATGCACGACCCCGCGCGTGTTCGCGTAGTGCAGTGCCTTGCCCGCGGAGGCAATCACGCTCTGCACGAAGGGGACGCTCTGTGGCCCTTCATCGCGCACAACGGAATCCAGCCCGCGCCCTTCGATGTACTTCATCACGAAGTAGGCGAGTTCGGGATCATCGCCCACGGCGTAGACGCCGATGATGTGCGGATGATTGAGCGAGGCCGCGACCTTGGCCTCGCGCTTGAATCGCTCGACGTTGTCGGGGGAATTCGCCAGCTGCGGCGACATCACCTTGATCGCGACCTTGCGATCAAGCGCGAGATCGAGCGCCAGATACACACTCGCCATTCCACCCTGGCCGAGTTCGGCGTACACATCGTACCGGCCAATCACCGCGCGGCGCAGCCGGTCGATGAGGGGTTCGGTTCCGGCTGGCGTGTAGGTGGGGTGTGTCATTCGCTGGGTGAAATGGAGGTATCGTAAAGTTCGGCCGAAATTAACGGGGGTCAAGTCAGGTTATCCCAACCTGATAGCCCCGTCGGCGCCGACCACTGCGACCCCGGTCACACTTCCGACGCGTGCGGCCACGTCGAGGTCATTTTTGAAGCCTGCCGCCATGAGGGTCCGAGCGTGCGGGGCCCGGGCAAAGAACATCTGGGGCGAAGCGCCACCGCGGGCCCATTTGTCGAGCGCGGCGGCGGCTCCCACTCCAAGCGGAGTGCTCAGTCCCGCCCCTCTGACGGCGGCCACAATCGCCCCGGCGCAGGCGGTGTCCTCCATCGACTCCGCCCCGGCCAGCCCGGCGCACACCAACGTGACGCCCTCTCCCGTCTTGGTGAGCGCCACAAGACGCTTCACGAGCGCTGGCATGTTCACGAAAGCGCCCACGAGCAGCGTCCCCGCCTCACGCGCGGCGAGCAAGGCCTGCGTGCCATTCGTGGTCGTCGTCACCACGACCTTTCCCTTCACCCGAGCCTCCGAGTACTCGCTCGGCGAGTTGCCGACATCAAAGCCCGGCAGTGCGACGCTGTCGCGCTCGCCGCCGAGCACGGCGCGGTCACGCCCGAGGATTGCCGCACGCGCCATCGCTTCACCCGGGGTCGCGTAGGCCTCGACGCATTCGGCGCCATTGGTGAGCGCGGTCAGCACGACGGTGGACCAGCGCAAGACATCGATCACAACAACAACGCGCCCACGGAAATCCGCGGGCGCGCCGACCTGCCAACGTGGCAACACAATCACTTGAACAAGTCCGCCCCTTCCTGCTCGAGGAACTTGGTATGGATGTCGCCTTCGATGAACTTCGGATGATTCATCAGCGTCCCGAGGAACGGGATCGTCGTCGTGACGCCTTCCACGATGAAGGTATCCAACGCCAACCGCATCTTCGCGAGCGCCTCGCTGCGATCGGCACCGTGCACGATCACCTTGGCAATCATGGAATCGTAGAACGGCGGCACGGTGTAGCCGGCATAGACGTGCGTATCCACGCGCACGCCATTGCCACCCGGCATATGGAAGACCTCAACCTTGCCCGGGCTCGGCTGGAAGTTGCGGGCCGGATCCTCGGCGTTCACGCGGCACTCAATCACATGCCCGCGCAGTTCCGGCGTCTTTGTCACGTGCATCGGGAGTCCCGAGGCAATGCGAATCTGTTCCTTCACGAGATCCACGCCCGTGAGCATTTCCGTCACCGGATGCTCCACCTGGATGCGCGTGTTCATTTCCATGAAATAGAACGAGCCATCCTCATCGAGGAGCATCTCGATGGTGCCGGCGCCGACGTAATCAATGGCTTTCGCCCCCTTCACCGCCGCGGCGCCCATGCGCTCGCGCAGTTCCGGCGTCATCACGGGGCACGGGGCTTCCTCGACCAACTTCTGGTGCCGGCGCTGCACGGAGCAATCGCGCTCACCGAGGTGAATCACGTTGCCATGCGTGTCGCCGAGGATCTGGAACTCGACGTGACGCGGGCGCTCGAGATACTTCTCGACATACACGGAGCCGTTGCCGAATGCGGAGAGCGCTTCGGAACGCGCGAGCTGAAACGAACGCGCGAAGTCATCGCTATCGCGCGCCACGCGCATTCCCTTGCCGCCACCGCCTGCCGAGGCCTTGATGATGACGGGGAATCCCATCTTCTCGGCGTAGGCGAGTGCTTCGTCCACGTCCTCGACGGGCCCCGGGGTGCCGGGGACGACGGGGACACCGTTCGCGATCATCGCGGCACGCGCGGCGGACTTGTCGCCCATTGTGCGGATCTGATGCGGCGTCGGCCCAATGAAGGTGATGCCGCTCGCCGCGCAGGTCTCGGCGAACTCGGCATTCTCGGCGAGGAAGCCGTAGCCGGGGTGAATGGCGTCGGCGCCGGTGATTTCGGCGGCGGCAATCAGTCGCGGAATGCGCAGATACGATTCGCGCGCCGGCGCGGGACCGATGCAGACGTCGTCATCGGCAAAGCGCACGTGCAGTGACTCGCGATCGGCTT
The DNA here is from genome assembly GCA_031363115.1 of Gemmatimonas sp. Taxonomy (GTDB): domain Bacteria; phylum Gemmatimonadota; class Gemmatimonadetes; order Gemmatimonadales; family Gemmatimonadaceae; genus Pseudogemmatithrix. The sequence continues at coordinate 7,286 of JANLTT010000172.1, forward strand.
CGGAATAGACGGCAACGGTTTCGACGCCGAGCTCACGACATGCACGAATGATGCGGAGCGCGATCTCTCCGCGATTGGCAATCAGGACACGCTTGAACACTTAGGATGCGTCCTGCGAAAGAGAGTTCCATGCGCCATCGGAGGTCCCGGCGACACCCTGGACCTTGAGGGCGAATTCGCTCGGGCTCGTGGAGGCGAGGAGGGCCGACTCGTACGAGATGACGCCCTTCTGGTACCAGTTCATCAGCGACTGGTCGAAGGACTGCATGCCGTACTGAATCGTGCCTTCCCTGATGAGGTCGGGAATGTTGAGGGCCTTGCTGGCATCACGGATGTTGTCGGAAACAGCCGCGGTGTTGACGAGAATTTCGCAGGCGGGAATACGTCCGGGACGATCGGCGCGCGGCACGAGTCTGAGCGAGACAACAGCCTGCAGCGCGGTCGAGAGCTGGAAGCGAATGTCGGCCTGCTCGTTCGGCGGATAGAACGAGAGCACGCGGTTGATGGTCTGCGAGGCGTCCATGGTGTGCAGCGTCGAGAAGACCATGTGCCCCGTGTCGGCTGCCTTGAGGGCGATCTCGAGCGTTTCCTGGTCGCGGATTTCGCCGATCATGATGATGTCGGGGTCCTGACGCAGCACGCGGCGCAACGCCTGCCCGAAGTTGGCGGTATCGGTGCCGACTTCGCGCTGGTTGATATGGCAGTTAATGTCGCGGTGCAGGAACTCGATTGGATCTTCGATCGTGATGATATTCGCGTGCCGATGCTCGTTCACGTACTGCATCATCGAGGCGAGCGCGGTGGACTTGCCCGAGCCGGTGATGCCGGTGACGAGCACGAGGCCGCGCGGCTTGAGCGCGATCTCGCGGAGAATGTTGGGCAGGTTGAGCTCTTCCATCGTCAACGCCTGGAAGGCGATGGCGCGGAAGGCGTACGCGAGCGAGCCGCGCTGCTGATACACGTTGACGCGGAAGCGCCCGATGCCCGGCACGCCAATGGCAAAGTCGGCGTCCTTGGATTCCTCGAATTCCTTGCGCTGCTTGGGCGGGATGATCTGTTCGCCGATGGACCGGAGATCTTCCGGCTTGAGCGCTGGGAGCTCCATCGCGAGGAGATCGCCGTTGAGGCGCATCGTCGGAGGGCGTCCGATCTTCAGGTGCAGGTCGGAGCCACCGGCCTGCACCATGTTCTGCAGGACGACCTTGAAGTTGTACGGGGTCGCGGGGGCGGCGGGGGCCGTTCCAGCCGCGGCCGGAGCGGCCGGCGCGGCGGGTTTCTGATCAGCCATTGGGATCGACGCGGAAGAGGACCTGACCGTACTCGACCGGATGCGAGTCGGTGGCGAGGATCTCCACCACCTTGCCCGCGACCTCGGACTCGATCTCGTTCATGATCTTCATCGCTTCGATGATGCAGAGCACCTGTCCCTTGGTGACCGACTGGCCCACGGCAACGTAGGCCTTGGCGCCGGGTTCCGGTGCGCCATAGTAGGTGCCGACCATCGGCGACTTCACATCCGCGTTGGCGCTCGGGGCGGCGGCGGGCGCGGCGGGGGCCGCGCCGGCACCAGCCGCAGCAGCACCAGCCGCAGCAGCACCAGCCGCCGCGGGGGCGGACTGCATCGGGGCGGCCTGCATCGGCGCAGCCATCTGCATCACGCCGCGCGACACCGGCGTCTTGTTCAGACGGATGCGCAGCCCCTTGTCGGACGAGATCTCCATGGAGTCCACGGTGGACTCATCGAGCATCTCGAGCAGCTTCTTGACGTAGCGGAGGTCGATCATTTTGAGAGCGGAGGGAGGATGGAGGATGGAGGATGAAAGAGTTCTCCTCGGCGCTCCATCGTGGTGTGCCATCACTTTCAGCCTTCATCCTTCAACCTTCATCCCAACTGAATCAGCGTCCGATCGAAGCTCGTGAGCACTTCCGGGCCTTCCGTCGTTAACACCACGTCGTCTTCGATTCGCACGCCACCCCAGCCTTCCAGATAGATGCCCGGCTCAATCGTGATAACGGCGCCGGGGGCCAAGGGAGACTCCGCAGTCTTGGCCAAACGGGGGGCTTCGTGGATTTCCAAGCCGATTCCGTGGCCCAACGAATGCCCAAATGCCTCCCCATAGCCGAGGCGCTCAATGTACTGTCTCGCGAGTCCATCGGCATCCTTTCCACGCATTCCGGCCCGAACACCCGCCGAAGCGCTCGCGTTTGCTTCACGAACTATGGTGTGAATTTCGATTTGGCGCGAATCCGGCGCACGGCCTACCACGAAGGTTCTCGTGATATCCGAGCAGTAACCGCCGGTGACTGCACCAAAATCGAACAGTAGGAGATCGCCCGTTTCGATCAAGGCCTTGGAGGCCCGCGCATGCGGCAACGCCGAGCGCGCTCCGGCGGCAATGATCGTCTCGAAGGGGAAGCCCTCGCTCCCCGCCGACCGCAGCTCATGCTCAAGGATTCCCGCGACGGCGAGCTCGGTCAGCCCTGCCCTGACCTGCGGCAAGGTGCGCGTTAGCGCGAACTCGGCGATGCGCACCGCCTCGCGGATGAGGACGAGCTCGGAGGCATCCTTCGACTCGCGCAGGATTTCGACGAGGTTGAGCGCAGGGCGCCATCGCCACGCGGCCCCCTCCGACCCCTCGCCGACGAAGCGCGCGGCGTCCTGGTGGGTCACATGCGCGCTCTCGAAGGCAATTACCTCGACCTTCGGCATCGCCTTGAGCTCAGCCCAGAGCCGTCCCCAGAGGGTGCTCGGCTCAATCGCGACGCGCGCGGCGGGCGAGACCTCGGTCTTCACCTGCGTGGCATACCGGAAGTCGGTCACGAGCACCGCATCGTCTGCCGTGACGAGGACGAGGCCGTTGCTGCCGCTGAAACCGGTCAAGTACCGCACGTTCGGCAACGCGCTCACGAGGAGCGCGTCGAGTTGACTGGCGGCGAGAGAGGTGCGCAGGCGCGCGAGGCGGTCAGCGTGCATCGGAACTCACGTTGTGGGGGCGAACGAACTCAGGCGCGCGTCGCGCCGTCCTTCTCGAGACGGGAGAGCGCCGCAGCATCGAAACGTCCACGAATGCGCATCACGCCCTCGTCCTCGTCTGGTTCGCTCGACAGTACCTCACCCATCCGATGCACTTCCGCCAGCAGCTTCCCGTGCGTGAGCGGCACGAGCAGTTCGTATTCGGGGCGCCGCCCGCGCAACGCTTCGCGCAACAGTCCGCGCAGGGGCTCAAGGCCAGCGTCCGGCTTCACCGTCAGTCGCGTCTGTCCCGCGGCGGCGCGACGGTCCACGTCGGCGGCGAGCACTTCCTCCTCGCGCGCCGACACAAAGATCGCGTCGGGGGCGAGGTTCATGATCCGCGCGCGCAGGGCCTCACGCTGCTCCTCGGGGAGCGCATCCATCTTGTTGAACACATAACGCATGGGCGTTTCCGCGACGCCGAGATCGGCGAGCACTTCGTCCACGACAAGGCGCTGCTCTTCCCACGTGGGATGGCTGGCGTCAATCACATGAAGGAGAAGATCGGCCTCGCGCACTTCCTCGAGGGTCGCGCGGAAGCTCGCCACGAGATGATGCGGCAGCTTGCGAATGAAGCCGACCGTGTCGGTGAGCAGCACCGACTGGTGATCGCCGAGGTCCACTTCGCGCGTGAGGGGATCGAGGGTGGCGAAGAGTCGGTCTTCGACAAACACCTCGTGCGCCCCGCTGATGCTGCGGAGAATCGAGCTCTTGCCGGCATTCGTGTAGCCGACGAGCGACACGCGGAAGGCACCCGTGCGTCCGGCGCGCTGAATCTCGCGCGCCTTGGTGACGTCCTCGAGTCGCTCCTTGAGCAGGCGAATGCGATGGCCAACAAGCCGACGGTCGGTTTCGAGCTGCGTTTCACCCGGGCCGCGCACGCCGATACCGCCGCGGAATTTTTCCAAGTGCGTCCACATGCGCACGAGGCGCGGCAGCGAGTACTCCAGCTGCGCGAGCTCGACCTGCATGCGCGCCTCCGCCGACCGCGCGCGCACGGCGAAGATGTCGAGGATCAACTCGGAGCGGTCAATCACCCGCTTGGCGAGATCGCCTTCGAGATTCTTTCCCTGCGCCGGCGAGAGCTGGTCGTCGAAGATCACCACCGTCGCGTCCTTCTCGGCAATCAATTCCTTGAGCTCCGCAACCTTGCCCTTCCCGATGTAGGTCGAGGGATCGGGGCGATCGAGCTGCTGCGTGAGCGTGCCCACGACCACCGCGCCGGCGGTGTCCGCGAGGCGCGCCAGTTCATCGAGGTGCTCGCCCATGTGATGGCGCGCATTGGTTCGCTTCACGGGCGCGCCAACGAGAATGGCGCGCTCCTGCGGCGGCTGGAGGTCGATGATGGTGCGAATGGGCGACGACGGATGAAGGGTGGAGGATGAAGGATGGAAACCTTCATCCTCCAAATCTAGTCAGTGCACCCTGAGGGGCGGAGCCTTACGGCATCCCCTGCACGCGCCCGGTCCCCGAGTAGGGACGGGTGATGTTGCCGAAAGGCGTGGCGAGCGTGAACTCGCCGACGACGCGGTACTGCAGCGCCCCCTTCGACGTGTACTCGCGCATCGCGATGTTGAGCTCGCGAAAGCCGAAGTTCACCGGGACGATGATCTCGGAGACACCGCGGTTCTCAAGGGTGAGGAGCTTGTCCACCTCGCCACCCACGACGCGCGTGGTGTCCACGTAGAACTGGTAGGTGATCTTCGTGGCGTCAATCCGGTACTCGTTCGGGTTCGAGACCGAAAGGGTGACGTTGAGGGTGCCGCCGTTGAGGCCGATGTTGGCGACCTTCACGTCCTTCACCTCAACGACTGGCGGGGCGAAGGCTTGACGGGCCAGCGAGGCGCAGCCCGTGACGGCGAGGAGGGCGACGAGAGCGAGCGAAAGTTTGCGACGCATGATTGAGATCTCTTTAGGGGCGTTTACCACGGAGACGCGGAGCACTGCGTGAGCAACAACGGATGAAGGATGCCGTTCTCTTTCCACCTTCATCCTCCATCCTCCATCTTTTTCTTCAATTCCGCCCACCACTCCATCCGCCGCGCAATCTCTTTCTCCGTGCCAAACCCACTCGGCTCGTAGAACACGCGATGGCGCACTTCATCGGGAAGGTAGTCCTGCGGAACGTACGCATTCGGCGCGTCGTGCGCGTACTGGTACCCTGCGCCGTACCCCAGTTCCTTCATCAAGCCGGTGGGGGCGTTGCGGATATGCAGAGGGACCGGGGCGGCCGGAGTCGCGCGGGCGGCATCCAGCGCCGCCTTCCACGCCACGTACACGCGATTGCTCTTGGGGGCGGTGGCGCAATACAACGCGGCTTCGGCGAGGGCGAGTTCACCCTCGGGGGAGCCGAGAAAGTGATACGCATCGCGCGCGGCGAGGGCGAGTTCGAGCGCACGCGGATCGGCGAGGCCGATGTCTTCCGACGCGAATCGCACCGTACGTCGTGCAATGAAGAGCGGGTCCTCGCCCCCTTCAATCATCCGCGCGAGCCAGTAGAGCGCGGCCTGCGGATCGGAGCCGCGCAGGCTCTTGTGATACGCAGAAATCAAATTGAAGTGCTGCTCGCCCGACTTGTCGTAATGCGGGAGTCGCGTCTGCAGGGCCTGCGCGAGCAATGCAGCGGTGAGCGGCGCGACCTCCTCGCCTGCCCCACCGTCGGCGAGCACAGCCGCGGCCTCAAGCACCGTCAGCGCACGACGCGCATCGCCGTCGGATTCGCGCACGAGTAACTCACGCGCCTCCGGTGTGAGCACCAGTTGGCGTCCACCGAGTCCGCGTTCGCCGTCGGAAATCGCCCGATCAATCACGGCGCCGAGGGCCTCGGCGTCGAGGGCCTCGAGCACGAAGACGCGCAGTCGCGAGAGGAGCGCACCATTCAATTCGAAGCTGGGGTTCTCCGTGGTCGCGCCGATGAGCGTGAGGAGTCCACTCTCCACGTGCGGGAGCAGGGCGTCCTGCTGGGCGCGATTGAAGCGGTGGATTTCATCCACGAAGAGCACGGTGCGCGTGCCGAGTTGGCGGCGCTGCTCCGCGGCGGCCACCACTTCGCGGAGGCGTGGCACGCCATCGGTGACGGCGCTGAACGGGACGAATTCCGCATCCACGTGCCGCGCGACGAGTCGGGCGATGGTCGTCTTGCCGGTGCCCGGCGGGCCCCAGAGGAGAAACGAGCCCGTGTCGCCGCGCTCAATGGCCACACGCAGGGGCTGTCCCGCGCCGAGGAGGTGTTGCTGCCCCGCGACTTCATCGAGCCGCTGTGGGCGCAGGCGCGCCGCGAGCGGGGCCTGGAGTGGCCGTTCGAAGAGACTCGGAGGATGTGAGGACATGGGGGAAATCTACCCGCGCCGAACGCAGGAACTACGCGTCAGGACTACGCGCGGCTCGACAGGTGCCGCACGAGGCCGCGCAGGGCGAGTTCGTACCCCTCAGCCCCAAAGCCCGCGACGATACCAATCGCTCCCGGGGCGAGCCACGAGTGGCGACGCTCCGGCTCGCGTGCGTAGATGTTCGAGAGATGCACTTCGACGTACGGGAGCTGCACCCCAGTGAAGGCATCGCGCAGAGCCAGCGAGGTGTGCGTCCAGGCCGCGGCATTCACGAGGGCACCCTGCACCACGCCGCGGCAGTTATGGATCGCGTCTAGCATCCGCCCTTCATCATTGAACTGCGAGAAGAGCAGCGTGACGCCGAGTTCGGCGCCGATCTCCTCGAGCCGCGCTTCGATCTCCGCCAGCGTGGTCGTCCCGTAGATCTCTGGTTCGCGAATGCCAAGCAGGTTGAGATTCGGTCCGTTGAAAACCGCGATTCTCATGGCTTCAGGGCCTGCAGCCACCCCTGGAACTGATCGAGATCGTCATCGCCGTCTGAGGGCGGCTCGGTCGGCTTCGAGGGCTCAACCGCCGGTTCCGGCGCGACCGGGGCGTCCGGTGCCGAGGCGGCCGGGGTGAAGAACTGGTCGAATTTCAGCGACTGCGACGCACGAGAGACGGTGCGACGCGTTGCGGGGGTCGTTGCGGGGGTCGTTGCGGGGGTCGTTGCGGGGGACGTTGCGGGGGCCGTTGCGGGGGCCGATTCAGGGGCCGCAGCGGGCTCGGCGAAGAGCTGATCGAGCCCCGTGGCGCCCGTGGGCCCCACGAAGGTCGCGAGGCCGGCGAGCACCTCGGCCGCGTGGAGATCACGCACCTCGGTGGCGGCGCCGAAGAGGGCATCGAGGGGCCAGCCGGTTCCTGCGACGGCGGCCTGCTCCTCGACCATCGCGGCCGGCTCTTCAATCGCCATCGCGGTCGGCTCTTCAATTGCAGCGGCAGCGGTGCTCACCGCGGCCACTGCGGCCGCGGCCACGAGGCCGCGGCGCGCAAAGGCCGCGAAGAACTCACGCGCGGTGGGACCAGTCGCGACCGTCGGCGTTGCCAGCGGGGTGCGCGACGACGACGGACGGGGCGTGACGAGGCCAACATCGCCGAACGACATATCGGCGAGCACCGCATTGGCCGGTGCCGGCTCGGGCTCTGCCGACTCCGCGGAGGGCACGTCGAATTCCGGCATCTCGGGCGCGCCGACTTCGAGCGCGGCGAGCCTGGCCTGTAGCGCCGCATCGTTTGGCGACTGCTCCACGAGCTGGCGATAGACGTCGAGCGCCTTATCGCGGAACCCCTGCTGCAGGTACAGCGTCGCCATCGTTTCGGTGGCGAAGGTCGGCGTCTTCTGCGATGCGCGCGGTTCCGGCTCCGAGGTCGCCGCGGCAGGCGCAGGAATGGCCGGGGTCGAGAGCGGGGTCCCACGGCGCACGGCCTCGTCGTCGTCGAGTCCGTAGTCCGCGAGGAGCGGGAGCGAGGCGAGGTCGGCGCGCGTCATGCGCGGACGAGGTCTCGGGTTCGTCGCCGGCTCCAGCGGGGGCTCCTGCGACGGCGTGTCGCGCCACGGCGACATCATCGGCAAGGTGTCGGCGAGCGATGGCACCTCGCCCACCGTGAGCGGCGGAATCGCCATCGGCGGCTCCGCCGGCGTGTCCGTAAGCATTGGGAGGCCGGCGGTCATCTGCGCGGTTGGCTCCAAATCAAAACCGAGCGCATCGAGGTCTGCGAGCGGCGCAACGTCCTCCGGCGCGTACTCGGGACGATCCAGCCCCGCGAGCGGCGACACATCCATGAGATCATCGTCGGGCATCTCGAGATCGGCGAGCGGCGCGACCTCTTCGCTTACGAACTCGGTGGCCTCGAGCCCCGCCAGCGGCGAGACCTCACTCGAGAACTCGGCGAGCTCGAGCCCGTGAAGGCCGGCGTCGGCAACTTCAACAACTTCAGCAACTTCAGCCGGTGCCACGAGCTCGACTGACTCGGCGACAAAGGCCGTGGCCACTACGGCCGCAGAGGGCACGGTCGGCGGCTCTGGGGCGATGTCGGCAAAGCCATACTCGGCCGCCTCCGAGCCCATGACCGGCGCCGCGGGCATCGGCTTGGCGGAAGACGCCTCGGCGATCTCGCTGAAATCGAATGAGACATCGAGCAACGACGCGCGGCGATTCGGTGCCCGCGCAGCCGGCGGAGGCGCGGCGTGGGTAGCGACGGGGGCAGCAACGGGCGCCGCGTCCATTCGGAGTGTCTCAGCGCCGGCGGCACTCACTTGCTCACGATCGCTGTTCGCGAGGCGCTGCGCGTTGATGACTTTGGTCTTCCCCGGGCCCGCGACCGGCGCCTTCGGCGCATCGAGCTCCACCATCCCGATATCCATCGCGTCCCCGCCGCTCACGCTGACGGTTGGCGCGACAGAAATGAACGGCGTGTTCGTGGAGGGACGCGGCGCGGGTGTGGGCTCCGTCGAGGCGCCAACACCCATCTGCTCTAACAACTCGAGCACTTCGTCGTTCCGGCGGTCAAACTCGAGGACCTTGTCGTACCAGCCCTTAGCCGCTGGCACGTCCCCGCCGATGCGGGCGATGTCGCCGAGCTGTCGGAGGGCAATGAGATTCTCCGGATCGAGCTTGAGGGCGCGCTCGAAGGGATCGCGGGCCTCGTCCTGGCGCCCCGCCTCAAACAGGGTCTGCCCGTAGACGACGAGCCCATTCATGTTGTCCGGCTGCTCCGCGAGGTGCTTTTCGCACAGGAGCATGGCGCGGTCGAGGAATCCCGACTTGCGGTACTCGTTGGCCAGCGGCGCAAAGAAGCGCCGCGGGTTCTCGTGATACCGCTTTCGGAGATCTTCGATACGGGCTGAGTCAGCCATCCGGCCTGGTCGCTTTGGAAAGAAAATGGGGGACGGCCCCGACTGTGTGATGATACCACGTTGCCGGAGCTAGCGTCAATCGAGAGAAGTGCGCGTGTCGCTTGATTTTAGGCCTACTTGGCGGGTACGTTTGGAGGTTCTGGTGCTTCTCCCGTGAGCCCCCGCCGAGGCGGAACTCACGGCCCGCCTCCGGCGAGTCCCGCCGGCTTTCAACTACCGCTTTCCCGAAGGATCGTCCGTCGTGCTCCAACAGATGCGGGGCGTTGCCAAGTATATCTGGATCTTTCTGTTCATCGCCTTCGTCGGCGGCTTCTTGCTTGCCGACATGTCGGGCTTGATCGGGCAGTCGCCGGTCACGACCTCGACGATCGTGGCGGAGGTGAACGGTGATGAGATTCCCTACCTGAGCTGGGAGAACCTGACCCGTCAGCTGGTCCAGCAGCAGGAGCAGCAGGCGGGACGGTCAATTACCGCGGACGAACGCCTGCAGATTGAGCAGCAGGCCTTCGACCAGTTGGTAACGGACGTCCTCCTTCAACAGGAATACGAGAGGCGGGGCATCCGCGTCACGGATGCGGAGATTGTTTCTGCCGCGCAGACCAATCCCCCGCCACAGTTCCTGCAGGCGCCGGAGCTCCAGACCGAGGGGCGATTCGATATCGAGAAGTACCAGCGCTTCCTGCAGTCGCCGATGGCGCGCCAGCAGGGCTTGCTCTCGCAGCTCGAGGGGTATTACCGCTCCGAGCTGCCGCGCACCAAGCTCTTCGCCCAGCTCGTCTCCGAGACCTGGATCAGCGACGAAGCGCTCCTCAGCGTCTTTAAGGATGAGCGCGATTCAGCCCGCGTGAGCTATGTGTCGTTCCGTCCGTCGCCGGCGCAGATTGCCGCGGCCACCGTGACCGATGCCGAAGCGCGGAAGTACTACCAGCAGTACCGCGGGCGCTGGACGCGTCCGGGGCGCGCCGTCGTGTCGATGATCTCGGTCAATCGCACGCCGACCGCCGCCGACACGGCCGCGACGATTGCCAAGCTCAACGCACTCCGCGCCGAAATCACCAGCGGCCGCTCGACCTTCGCCGCCGTGGCGACGCGTGAGTCGCAGGACTCCGTCTCCTCGTTGCAGGGTGGCGATCTCGGTCGCGGCCCGCGCGGGCGTTTCGTGCCAGCCTTCGAGAACGCCGCCTTCGCGCTGCGCGTCAATGAAGTCTCGGCGCCGACGCGCACCGACTTCGGCTACCATCTGATTCAGGCCACCGAGCGTAAGGGCGACACACTCGCCGTGCGCCACATCCTTCTGCGCGTGTCGCAGAGCGATTCGACGGCCACACTCTCCGATCGTGCGGCGGACCGCATGGCGGGCCTCGCCGCGGGTGCCAGCGAGCCGGCCAAGTTCGACGAAGCCGCGACGGCGATGAGCCTCCTCGTGACGCAGGTCGCGTTGCAGGAAGGCCAGACGGCCAACTATCAGGGCCGTCCGGTGCGTGGCGTCGCGGGCTGGGCCTTCTCCGGCGTCGGTGTCGGCGATATCTCCGACCTCCTCGACGACGAGAACGGCTACTACTTGATGCGTCTCGACTCCGTGACCGTCGGAGGCGAGCAGCCCTTCGAGGTGGTGAAGGAAGACATCCTCCAGGCGCTGCGCGAGCGTCGCTCGGTGGAAGGGCTCGTGGCGCAGGCTGAGGCCTTCACGGCTGACGCCAAGACCAGCACCCTCGAGGCCGCGGCCACGAAGTCCGCCCTGCCGGTGGATTCCTCGCGGGCCTTTACCCGCTTGAGCTTTGTGGATGGCCTCGGCTACTCCAACGAAGCGGTTGGTGCGGCGTTCGGCCTCCCGGTGGGACAGGTGGCGATGGTGCGCACGATTGATGCGATCTTCGTGATGCGCGTGGATTACCGCACGGAGGCCGCACGCGATGCCTTCGAGGCGCAGAAGGCGCAGCAGCGCCGTCAGTTGATGGGTGCGGCGCGTGAGGAGAAGGTGCGGCAGTGGCTCGACAATCTGCGTCGCGAGGCGAAGATCGAGGATCGCCGCACGGAGATCAACGCGGCGTTGCGCCGACAGGTTGTGGACGCGCCGCTCTAACGGCTTTTTTCACAGGAAGGCGCGAAGGGAGCCGCGACTCGATTCGAGTTAGCGGCTCCCTTTTGCGTTGTGAACTGCGAACTGCGTTACTACGACTGCGAACTGCTTTACCACGGAGACACAGAGGCACGGAGAACGTCATCGCGATGCGAAGGCGCAGTTCCCCAAAGAAAGATGCCTTGAATGGAACTGCGAAGCACGTTCTGCCGTCGTCCACCTCCGTGCCTCCGTGCCTCCGTGCCTCCGTGTCTCCGTGGTGAACAGCGTTTCAACCAACTGCAATTCACCACGAAGGCACGAAGGGAGCCGATAACTCGAATGAGT
>JANLTT010000020.1:0-2895 GCA_031363115.1 Gemmatimonas sp.
CTATGCCGTGGCATTTGACTTGAAGACGCATCGAGTCACCGGCTCTCCCGTGCGGGTGTTGCCGCAAGTCGCGAGTACGGCCGATACACGGGGATTCAGCATCTCGAACAATGGCACGCTCGTGTATCTGGATGGCCCCTCAACTGACGGCGATGGCGCAAATCTCGGACTCCTCGTCGCTATCCGTCCCGGTGGGCGCACCGATACCCTCAAGCTGCCTCCCTCGCGACAGTCACACCCCCGTGTCTCCCCCGACGGAATGCGTATCGCCTATGTCCAATTGGCGCGCGGCAACGCGGCGTCGATGGATTTGATGGTGCACGACCTCGCGCGCGGAACGCAGACCCAGTTGACCTTTGCGGGCGAGGCAATACGCCCCATCTGGTCTCCCGATGGAACGCGCCTCGTGTTCGGGTTTGACAGCATTTCGGCCGACGGCACGCTTCCGCGGCGCGTGCTCGTGATTCCCGCCGATGGCAGCGGACCGGGAACGCCCGTCGGAGCGCCGAGCTCGGTGCCTGTCCCGACCGACTGGCCAGCGGCCGATCAGTTGTTGATGGATGCGTCAGTCGAAGGGCAGCGGCGTTTCGACATCTTTCGTATGTCGCCCACCCAAGGCGGCACCCCCGTCGCGTATTCACCGAGTGCTGATAGCGAATTCGGCGCCGTCGTGTCGCCGGACGGTCGCCACGCGGCCTTCGTGCGCGATGGATCAGGCACGCCGAGCGTGTGGGTGCGCGAATTCCCCAATGCCGTGGGCCAGTGGAAGATCGCCAACGGGCAGCACCCGCGATGGTCGCGCGATGGAAAGTACGTCTACTATTGGCGGACTGGCGTGCTGGATTCGCTCTATCGAGTGCCACTCGAGCGTGGCACGAGCGTCGTGGCGTTCGCCGAGGAACTCGTGGTCGCCATCGACGCCTACGGCATCGCGAACTGGGATCTCTTTGCGGATGGTCGCGTGCTGTTGACGGTGATCGCGCCAACGGAAGTCGCGAGTCCCGGCGGGAACGCCGCTGCGCGTCCGAGGCAGCGGATTGCGACGAACTGGTTCGCCGAACTCAAGCGGCTGATGTCCGCCGCTCCCCCGCGCTGATATGTCCGTACTCTCCACTGGCCTCAGGGCACCATGAGCGAATTTCCGAAGGGCTTGGCAGCGGCGCTTGCCGACCGCTACCGCCTCGAGCGCGAGATCGGCCAGGGCGGCATGGCCACCGTCTACCTCGCGCACGACCTGAAGCACGACCGCCAGGTCGCCATCAAGGTTGTACACGCCGATCTCGCCGCCACGCTCGGCCCCGAGCGTTTCCTCGCCGAGATCAAGACCACGGCCAAGCTGCAGCATCCGCACATCCTCCCACTGCTCGACAGCGGTGAGGCGGCGGGCATTCTCTACTACGTGATGCCATTCATCACCGGCGAGTCCCTGCGTGCGCGGCTCGATCGCGAGACGCAGTTGCCAATCGACGAAGCCGTACGCATCGCACGCGAAGTGGCCGACGCACTGGGGCATGCGCACGCACAGGGGATTGTGCATCGCGACATCAAGCCCGAGAACATCCTGCTGCAGGAAGGCCATGCGCTCGTCGCGGACTTTGGCATTGCGCTCGCGGTGACGGCGGCCGGTGGCCCGCGCATGACGCAGACGGGGCTCTCGCTCGGCACGCCGGGCTATATGAGTCCCGAGCAGGCGATGGGGGAGAAGACCCTCGATTCGCGCGCCGACATTTATGCGCTGGGCGCGGTGACGTACGAGATGCTGACTGGCGAGCCGCCGTTCACCGGCGCGACGGTGCAGGCGGTGGTGGCGAAGGTGTTGAATGCTGATCCTGAGAAGCCGTCGATGATTCGGCGATCGGTGCCGCCGAATGTTGAGGCGGCGGTGTTGCGCGCGCTGGCGAAGGTGCCGGCGGATCGGTGGGCCAAGACCAGTGATTTTGTCACCGCGCTGAATACGGCGATGCCGACGGGCACGGTGAGTGAGACGATGGTGCGCGGCGCCGCGCGTCCAACCCGCGGAGCGAACCGGGTATTGACGGCGGTGCTCGCCCTCGTTGCGCTCGGCGGCGTGAGCACAAGCGCGTGGCTGGCGACGCGCACGAAGCGCGGGGAGGAGCCCGTCCTTGCGCGCTTCGAGATTGCGCTGCCGGAGAGTACCGTGTTGTCCAATCGCGGGGGGAGGCGCCTCGCCATCTCGCCCGATGGTCGCCGCCTGCTCATTGTCGCATCGAAGGATCAGGCCGGCACCATCGTGTATGTCCGGCGGATGGACGATCCCACGATGGTGCAACTTCGGGGCACCGAGGACCTGCGGTATCCCTCGAACGTTGATCCATCCTTCTCACCCGATGGGCAGTGGATTCTGCTGAACACGACGGATGGTGTGGTCAAGGTTCCTGCCGATGGCGGGCGCGCCGAGTTGGTCGCCGACTCCGGGCGGAGCGCGCATTGGGGCGACGGGAATCGCGTCGTGTACACCCGCGGGCGCGTCGTTTACATCGGCTCTGCAGATGGCCGTGATGGTCGCGTGCTCACGCCGCTCGATACCACGCGCTTCTCCGGGATGTTCTGGCCGCACCTCCTCCCAGGAGGCAAGAAGGTGTTGGTGTCGTTGTTGCTCAAGGGAAGCGGATCCTTTGAGTCGGATGCCATGATGCTCGGCGTCGTGGATGTCGCGTCGGGTGAAGTGACGGAGCTCGGTCTGCCGGGCGGGCACCCTCGGTACCTCGCGGAGGGGTACATCCTGTTCGGGCGCTTTGAGTTCCTGGCCTTTGCGGCGCCATTCGACGTCCGCACTGCACGCGTCACGGGCCCGGCGTTTCGACTCCTCGAAGGAGTCTGGACGGGAGGGGGAGGCGCGCTGGGGCTCGACGTCGCGCGCAACGGGACGATGGC
>JANLTT010000184.1:0-4299 GCA_031363115.1 Gemmatimonas sp.
ATGGAGGCGCTCGAGGCGCGTTGTACGCGTGAACGGCGTGCTCATGACGGACGGAGACCGAGAATGTGGCAAATCGCGTAGGTGAGATCGGCGCGATTGAGCGTATAGAAGTGGAAGTCCGTGACGCCGGCCTGGGCGAGCTGTTGGACTTGTTCAGCGGCGACGGTGGCTGCGACCAACTTGCGCGTCTCGGCGTCCTCTTCGAGCCCATCGAAGAGGCGTGAGAAGGAAGCGGGGATGGATGCGCCCGTGGCCTTCGCGAACTTCGCCATCTGCGTGAAGTTCGTGACCGGCATGATGCCAGGGACGATCGGCACCGTGATGCCCGCCTTGCGGGCGCGATCCACGAAGCGCAGGTAGGTCCAGTTATCGAAGAAGAACTGCGTGATGGCGCGTGTGGCGCCCGCGTCGATCTTTCGCTTCAGGTTGTCGAGGTCGGCGTCGGGCGACTTCGCTTCCGGGTGCGTCTCCGGATACGCTGCGACCGTGAGTTCGAAGTCGTGGCGCTTCCGGAGCCCTTCCACCAACTCGGCGGCATAGGCATAGCCGCCCGGAGTGGGGAAGTAGGGCCCATCGCCACCGGGGATGTCACCGCGCAGCGCGACGATGTGGCGCACGCCCGTGTTCCAGTAATCGTCCGCGACCGCGTCAATCTCCTCACGCGTCGCCGCGACGCAGGTGAGGTGCGCGGCGGGGACGAGGGCGGTCTCCTCGACGATGCGATGCACCGTGTGGTGGGTACGTTCGCGCGTGGAGCCACCGGCACCGTAGGTGACCGAGACGAATCGCGGTCCGAGGGGTGCCAGGCGCGTGATGGCGCGCCAGAGGTTGGCTTCCATTTCCGCCGTCTTGGGCGGGAAGAACTCAAAGGAGACTTGGAACGGCGGGAGCGGGGTGATGCTCACGGGAAGGTCCTAAAAGCACGAAGGCCCGGGAGCGAGGAGGCGCACCGGGCCGGCGCTTTAGCTGAATGTTTAACGTGGCCGCAAGTTGCCTCGAAATCGCCACGAATCGGTTGTATGGTTAATCCTAGTATCCGGATGAACGGATGGCAAGGGTTTGGGCTTGGGTGGGCTTGCGGACATCTGTTCCGAGCGCAAGAATCTCCAGATGATCAACCTCAAGCGCCTCCTCCGGCTCGCCGTAATCCTCGCGCTAGCGACCCTCCTCGTCATCATCGCCGTCCCGGTCGTCGCGGTCGCCATCGGTGGGCGGACACTCGATGGAATGATTCGGCCCATGTTCTCGAACACGACCAAGAAGGCCATGGTCGCCGAGGCAGCACGCCCCTTCACGGTGCCGGTCGATTCCTCCATCACGCCAATGGCCGCCGGCGAAGCAATGCATTCCATGCGCGCCAAGGATTCCGACGGCGGTCGCTTCCGGTTTCGGACTGATGTGCCGATCGCGACGGCCCCGTGGCAGTTCGCGCCCTATGACTCGACCCTCTTCCCCACGCTCGGGGGTGTCAGCTCTTGGGAGGGTCCCGATTTCCGCGCAATCATCAAGTATGCGGCGGGAACGCCAACCGCGGCCCAGCGCGCCTACCTGAACGCGGTCGCCTCGGCTCCGGTGTGGCAGGCCTTTGATCGAGTCGGTGCCGCTCCTGCCGTCGACTACATCGGCGGTACCTTCGTCATCCCGTTCGCCGACGATGCCACGTGGCTCGAGATGCCGATTCCGCGCTTCGCCTCCACGAAGATGTATGCGTATGCGAGCGCAGCCCGTGCGGCCGCACACCTTGCCAATGCGCGCCCAGACTCCGCGGAGCACGCGCTGCGTTCCACCATCTCGTTCGGCTTTTCGATGAGTGACAACGCGACCACCCTCATCGAGCAGCTCGTTGGCGTGGTCATCGTGGATATTGGGCGGGCGGGATTGCAGCAGTTCTTCGAAGTCACCAAGGATCCGCGTGGCGCACTGCTTGCCGCCCGCGTCGATTCCTTCACCACACTTTCGGAAACGCCAGGGGACGACTCGGCGATGCGCGGTCTTGCCATCGAGCGAGCGGCTCTCGCCGCGGTCGCTCCGTGCACGAATGTCCGGGAACTCCTCTTCGGACTGAGCGACGCGCACCGTGCGGAGATGGAAGCGACGCGGCGACGGTTCCAGCGATTCCCGTCGGATTCGGCGCTCTTTGACATGATCGAAGCGGGACCGTCGCGATGGACACTCTCCCCCGCGAGCACCGGCTGGATCCAGCGCCAGTTCGTGGCTATCTCGCGCACGGCTGGACGCCTGCTCGGGAACCCGCGTCTGGGAGGTTGCGCCACGGTTATGGCCGTCATGGCGTGATTGTGAGTGGGACTACTTAGACGCGGCTGGGGCGCCTATGACGTGACTTGGCCCCCGCGCCGCAGCCTATCGTCGCGCCCGAAGATTCTCGAACCAGTTGAGCAGGACGATCATCGATTGATCTTCCGTGCCATCACGGCGCGCAAAGAGGAAAGAGAGGCCGTCGCGGGACACGTCGTAGTTCCGATGCGTCGCTTCTGGATTGGCGTTGCTTCGAAAGAGTACTCGCACCTCGCCCGGAACGAATGTCGAGCCGGTCACGACCGAGGCCGCCATCATGTCTTGTCCGGCGAGGAAGAAAATCTCGCGACCCGTCGGGGACCAAAGAGGTTCATTGCCACCGTCTTTGGAGACCTGCCACCGCCCTCCCGGACCAGGGAAAGGCCGCACGTAAATCTCACTGCGGCCGGACTCATCGCTCACAAACGCCACCCACTTGCCGTCCGGCGACAGGCTGGGCGAGTGGTTTTGAAACGCCGAGGTGAAGAGCGGTCGTGGTACCCGCGCCGAATCCACGGCGACAACGGAGATTTGGCGGACTCCTTGCGCGTTGCTCTCGCGGAAAACAAGAAGGCGGCCGTCCGGCGTGAACTCGCCCGGCGTCTGATCACCGGAAGCGACAACGAGGGACTCCGCCGGGGCGCTACCGTCCGCGAGGATCCACGCGAGATCCGCCCCATTTCCTGCACGCTGATAGGCGACGCGTGTGCCGTCCGGCGTCCAAATTGGGCGAACTGCCGAGCCGTCGAAGGTCAGGCGCGTGAGCGTCGTGCTGGCGCGATTAAAGATCCAGATATCATTGCCCCCGCCGTCGGCCACGGCGACGGCGATGCGGGTGCCGTCTGGCGAGAGGCGGGGCGTAGATAAAGGACGGGACGGGCCGCCTAGCGGTCGCGATGTGCCGTCCCGCGTGAGCGTCGCGAGCGAGAAGACTCCGGTAAGCCCCGTGGCGAACGCGATGGTCCCCGTGAGCGAGATCCCAAGCTTCGCGGTGCGGCTCGTTCCACCGACCTGCACGCTGTCTGCCACGGGCACGGGAGCGCCAAGCACCTCAAGGCGCTCGGCGTCGAACGGAACGGCCACAAGCGTTCCTATCCCGAGGGTCCCGACATTCCTGCTCCCAAGGCCAAACGTCGTTAGGGCGACGTACCCCTGCACTACGTAGTGCGGGTCGGCACCCACAACATCGAATCGCTTGACGACCCCTGTACGGAGCGTGATCGCCGCCAGTCGATCTCCGGAGGTGTCGGCGGTCGCGAAGAGCGCCGACCGTCCACCGGGCAGGAACTTCGGCCAGCGGTACGTCTCGGAGAGGCCGCTATCGGGCGCGGCCAGCGGCGTGGGTGTGCCACCGGCAGCTGGTACGATGTGCAGTCCCCGTTCGTCCGCGAAGAGGATGGTGTCCCCTTCATTCCACGTGCCACCGCGAAAGGTGCTACCGACGTCGGCGATCGGAAGCCGAGGTCCGCCGCCCACGGCAATCTTCACCAGCTTCGTGCCGACGACGAACGCGAGCTGCGTGCCGTCGGGAGAAAAGAATGGACTCAGCGCGCCGAGTGTTCCGGGCAACACCACCGGGTCGACTTGGTCCAGTGTGCGCGTCAGCAGTTCCGAACCGGCGCTCGTGGTTCCGACGTAGACGATCCGCGTGCCGGCGGGATCCAGCGCGATTACCTGTCCGGTGAGTCCGCTGGCGACAACCGGATCGAGTTTGACGGCGAATCGGCTAATTGGCGGAGGCGGCGACGCGGGACGCATCCGCTCGCGGGCAAACAACGCGAGCGCCGCGACGAGCAGAACCCAGGGCGTCGCGCGGAAGGCGCGCGCGCCGGCGCTCGGCCTCGCGGCAGTTTCACGCGCGGCCGCGCTCGTCGCCCGAGTCCCGCCATCGACATAGTCCGCTCGTGCCAACGCTTCGTCGAACTCCTTCGCGCTCGCGAACCGATCCGCCGGGAGCTTCGAGAGCGCCCGCTGCACGGCCGCCTCGACATTCGGTGGAATCGT
>JANLTT010000192.1:0-2133 GCA_031363115.1 Gemmatimonas sp.
GCTCATGTTGTGTGGGGAATTCATGATAGGTCTAAATGCGAAAAGACATAAACGGGTTCCTTCTAAAAGTTAATAGACCTCGAAGATCCCCGCCGCCCCCATGCCGCCGCCGATGCACATGGTGACCATGCCGAGTCCGCCACCACGACGGCCGAGCTCGTGGATGAGTTGCACGGTGAGCTTGGCCCCGGAGGCGCCCAGCGGGTGACCGAGGGCAATCGCGCCGCCGTTCACATTCACGATGCTGGTGTCCATTTCGAGATCCTTGATGACCGCCAGCGCCTGCGCGGCGAAGGCCTCGTTAAACTCGATCAGCTTGAGGTCCTTGAGGGAAATCCCGGCGCGCTTGAGCGCCTTGGGGACGGCCTTCACCGGGCCAATACCCATGACGTCGGGCTCGACACCGGCGGTGGCGAAGGTCACGAAGCGCGCGAGTGGCTTGAGGCCGAGCTCCTTGGCCTTGTCGGCGGTCATCATCAGGACGCCGGCGGAGCCGTCACTGAGGGGTGACGAATTGCCCGCAGTCACACTCCCACCGGGCTTGAAGGCGGGAGGCAACTTGGCGAGGGCTTCGATGGTGGTGCTGCCACGCACCATCTCGTCCTGCGCGAAGATGCTGGCGTCCACCTGCTTCTTGGCGCCCTTGTAGCTCACGCGCTCCACCGGAATGGGCACAATCTCCGCGCTGAATGCGCCGCGCTTGATGGCATCGGCGGCACGCAGCTGCGAACCGAGGGCGAACTGATCCTGCATCTCCCGCGTGATGCCCCACCGCTTGGCGACACGCTCGGCGGTGAAGCCCATCCCGATGTTTTCTTCGGTCATCTCGGGATGCAGCCGCGTGTGGTAGCCGCTCATTGGCACCGCACTCATCTGCTCGATGCCACCCGCGAGAATGACATCGTTCATGCCAGACATGATGGCCTGTGCACCGAGGGCGATGCTTTGCAGGCCGCTGGAGCAAAAACGATTCACGGTCATGGCGCTGACTTCGACCGGGAACTTGGCGCGCAGCGCGGCGAGGCGCGCGACGTTGAGCCCCTGGCCGGATTCAGGCATGGCGCAGCCCCAGATGACGTCGTCAATGATGCCGGCGTCAATCTTGGCGCGATCGGCAACGGCGCGCATCACCGTGGCCGAGAGATCAATGGGATGCGTATTGGCGAGCGAACCATCCTTCTTGCCGCGGGCGACCGCACTGCGGGCGGCGCTCACGATCACGACTTCCTGTGACATGTCGAACTCTCCGTGATGTGAGCCGCTCAGTTACGAAGCGGCTTGCCGGTGGTGAGGGTGTGGGCGATGCGATCCTGCGTCTCCTTGGTGCCAAGGAGTCGGAGGAAGGAGTCGCGTTCGAGATCGAGGAGATCCTGCTCCGTGACCTCGCGTGCGGGCCCATCGCCGCCGGCGAGAATGAGTGCGACTTCATGGCCGATGCGCACATCATGCGCGCTGGCCAATCCTGATTCCTTGAACGACCACAACGCGTAATCGAGATTGGCCACGGCCTGCTTGCCGAGCGCGGTCATGCGACGCATCTGCGGCACCACATAATCAGGCGCCAAATCAAGCACACGCGCCTTGGCATCGGCGATGAGCACATCGCGATTCATCGTGATGCGATCAGCATTCGGGCGGAGGAAACCCATGTTGCGGGCTTCGTGCGCGCTGGTGCTGGTCTGCGCGAGCGAGATCATCTTGAAGGCGCGCTTGAGACCCTCGAATGGATCGGCCTCGTCGTACGCGCTCAGTGCATTGGTGAAGCGGAAGGCGAGTTCCTTGGTGCCGCCGCCACCGGGAATTAACCCGACGCCGACTTCCACCAATCCCATATACAACTCGGCGTGCGCCTGAATGCGATCGCAGTGCAATGAGATCTCGCAGCCACCGCCGAGCGTGAGGCCAAAGGGCGCGGCCACCACCGGGAATGGCGCGAAGCGGAAGGACATCACGGTGTCTTGGAAGCGCTTGGTGATGGCTTCGAGTGCCTTCCAATCGCCCTGCTCGAGCATCAGGCGCGGTGCGGCGAGATTGGCGCCCGCGGTGAAGGTGCGCGGATCGTCGTTGCCGACCACCAAGCCATGCAGATCGTGCTTGATGATGTAGTCAATGGCCTCGGCGGTCATATCCATC
>JANLTT010000043.1:0-4758 GCA_031363115.1 Gemmatimonas sp.
CGCCCGGCCCGACTCCGCTCGGTCCACCTTGAAGATCATGGCGTCGAGCAGGTCCGAGAGCACCAGGCGGGCGCTCTCGTTGTCGTCCACCACCAGCACGCGCTTCCCCTGCAGGTCGCCCGACAACGCCAGTCGGCGCTGCACGCTGGCGCTCTTCCCCAGGCGCGCCGTGAACCAGAAGGTGCTGCCCTCTCCGGGCACGCTCTCCACGCCCACCTCGCCGCCCATCAGCTCGGCCAGCTCCTTGGAGATCACCAGGCCCAGGCCGGTGCCGCCGAACTCGCGTGTGATCGAGGTGTCGGCCTGCGAGAACTTTTGGAACAGCCGCGCCATCTGCTCCTCGGTCAGGCCGATGCCCGTATCGCGAACGGCGCAGTGGAGCACGACGTCGTCGTCGGTCTGTTCCTTCACGCGAATGACGATATTGATTTCGCCCTTTTCGGTGAATTTCACGGCATTGTTGCTGAAGTTGATCAGGATCTGCCCCAACCGCAGCGCATCGCCAATCAGGTTGGGTGGGACGTTCTTGTCGACGTTGCACACCAGCTCCAACCCCTTGGCGGAGCTTTTCTCGGCGATCTGATTGGCGACATTGTCGAGGACCATCTCCAGCTCGAACTCGGTGTGCTCGACCATCAGCTTTCCCGCCTCGATCTTCGAGAAGTCGAGGACGTCGTTGATGATGCTGAGCAGATGCCGGCTGGACCCCTGGATCTTCCGTAGGTAGTCGCGCTGGCGCGGGGTCAGCTCGGTGTTCAGCGCCAAGTGGGACATGCCGATGATGGCGTTCATCGGCGTGCGGATCTCGTGGCTCATATTGGAGAGGAAATCCGACTTGGCGCGGTTGGCCGCGTCCGCCATGGACCGAGCGCCGTGCAGCTCGCGGTTCTTCTCCAGCAGCGCCTGATCCAGCCGCTTGCGCTCCGTGACATCGCGCGCGGCGGCGAATACGCCGAGGACGTTGCCTTTGTCGTCCTTGTAGACGGCGGCATTGTACAGCACGTCCATGATGTGGCCCGTCGTGTGGCGGATGGCGAGCGGATAGTCGCGCACGAAGCCGTCGGAGAACACCTTCCGATAGCCGGCGCGGGCTTCGTCCGGCTCCGTGAAATAGTCGCTGAAGTCGGTGCCGATGAGTTGTTCGCGCGGGACGCCGGTCGCCTGCACCGACGCATCGTTCACGTCGGTGATCTTGCCGTCGGCGCTGATCGTGACGAGCGGGTCAGGCGACGCCTCGATGAGCGAGCGGGCGTATTGCGATGCCTGCTTCTGTTCCGTGACGTCGCGCGCGGCAGCGAACACGCCGACGACGTTGCCCTTGTCGTCCTTGTAGACGGCGGCATTGTAGAGCACGTCCATGATCCGGCCCGTGGTGTGGCGGATTGCGAGCGGGTAATCACGCACGAAGCCTTCGGAGAACACCTGCTGATAGCCGGCCCGCGCCTTCGCCGGATCGGTGAAGTAATCCGAGAAGTCGCGCCCGATGAGTTGCGCGCGCGCGATGCCGGTTGCCTCCACGGAGGCCGCGTTCACGTCGGTGATCTTACCGTCGGCGCTGATGGTGACGAGCGGGTCGGGCGACGCCTCGATCAGCGAGCGGGCGTACTGTGATGCCTGCTTCTGTTCCGTGACGTCGCGCGCCGCGGCGAACACGCCCTGCAGCTTCCGGTCACGACCATAGAAGGTGGCCGCATTGTAGGACACGACGGTCTCCGTCCCATCCATGGCGCGCGCGGTGAGTTCGTAGTCGGTCACCTTCTTCTCGGCGAGCACTCGCTTGATGCCCGCCTCGGCCCGGTCCGGATCGGTGAAGCAGTTCTTGAACGGCGCGCCGATCAGCTCGTCGCGCGTACAGCCGGTGAGCGCCTCCATCTGCTTGTTGACATCGGTGATGATGCCGGAGGGATCGGTCGTCATCAGGGCGTCGATGTTCGATTCGATGAGCGAGCGCGTGTAGAACTGCTGGTCGCGCAACCGTTGATCGAGCAGCGTCTGCTCCTCTTCGATCTGCTTGCGCGCCGTATTGTCGGTGCCCATCAGGTGATAGCCGATGATGGCACCCTGACCGTCACGCAGCGCCGTGACCGAGACCAGGGCGGGGACGCGGCTGCCGTCCTTGCGGATATACGTCAGCTCGTAGATGTCCTCGATGCCGCGCGAGGCTTTGCACACCAGCGCCTCGAAGCCTGGCGTGATTGGGGTACCAAGTTCGACGCTCATCGCCGTGGCGCGCGCAATCACCTGCTGCGCGTCGGAGATCTCGGCCGCGGTGCTCTTGTCCACCACGTCGGCGGCGGCATAGCCGAGCATGCGCTCGGCGCCGACGTTGAAAATCCGGATCACGCCCGCCGCGTCCGTGGCGATGCTGGAAAAGTTGGCGCTGTTGAAGATCGCGTCCTGCAGGGCGCTTGTCCTCAGCAGCATCCGCTCACGGTGGATGTGCGACTGGCCATCCAGTTCATGCGGCGTTCCGTCCGCGCCATCACCATTCGCGGTCTTCGCGCCCGACTTCCTCGTGCCCACAACCATTGGACTACCCCTCCGCTGACGATCGAGGCGACGCGCTCTTTGGATGCGTTCATCGCGAAGGCATTGTCCAATGATTGCCGTCGAGGGGGGCGAGAGGGTATCGCACGTTCGGCGTAGACACGGGAAGGCGCGGGCCGGCGGGCGGCAACGACCAGACGCAGCCCCGTCCGCGGCCTCGGACACCCCAGGAATCTTCTCGAGGGGGAAGTGTCAGGCAAACCGTATCAAGATCCCGTTCTGGACCAAGCGTCGCTAGCCTGCGCTGACGGAGCCAGATGCGTTGACGACAACCCGAGTGATACGGTTCCGACCGCCGGCCTTGGCCTCGTACATCAGTGCGTCCGCCTGCCGAATCAGACTCTCAACGTCGTTCGGTGGCGACAGAAACGTCGTCGCGCCGATACTCGCTGTCACGCCGCTGGCGCTCGTCGCGGCGGCGCGTACCGTTTCGAGAATTCGCTCTAGGGTGACGGCAACTTCGTGCTCACCAAGCTCGGGCAATAGAATCGCGAACTCGTCCCCTCCGAGCCGAGCGCACAGGTCGCTCGGCCGCAAGGCTTCTTGAAGCGCACGGGCGACCGCCTTCAGCAGTGCGTCGCCCGCTTGATGGCCATGTGTGTCGTTGACGGACTTGAAATTGTCCAGATCGAGGTACACCACCGTCACGGGTCGTCTGGTTCGGCTGCAAAGGGCGAGCAACGGCGCCGAGTCCTCGAAAAAGGCACGTGAATTGCGCAGAAGCGTCAACGAATCTGTTCTGCTCAGTGCTCGCACGCCGGCGAGCGTTCGTCGAAGCTCGGCGATGAGCAGCCCAACGAACAGGAATGACGCGCCGTTGACGCCCGTATTGGCGATCACGATTAGCGGACGGGAGGCGTCCATGCCGGCGAGTAAATTGAAATAGAGCCACGACGCCGCGCAGACGATTGCGGCCGTCACCGCACCTCCGCGGCCGCGGTGCCATGCCAGAAGTCCAATGGGTGCGTAGTACAAGGGGTACACGCGCAGCTCTGTCCCGCTGGCGTAGTCGAATGCGCCGATTGCGGCGATCCCGAAAAGCGCGACTGTCCAAGTGCCTATGACTCCAGGCACCGTACTCCCGTTCAGTCTGTCACGGCTGGCGAAATGATCACGCATTTGGCTCCGAGCTACTTTCGTCTGGCGAACACCACGTCGTGTTGTGGGCGCGTTCTATTGAATGCGGGTGCGTGGCCGCGCCGTACTGAAACGTACACGCTCTCAAGAAGAAAATGCCCGTGGTCGCGCCGTGCGTCGCGCGATGGAGAAGGAGAAGCCGCCATAGGCGAGGCTTGCCGTGCCCAGCACGATCACCACGCCGACGGGCAGTGCGTACAACGCGCTGAGCCAAGCGGGGAACGCGGGAGTCATGAGAACGCGAATGGACGCATCCGGCGCTACATGATCCCGTGACACGCACGAGCGATGCCGGAGTAGCCCGATTGCGCGATATCGCCGCCCGGCGGGCCAGACTAGGCTACGGGCATGAACACACGACACGCCGCCGTCTGGCTCGACCACCGGGAAGCCCGGGCCTTCGAATTTCATCTCGACACCGCCGACGAGACCACGGTGGTCGCTCCCGCGCACAACGACCACCACAAGTGGACCCGGGGACAGGAAGGCATCAAGGAGCATCCCGAGGACCTCAAGCGCTTCTTCCACGACATCGTGATGGCCCTGCACGGCGTGGAGTCGCTCCTCATCGTCGGACCCGGCTCCGCCAAGCTCGAGTTCCTGCGCTACGTGCACACCCACGATCGCGCGCTCGAGGCAGCCGTCGTCGGCATCGAGACGGTCGATCACCCGACCGACGGGCAAATCGTGGCGTACGCCAAGGCCTACTTCCATCGCGTCGATCCCCAGGGCGAGGGATTCGCGCCGTCGGTCGTCGTCTCCACCTAATCCGAGTCCGTCCATGCTGTTCGATCCGTTCGACCTCCGCGGCCTCCCGCTCCGGAGCCGCATCGTCATGGCCCCGCTCACGCGCAACCGCGCGACGCCCGAGCACGTCCCCACCGCGCTCATGCGCGAGTACTACGAGCAGCGAGCCTCCTTCGGCCTCATCATCACCGAGGGTACCTCGCCCTCAGCCGACGGACTCGGCTACGCGCGCATCCCCGGGATGTTCGACGCGCGGCAGATCACCGCTTGGCGCTCGATCACCGACGCCGTGCACGCCGCGGGCGGGCGGATTTTTGTGCAGCTCAT
>JANLTT010000253.1:0-17458 GCA_031363115.1 Gemmatimonas sp.
TGCCACGACGTTCGTCTCTCGAGCGTGGCGGATCGTCAAAGAGCGAGACCGGCGCGGCTCCCGCGGAATCGAGACTGATCCAGCCCGAGACGACCGTGGCCCTTGGAGCCACTCCGGAGGCCAGCGAGGAATCGCTCCGCGTGTCCCACGGCGCGGTGAACAGCCAGAGCTTTGGGCGCGAGGCGCATCCCACGAACCCCAGGAGACAGAGCGCCGCCACCACCGCACGGCGCATCGCGCCGTTACGGGGCACGCGATGCCGAGTCGGCAACGGCGTACGCAGTCGGGATGCTCACTGGCTCGCCATTCAAGCGCCGCAAGATCAGCGCCTGGCGCCGACGCATCGCCGCGGGCTCATTGAGCGGCGTCGAGGTGCGCGGCGTGGCAAGCGTTGCCGCGAGCGTTGCCGCCTGCACCTTCGTCAGCTTGCTTGCCGAGTGACCGAAGTACGCCTGAGACGCGGCCTCGACGCCGTACAGTCCCGGGCCAAACTCGGCCACGTTCAGGTACAGCTCAAGAATGCGCTCCTTGGGCAACGCCCCCGCGAGCCGGTTGGCGAGACGAATCTCGCGCGCCTTGCGGAAGAGTCCGTTGGTCGGCGGATACCACACCGTCTGCACGAGCCGCTGCGTGAGCGATCCCGCCTGCCCCACGACGTCCATGTGATTCAAAAGCGTTGGCATCACGGAGAGAAAGTCCGAGCGATCCACGCTGTTACCGAACTCGAAGGCATCACGCGGATAGCCCGCCGCGCGACGCATCGCGACCCAATCCGCGGTCTGGCGCGCGTTGAACAATGAATCGGTGGCCGCCACGGTGGCTTCCACCATCGCCGGCGCAATGCTGTCGAGTGACACAATGATCTGCTTGCGGCAGCTCGGCAGATCATTGCGCACGCCCTCGCAGCTCCCTTCGGCGCCCGGCGCCGACCCGCGTCGCACGGCGGCTTCGGCCTCGAGCTGCCGCGCCATCATCAGCGCGGTGTTCTGCGGCACCGTCGTCGCGAGGTCGCCCGCGCGCGGGAAGAACATGAACCAGCCGAACGCCGCGACGAACAGGATCGTGAGGATGCCGGGCGCGCGGAAGCTGCGCGCCGTCACCTTCTTCTGCTCGGGGGGCTTCAGCAGGGTGCGGGGCCACGCGGCCTTCGCGGCCGCGGCGGCCTCGGAGTTCGGTCCTCCCGAGATTGCCGCGTTGCCCACGGACGGCGTGGTGCCCGTCGTGAACTCGCGCGCCACCGGTAGCATCCCTGACGTGGTCACTGCCACTTCGCGACGGCTCGGCCGATTCTGCGGACGCGGCGTGGGAAGCGCGGGATTCTTGGTCGGCATCGGCGTGCGCGGCGTATTCACACGCCCCGCGGCTTCCGCGGTGCCGGTGCCGGTCGCGAAGGCACGCAGCAACATGCGGAATTCTTCCTCGTCCCCCATCGACAAGTCGCGGAAGAACTGCGCGCACTCCTCCATGCTCCCGTAACGATCTTCGGGCGACTTGGCGAGCATCTTCATCACGGCCGCTGCCATGTCACCCGGCACATCGGAGCGCAGCGTATGCAACGGCGGCGGCGGCTCGGCGTGATGCTGGAAGATCAGTGCGATCATCGAGTCCGCCTGGAACGGCGGGCGCCCGGTGAGCATCTCAAAGGCGACGCAGCCGAGCGAGTACTGGTCGGAGGCACCGGTCGTTTCCTTCGACCCGCTGCTCTGCTCCGGACTCATGTACGTCGGCGTGCCGATTGCGGAGCCAGTGGCCGTGAGCATCGAGGCTTCCTGCACCTTGGCGATGCCAAGGTCAGTGAGCACGACCCAGCCTTCCTTGTCGAGCATCACGTTGCCGGGCTTGATGTCCCGGTGCACGATGCCATTGCGGTGCGCATATGCGAGCGCATCGGCCACCTGCGCCATCACGCGGGCGACGAGGGGAATCGGGAGGGGGCCATACTTGCTGATGACATCATCGAGCGGCTTGCCGTCGATGAACTTCATCACGAAGTAGATCAGCTCCTTCGACTCGCGAATCGCGTAGACGGGGATGATGTGCGGATGGTTCAGTCGCGCACCGGTGCGAGCCTCTCGCAGGAAGCGATCGACGAGCACGTCGCCGGCGGCGAAGAGATCCGCGCCCATCACCTTGATGGCGACCTTGCGGTCGAGCTGCAGGTCGTGCGCGAGATACACGGTCGCCATGCCACCGCGTCCGAGTTCGCGTTCGACGCGATACTCGTTGCCGGTCGCCTCAGCGAGCTTGATCATGACCGGATCCACGGCGCGAGAACCGCGCGGCGTGTTGGTCAAATCCTCGGCCGATGAAGGCTCGGGAATGGGGGCTTCGGAGAGGTCGTCGGACATTTCGGGGGCGGGAC
This sequence comes from Gemmatimonas sp., assembly GCA_031363115.1. GTDB lineage: Bacteria > Gemmatimonadota > Gemmatimonadetes > Gemmatimonadales > Gemmatimonadaceae > Pseudogemmatithrix. The sequence continues at coordinate 2,363 of JANLTT010000253.1, forward strand.
GGTCTCGCGCGCCGCGTTCTATAGCTAAGGCGCAGGGAGGGAATGTCCGCTTGCGCAGGGCCTACCGCAAGGGCAGTAGTGACTTTTTGCCACTCGTCTCGTCCGCTGACCAAGTCTTGGACAGCTACAGCAGTCCAAACGCGCTAACGATCGCCCTGTGGGAACGCGATGTACTTCGCAGGCAAGGTCCCAGTGAGCGCACCCAAGAACGACACGATTTCCCGCGATTCCAACGGCGTTAACGTACGCCCGAGCTGATGGTGTGCCATCATGCGCACCGCCTCCGGCAGACTCGTCACCGAGCCGTCGTGAAAATAGGGTGAGGTCATCGCGACGTTGCGCAGCGACGGGACCTTGAAGACGAACAAGTCCGAGATCAGCCCGGTCACTTGGTATCGTCCACTGTCTGTCGAGGTCGGCCACGGGTGTACAACCCCGGCTAATGCATACCGATCGCCGCCGACAAACGCCCCCGCGTGGCATCCCGCGCAGCCAACCGTGACGAAGCGCTTCACTCCTCGTGCTTCTTCAGCGGTCAGCGCGGTCGTGTCGCCCTCGAGAAACCGATCCCAGCGGCCCGGCGTCAACAGTCCGCGCTCAAAGGCACCAATCGCCCGACCGACGTTGTTGTACGAGATTGGCTGCGACTCGTTCGGGAACGCCGTACGGAACGCGTCGACATACCGGGGCGACCCCCGCAGGTGCCGCAGCACCGCCTCTACCGACTGCATGCCCATCTCGATTGGATTGAGAATCGGCCCCATCGCCTGTGCCTCAACGTCCGTCGCGCGACCATCCCAGAACTGCACGAAGTGCCCCGCCGCGTTGTAGACCGTCGGGGCGTTGCGCAAACCCGCGCGACCATCGTGCCCAAACGACACGCGACGTCCGTCCGCTCCCCACCCGTTGAGGGCGTGGCAGCTGCTGCACGACACATCGTGCCCATCGGAAAGCCGCGGCTCGTGGAAGAGCGCCCGTCCCAACTCGATTTGCGCATCCGAGGCTTCGCCACCCGACGCAAACAGCGTGCGCGGCAACGGTGCAAACAGCGCGAGTTCGGCCGGCGTGAGGCCCGCATCGGCGGCCTCGCTCTCGCGCGCGCCGCCACATCCGAGCACGAACAACACCGCAATCGCCGCCGGCATGGAGCGTCGCACCGCGTGTCGCACCGCTCGCCTCACGGCCTGAAGAAGTTGAGCATGAGCGCATCGAGTTCCGCCGCGTGAGTCGAGGGAAATCCATGGGGTGCGCCGGCGATCACGGCCAGCTGGCTGCCGGGAATCATCGCTTGCGTGCGTACCGCCGCGGCCAGGAAGGGCACGATGCGATCGGCGTCACCGTGCACGATCAGCACGGGCACATGGATGGCCCGCAGGTCGAGACGGAAATCGGTGTCACCAAAGGCGACCACGCACTGCTGCGTGGCCATGGGATCGGCGCGCCAGGCGAGCGACTTGCCATAGGCGAGGAGGTCCGACCCATTCACGGCGCTGCCCACCACATCGGCGTTGTAGAAGTCCACGAAGAACTTCGTCAGGAATCCAATTCGATCCGCCTTCACTGCGGCGAGCATCCGATCGAGCATCGCGCCCGCGACGCCGCCGGGATTGTCCCGCGTGCGACGCAAATAGGGCGTCACGGACGCGAGCAGCATCACCTTCGAAATGCGGTGCGATCCGTACCGCCGGATATAGCGCGCCACCTCTCCGCCGCCCATCGAGAATCCCACCAAGAGCACATCCTGCAAATCGAGATGGGTCAGCAGCTGGTGCAGATCCGAGGCGAAGGTGTCGTAGTCGTAGCCGGCGACCGAGGCCGCCGAATCGCCGAAACCGCGGCGGTCATATGTGATGCAACGGAATCCTGCCCCCACCAGCGTGGAGACCTGATGCTCCCACATTTCATGCGACAATGGCCAGCCGTGGATCAACACCACGGGCTGGCCATCGCCGACATCCTGATATGCAATCTCCGTCGCGTTCGCGCCCGTCGTGTGCAGCGCGTTCGCGACGCAGGTCATCCTACTTCACCACGACGGTCGAACTGGCCAGCGAGACGGCCGTCTGTGCATACAAACGACCATTCACGCGGGCACCCGTTCCGAGCGAGATCGCGGTCTGCGAGAACACGCGGCCTTCCATGCGCGCTGTCGTGCCAAGCGTCACCACGCCAGCGACCTGCCACACGACGTTCTCGGCGAGGGCGCCGCCGCTCAGCGTGACACGCGTTCCGGAGGACTGAGTCAAGCCACCGGCGATCTGGAAGATCCACGTATCGGTCGGGCCACCCACGAGCGTCACGCTCGCCGGAATGGTGACGGTGTTGGACCACTTGTAGAGGCCCGGGGGCAAGGTGAGGCCGCCGATGTTGCCGGTCGCGAGCTCGATATGATCGGGGAGCGTGCGTCCGGCGGCATTGGTGTAGGCGGTCTGCATGGCGCCAATTGCTGCCGTCAAGTTCGAGGGCGTCGGAGCGGCATACCCCGGCGCGTAGATATTGCCCGTGACCTGCGTCGAGGTCGCGAACTCCGCGCCCGCCCCGAGGGAGAGCGAGAAGCCGGTCACGAAGGTGGCGGCGGCCGGGCTGATGCCCAGATTGCCGGTGATTGCCGAGGTCGGGACGGTGGAGATGCCGGTCTGCGCAAGGATCACGTAGCCGCCGGCTGCGCCGAGTACGACCGGGGTCGGACCATTGCCGCCTGGGCCACCGGTACCGGGGCCGACGCCGGGCTCGGTCGGGGACACAGTATCGGGCGAGGTGCTGTCAGAACATCCGACCATTACGAGGCTGAACGCCATCGTGGCAAGAAGCAGGGCGGAACGTGAGCGATTCAAAGCGTGCAGCATAAGAAATTCTCCTTGTTTAGCGACGGGGCGGCTTCGGTGAACCCGATGGCCCCAACAGGGAGAATGCCGCCTCGTGCGCAACGAAGGCATTGCTCAACGGAGGGATTTGAGGACTAGCTGAGTGCGTAGTCCTTTCGTGCGATGGCGTGATGCACGCCTAGACGGAGGATCGTCCCCACAGGCGACGCACGTCATCTACGACGGGGACGGCCGCGAGGGAGAGCAAGACGAGGGCGATTGGCACCGTCGCGATGTATCCGAACCGTTGGAAGCCAATCGCCCCGAGCACGCCCCCCGCAAAGAACGCGGTGAGCAGGAGCGTCAGGAGGCCCAGGTGGTCGCGGTCGGCAACCACGCGCTCCACCCCGTCGCGATTGGTGCGGTTCACGTAGAGCAACTTCCCGAGTTCGATGCCAATATCGGTCACGATGCCCGTGACGTGGGTCGTGCGAATCTCGGCGCGGGAGATCTTCGTGATGACGGCGTTCTGCAGCCCCATCATGAAGCAGAGGAGAATCACGGTCGCGGGGACGAAGACGCTGTGTATCGCGCCAAGCCGCGCGCCGAGCAATCCGAAGACCAGCAGGAGCGCGACTTCGAGCAGGAGCGGGAGGGCGAAGGCGCTGCTGAGCCCGCGGCGGCGCGCGAGATTCACGACGAGCGCGGTCGTGGCGGCCCCGAGCATGAAGGAGACGAGCGCGCCCAGCCCGGTGAGGAACACGGCCATCTGTCCAAGGACGAGGGCATCGGCCATGGATGAGACGATACCCGTCATGTGCGACGTGTATTGCGCGACGGCGAGAAAGGCACCGGCATTGGTGGCGCCCGCGACGAAGGCGAGCCCTGCGCCGAGATGCCGATCGTCACGCTTGGTCCGCACGGTGGCGGTCAATCCTCGGGCGTACTCGATGGGCATGCACGAAGCATATCATGGTCCCGCATTGGTTCGGCGTTGGTTCGGCGTTGGTTCGGCTGTCGTCGAGCTATTGTCGTGTGCCGCATTGGACAGTTTTAACGCCCTCCGCTAGGGTGCTCAACGGGACAGTCTTGACAGCCAGAGCCTTCGTTCGCATACTTTGTTCGCCAGCCGAACAAAGACGAGCTAGTGGCGCCCTCGAGATTTTCTCGCGCGTCGCAGGAATTCCTACTGGAGCACAGCACATGCGCACCTCACTGCAGTTCCTCCGAGGTGCCGCCGCGTTTGCCGTCTGCACCGCGATTCTCGTCGCCGGCTGTTCGGACGACACCACGACCGCACCCAAGACGCTCTCCAGCATCGCGGTGTCGCCGACCACGGCCACGCTGGCCGTCGCCGCAACGCAGGCCCTGACCGTCACGGGCACGTATAGCGATGCCACGACCGCTGTGCTCACCACCGGCGTCACCTTCACGACCTCCGCCGCCGGCGTGGCGACGGTGAGCGCCGCTGGACTCGTCACCGCCGTCGCGGGCGGCACCGCCACCATCACCGCCACGGCCTCCGGCCAGACGGCGACCGCTGCGATCACGGTCAATACACCTGGGCCGGTCTCCTCCGCCGCCGTGGTGTTCTCCAACGCCTATGATGGCGTCTCCTTCGTCGGCTTCGGCGGCGCGGCGAACAATGTCAGCATCGACGCGACCAACCTGTACAATGGCCGTAACTCCATCCGCGCCATCATTGGCAGCGTGGACTACTCCGGAGGTGCCTTCGTCTCATCGGGCCTGCGGAATCTCTCGACGTACAACGCCCTCACCTTCTACGCGAAGGCCTCGTCCGCGCGGTCCACGCTGAACGTCGGCATCGGCAACAGCAGCGCCAGCAACGTGCTCAATGCGGAGTCGCTCGATATCGCGCTGACGACCAATTGGGTGAAGTACATCATCCCAATGCCGAATCCGGCCAAGATGATCAACTTCGACGGCCTCTTCCACTTCGCCGACGGGCCCAACAACTACACGGTCTGGTTCGCCGACATTCAGTACGAGAATCTTCCCGTTGGGCAGGTCGCCGCACCGACCGGCGGCACCGCGTCATGGCCGGCCGCGACCGTCGCGATTGGCACCCCCTTCCAGATGAACCCGGCGCCGAACACGGTGGCCTTCACCACCCCCGTGCTTCCGAATGGCGGTCGCCTGACCGATGTCGGGTGGCGCTGGTTCACGCTCACGTCGAGCAATCCCGCGGTGGCGACCGTCAGCCAAGATGGACTGATCACCGCCCTCTCGGCCGGCACCACCACCGTCACGGCAACCGTTGCTGGCATCGCCATCCCGGGGAGCTCAGTCTTCACCGTCTCGGCGCCGCTGGCCGTTCCGACGACCATCGCCCCTGCCCCCACAAAGGCCGCCGGTGATGTGATCTCGCTCTTCACGACGGTGTACACGAACCGCACCGTTGATACCTGGCGCACTGGCTGGAGCGCGGGCGCCACCACGCTCACCGATCCCTTTGCGATCGGCGCGCGCAATGTGAAGCGCTACCTGCTCTCGAACTTCGTCGGCATCGAGTTCGTCGCCAGCCCAATCGACGCCACGACGATGACGCACCTCCACGTCGACATCTGGACGCCGAACCCGGCGACCAATCTCGAGATTCAGGTGGTCAACAAGGCGGGAGTGGCCGGAACCGCGGTCGGTCTATACCAGGCCGGCACACTCACAACGGGCTCATGGGTCTCGCTGAACATCCCGCTCGCCAGCTTCACCGGACTCACGGCGAAGGACGCGCTCAACCAGATGCTCTTCGTCGGCAGTAGCCCGATGGTCATCTACGTGGACAACATCTACTTCTACAAGTAGACGCGCGTCGCTGGGCACAGCACGAAGTCAGACGGGGCACCGAGCGGCGAATCGCTCGGTGCCCCGTTTGGCTTTGACGCGAGTGAGCCAGCGTCGGCGCACCACGTGCTCGGCAAAAGCGCTAGTTTCTCCGCCATTCCCCCACTCCGCCGGACGGAACTCTCAATGCGTCGCACACTCGTCGTTGCCCTCGCCCTGCTCTCGCTCATTGCCTGCAACAACGGCACCGGTGACCGCGAACAGGTTGACATCCTCATCACCGGCGGCACGGTGATCACGATGGACTCCACCCGCCGCGTGCTCGAGGACGGCGCCATCGCCATCACCGGCGACCGCATCGTCGCGATTGGCCTCACCGCCGACCTCACCGCCAAGTACGTCGCGCGCGAGACCATCGACGCCAATAAGAAGATCGTGATGCCGGGCCTGATCGACGGCCACGGCCACGCGGGCCACGGCCTCGTGAAGTCGATGGGGATGGACACCGATGAGTGGTATCCCGCCACCGAGACCATTTACGCCCGCGGCTCCACCGTGGACTTCTGGCGCGCCGAGGCGCTGCTCACCGGTGTGGAGCGCGTGCGCTTTGGCGTCACCACTGCGCTCAGTTACTTCGGTGGTGGCGACATGATCACGCGGACCGACGACGTGAAGTATGGCAACGCGTACATGACTGCCACCGAAGAAGTGGGGCTGCGCTACATCCTCGCCGTCGGTCCGCGTCGCCCTCCCTTCCCCAAGACTTACACGGAGTGGAGTGGCGACTCTGCGACTGACGTGGCCGTGAGCTTCGAGCAGCAGCTCGCCGTATCCGAGGAACTCATCACGAAGTGGCATGGTGCCGCGGATGGCCGCCTCAACATCGCGATGATGTTTCCCACGCACCACCCGGCTGACAACCCGCTCACCGGCGCCGCCCTCGAGGAAGTCGTGCAGCAGGCGCAGGCCACGCGCGCCCTCTCGCGCAAGTACAAGCTCCTCTTCACGCAGGATGGCCATACCACCGGCAGCGTGAAGTTCGCGCACTCCATTGGCCTCCTGGGCCCCGACGCGCTCCTCTCGCACGCCACGGAGTTCACGCCGGAGGAAATCGCCATCCTGGTCGAGACGGAGACGAAGATCGTGCACAATCCGAGCGCCAATGCCGCCACGCGTCGGCGCTTCCAGATGGTCGAACTCCTCGACGCGGGCGTCACCGTCATGCTTGGCTCCGACGGCGTCGCGCCGGACCGCAGCTACGACATGTTCCGCCACATGTTCCAGGCGATGCGCTATCACCGCTTCTACTGGCGCGACACGAAAGTGCTGCCGCCCGGGAAGGTGCTCGAGATGGTCACCATCGACGCCGCGCGCGCCCTCGGGATGGACAAGGAGATCGGCTCGCTCGAGGTCGGCAAGAAGGCAGATATCATCTTGATTGACTGGTTCCGCCCGCACATGGTGCCGATGAACATGCCGCTGTATCGCGTGGCCTACTTCGCGAATGGCAATGACGTGACCACCGTGCTCGTGAATGGACGCATCCTGATGCGCGACCGCGTCGTGCTCACGGTGAACGAGACGGACGTCTTGAACATGGCGCAGCGCGAAGCCGATGCCGCCATCCGGCGCACCGGGCTCGATTCCCTGCTGCGCACGCCCGAGGGATTCTGGGGGCGGAGCCGCTTTCCGGACTGACCCCGACCGCGCGCCTTGCCGCGCGCGATGACCTCCTCCTTCTTCCACCCATGCCTGTTCGCCGTCACACCATCACGCTCGCCACCACCGCGCCGATGCAGTTCATCGACCTCAGCGATGCACTGCGCGCCTGGGTGCGGTCGTCCGGCGTGGCCGACGGACTGCTCACGGTCACGTCACCGCACACGACCGCACGCATCACGCGCAATGAGCGCGAAGCCGAACTGCAGGGCGATATGGTGCGCTTCCTCGAGCGTCTCGCGCCGGCTGACGCACCGTACCGCCACAACCTCGACACCGTGGACGGCCGCGCCAACGCGCACAGCCATCTCCTCGGACTCCTCATGCCCGCGAGCGAGAGCATTCCGGTGGTGGATGGCGAGCTCTCGATGGGCGCGTGGCAGTCGATATTCTTCGTCGAACTGGACGGGCCGCGCGCCGTGCGCGAAGTGCTGTTGCAGTTGATTGTCGCCTGAGTCTCGCCATGCACACCGACGACATCCCGCACTTCTTCGCCGAGCGCAGTGCCCTCGATCCTGAGGCGCACCTCGAGATCGACTACACCTTCGAGTGCGTGGGTGACCCGCGCCTCGCGGCCGCGCATCTCTGCAGCGAGCAATCCACCGCGCAGTGGAAGCGCGTGGACGTGGACGAAGACTATCGCCCGCGCTTCGCCGCCAAGGTGGTGGCCTTCGACGCCACCGCGATTGCTGGATTCTCCTACTTGCTCCCCGATCCACCACCGGGCGCGGTGCATCGCGTGCGCGTCACCGTTGCACATCCGCATGCCAACTTCGGGGCGCGGCTCCCGAACCTGATGTCCGCCGTGATGGGCGAGGGAGTCTTCTTCGTCCCCGGCGTGCCCATCATTCGCCTCGAGGATATTCGTTTTCCCGCGTCGTATCTCGCCGAGTTCGAAGGGCCGCAGTTCGGCGTCGCGGGCATTCGTCGCCTGCTGAATGCGTATGACCGCCCAATCTTCCTCGGGGTCATCAAGCCGAATATCGGACTGGCGCCGGAGCCGTTCGCCGCGATTGGTGAGCAGGCCTGGCTCGGCGGGCTCGACATCGCCAAGGATGACGAGATGCTCGGCGACACCACATGGTCGCCACTCGCCGAGCGTGCCGCATTGCTCGGCGCCGCACGACGGCGCGCCGAGCGGGTGACCGGCGTGCCCAAGATGTACATGGCGAACGTCACCGATGAAGTCGCGCGCCTCACCACGCTGCACGACATCGCGGTGAATGCCGGGGCCAATGCGCTGCTCATCAACGCGCTTCCCGTTGGATTGAGCGGCGTGCGCCTGCTGCGCTCCCATGCACGAGTGCCGCTCTTCGCGCACTTTCCATTCATCGCCGCGTTCAGTCGCCTGCCGGGGTACGGCGTGCACTCGCGTGTGATGACGCGCCTGCAGCGCCTCGCCGGCTGCGATGCGGTGATCATGCCGGGCTTTGGTTCACGAATGATGATGCCCGAACACGAAGTGCTCGAGAACGTGGCGGCCTGTCTCGAACCGATGGGACCAATCGCGCCATCGCTCCCCGTGCCGGGAGGCAGCGATTGGGCGGGCACGCTCGAGGGGATATATCGTCGACTCGGCACCGTGGACTTTGGCTTCGTGCCAGGGCGCGGCGTCTTCGGGCACCCGGATGGGCCCACGGCGGGTGCCGCGAGCGTCCGACAGGCGTGGGAGGGCATCGCGCGCGGCGCGACGCTCGAGGAGCAGGCCGCGCAGCACGACGCGCTTCGTCGTGCGATCATGCATTTTGGCAACTGACTCCCCGACCGGTCCGCGCATGCGTCGCATTCTTGCCTTCGTTATCGCCATCGCCTTGCTGCCGCTCGGCTACTATGTCTACGCCAACCCCGAGCGGCGCACGCTCGATGCTGCCACGCGGGCGAACGCCCCGGGAGACTTCGTCACACTCGACGACGGCTTCACGCACTACGAAATCGCCGGGCCTGATACCGGGCGTGTCGCCCTGCTCGTGCATGGATTCTCCGTGCCGTCGTACATCTGGGACTCGACGTTCTACGCCCTCGCTGCCGCGGGACATCGCGTCGTGCGCTTCGACACCTTTGGGCGCGGATGGTCCGATCGCCCCGACGCCGCTTACGACGGCGACTTCTTCGACGCGCAGCTCCGCGGCCTGCTGGACTCGTTGCGGATCACCGAGCCCATAGACCTCTTCGGACTTTCCTTCGGCGGATTCATCTCGGCGCATTTCACGGCCACACATCCCGAGCGCGTCCGGACGCTCGTGCTCGTGGATCCCTCGACCTCGCAGATGCGGTTGCCCCGCCTCATCGCGGCGCCTGTCGTGGGTCCGTATCTCTGGCAGGTGAAGGGCGTGCCATCGATGCCCGCGGGTCAACCAATCGATTTCCTGCACCCCGAGCGCTTCCCGGGCTGGGCCGAGCGATATGAGCCGCAGATGGAGTATCGGGGCTTTGGGCGCGCGCTGCGGCGCTCCATTCTCTCGCAGAAGGATGCAGACTATCCCGCGATGTATGCCGCGATCGCCAAAGCGGGGACGCCCGTCCTACTCGTCTGGGGCAAACAGGATGTGACGTTGCCATTTCGCAACGCAGAGAACGTCACGCGGGTGATCACCGCCGCGGAGTTCTTCCCGGTCGATTCCTCCGGGCATCTGCCACATCTCGAACAGACGCAGTTGTTCAACGCGCGAGTCTTTAGCTTCCTTGCGGCCCACCCGCGCGCTTCCGCGCCAGAGTGAGTTTCATCGTTTGCGCGGCGCTCAGGTGCGCCTCGTGGGCAGAGAGAATCGCAATCACGCGCGCCCAATCGCCCGCGCGAAAGGCTTCGGCCGCGGCGTACTCGTCCCGCTCCTGATCGCGGGCGCGCCAAGCGGCGACATGCGTGTCGAAGCGAATGGCACGCACCGCATCCATCTGCGCGAAACTCTCCGACTTGGCATCGGCAATGCGCTCGGCGTGCGAGAGCAACAACGTGCCAAGGCGTGCGACCGCCTCCTGCACCCGCCGCGTGGTCAGCACCCATTCAAAGATTGCTTCCGACACCGGCGGTGAGCCGAAGGCCGTCACCCACTCACTGAGGTGATAGGCCGGTCGCGGGAGCCGCGCCGGCGCGACGAGGAGTGAAATCGCCGATTCGCGGTCCCCAAAGACAAAACGCCCCACCAGGCCCCGGACGGCAAAGTCCACGCGGGCGAGGAATCGCCCGGTGACCTCCTCGACCGCCACCGTTTGCCACTTTTGGTCGCGCGGAATCATGATGCGCACGGTCGCCTGAAGCTCGGCGCCGTCGGCGAGCGCGCCCAAGACATCGTGCACCGTGGCCACGAAGGCGGAAATGCGCGTGGATTCGGGATCGATCTGCAGGTCGTGCGTGGGATTGGTCATCAAATGCAACATGAAAGGGCGCGGGAGTCGATGCAACACGTTGGGTATTGATAGCTTTAGGAACTGTCCCCTCCTCCCGGGTTACCAGTCTGGTGTCTTCGCCCGTCCCCACGCCGCCCCATCGTCGATTCCCCACGCAGCCACTCGCGCTGCTCGTGGTGTTGGCGCTCGCCCTCCCGGGGCTGCTTCCGGCGCGTGCGAGCTCGACGGCGCCCGATGCCGCGCTGGCGAGCGAGTCCGAGACACCCGATCCTGCCAGCGCGCTCTATGCCGAGCTGCGGCTCGAGGGCGTCCTGAGTCGCGAAGCCTTTGACGCGGCGTACGAGCGAGTGGCGCGCGCGGGGGCCGTGTCGGGCCGCCTCGCGATTGCCGACATGAGCCAGCCGAGCACCGCCGAGAGACTCGTGGTGCTTGATCTCGACTCACGCGCCATCATTTCGAGGACCTTGGTAGCCCACGGACAGGGATCAGGCGAGTTGATGGCCGAGCGATTCAGCAATCGGAACAATTCCCACCAAACGAGTCTCGGGTTGTATCGCGTCGGTCCGCGCATCATGAGTCGCAAGCATGGCGCGGCGCTGTTGCTCGAGGGGCTGGATCGAGGAGTGAACGACCAAGCCCGCGCGCGCGAGGTGATCATGCACGGGGCCGATTACGTGAGCGCGCAATTCGTCGCGCAGCACGGGCGCCTTGGGCGGAGCTGGGGCTGTCCCGCGGTTCCGCGCGAGCAAATGGCTATCATGATTGAGTCCCTCGCGGACGGCGGTCTCCTCTACGTGCACGGGGCCTGACGGCCGCGCGGCCGTTTCCCTGTCGTTGGAGTGTGGTCATGCTTCGCCTGCGCGATGCACGCGGGTCCCGTGTCCTCATCGCCTCGCTCGCGATGTTCGCGGCGTGCGCGACGCCGACCCAGCGCGCTGAACGCGCTGCTCGAGCCGCCGAGATCGCGCAGGCGTTTGAAACCGCGGAACCGTACAGTCCGCGGCACCTCGATACGATGGCGCTGGCGACCTTTCTCGCCGCGCGCCCAACGTACCGTCCGGACTCGAGTGCCATCGCCGCATTCTACCAGCGGCGTGCACAGCAGTTCGCCTGGTTCATCGGCGATTCGCTCACCACGCACGCGGATGCATTCCGCTCGCTCGCGGGGCTCAGCGACAGCATCGAACCGCGCCCCGATGCTCGCTGCGACAGCTGCCTGGCGACCAAGGAACTCTACCTCACGGCGGAGTTCTTCCGTTTTGCTGCCCGCGACTATGGCGGGCACTTCTCGCGCGACCTCCGCGAACTCGAGTGGTTCATCCCGCGCACCAAGCGAGACATCGGACGCCTGCTTGATTCGCTCGCGTCGCGCACGGCGGATCTCTCGGCGTTCGAGCCGCTTCACCCGCAGTATCAAAAGCTGCGCGCGGCACTGACATCGCTGCGCGTGCTTGAAGGCACACCATGGCCTGCCCTCGCACTGCCCGCCGGGCGACGACGCATTCAGCCCGGCGATTCAGCGGAGATACTGACGGCGATTCGAGCGCGCCTGACGTTGCTCGGCGATCATGTCGCGGAACCCAGCGCGACGAGTCCGCCGACGCAGTACGACAGCGCATTGGTGGCGTCCGTCCAGCGCTTCCAGGCGCGCCATGGCCTCACGACCGATGGCATCATCGGCACCGGCGTATTGCGAGCGCTGAACATCGCACCTGCGACGCAGGTCCGAACCCTCCTCACAAACATGGAGCGACTCCGCTGGCTCCCGGAGTCGCAGCCCGCAAACGCGCTCGTCGTCAACATCCCCGACTTCCGGCTGCACGTCTACGAGGGAGCACGCGAAGCGATGTCGATGCCGATCGTCGTCGGGGCCGAGGCGACCAAGACGGTGATCTTCACCGCCAGTCTCTCGAGCGTGGTGCTCAGCCCGACGTGGACGGTGCCGCTGAGCATCGTGCGCAATGAGATGCTCCCAAAGATGCGACGTGATGCGGGCTATCTGCGGCGTAACCAGATGGAGATTATCGGCGGCACAGCGTCCCTCCCAGTCATTCGGCAGCGCCCCGGCGCGCACAACGCACTCGGCCGCGTGAAGTTTGTCTTCCCCAATGGCTTCGGGATCTTCATGCACGACACGCCGTCCAAAGGATTGTTCGCGCGCGAGCAGCGTGCGTTCAGCCATGGATGCATTCGCTTGAGCCAGCCGCAGGCGCTCGCGGAGTTTCTGCTGCGCGACGCGGCCGCGTGGCCGTCGGAGAAGATCGCCGAGGGCATGATGAGCGAACGCGAAACGTCGATTCGGCTCGCGACGCCGCGGCCGGTGTGGATTGTCTACTTCACGGCCTGGGTGGATGATGCCGGCGTTCTGCAGCTACGCGATGACGTGTATGGGCACGACGCGCGGTTGGCCGAGGAGCTGTTTCGCGAGGAGATGCCGCCTAGCGAATTGCCGGCGCGGCTGTGAAGGAGACCTCAAGCGTGTCCCACGGGTAGGCAAGCGCCCGCGCCCGCAGCACACCACCAACGGCGGACTCAACCGCACCGACCGCCGTATCACGCGCGAAGAAGCGCAAGCAGACGGAGTCGCGCACGGGCACGCTCGCCAAGAACTCGAATCCACCGGCGGCATTCGTGACGCCACTCGAAGCCGGCTGGTACTCAAGACATCCGCCGAGTGCCGCCTCGGCGCGGACGCGCCGTCCGCCGAGTGGATCACCGCCGGCGGTCCGCAGCGTGCCACGCACGATCACTCCCGTCGGCTCGGGGGAACACCCGCAGAGCGGATTCGTGCAGGAAATGCTGAGCAGCAGAACTGCCAACAGGAGTTTGCGCATCGCCGACCTCCCCGATGGATTCAGCTCTTGTCCGGCAGGTGCCCGGTGGAGTGCGATCGCGCGCGCGCCTCGGCCACCATGCTCTGCAGCAGCGAGACTAGCTCCGGAACGGCGAGTCCCTGCATCAACGCCCCTTCGCGGAAGGCCGTGCCGAGCCCAATGGTGCGCACCCCTTCGCGACGGCGGAACGACTGTGTGCGAATGAAATCGTACACGACGTAGGCAATCGTCCCCTTCCAGATGGACCGCTCAACCAGACTTGCGTCGGTGTAGGCAAGCGTCGCGTGCACGATATCGAGCGCCTGTTCGCGGTGCAGCAACGTGTGCTCCGGCCCCGGGAAGGTCGCGGCAAGTCCGTGCAGCGCGCTTGGCGAGAGTCCGTTGATCTGCGCCGACATCCGCACGAGTTGCAGGGGATGCACGAGCGTCAGGTAGGGATCACTCGCATGCTCCTCGAGTTCGTCGGCGAACTGATCGCTCGCGACGGCATTCGTGGAAACAAGCGCATGGGCCACCGCTTCGAGATAGGTGGCGCAAAGCGTCAGCGCCTCGTTGTGGCGACCGGCGCCGAGCAACGCCGTGAGATACGCGACGCGCTCATCGACATCGTCCCAATAGGCGTCGATGATTTCGGCCTGCACCGCCGCCGTAGGCTGGGCCTCGGCCGCGGGGGGTAGTTCGCGCTGCGGTTGCTCATGCCCACGAAGGGCGAATACGGTCACGGCGGACAACTCCGAAGGTGCGTGGAAGTCTTTGGAGTATGGGGAGGCGGGCGACATTCCGCCACGCTTGGGGGCCTGTTCGGGTGCCCTCTACGTTTCTAGAGCGTTAACACTTACGGAATTCGACGCCCCTGCGCGGCGGACCAGAGTGCGTACCAGTCCTCGCGGGCCAGCGCGATGCGAGTGGAGCGCGCCGCACTCGCGATCCGTTCCATGCGGTTGGTGCCGATGATCGGAAGCGGGCGCGCGGGATGAGCGAGGAGCCACGCGAAGGCGAGTTGATCGACCGTTGCGCCGTCGTACTTCGGCGCCAATTCGGCGACGAGCGCCTGCACGCGCGCGCCGGCTTCGTCGTCCGCGCGCATGAGTCGCCCCTGCGCCAAGGGCGACCATGCCATCGGCGCGATGCCGAGCCGTTGGCATTGATCGGCGGTGCCATCGAAGATCGGATCCATGTGCAACAGGCTGAACTCCACTTGATTCGTCGCCAACGGCTGATCCATGCGCGCGTTCAACGTCTCGAACTGGTGCACGGAGTAGTTCGAGACACCGGCACTCAGGATCTTTCCGTCGCGCAGAAGGCGATTGAGTCCCTCGGCGGTGTCATCGGCCGCGGTGAGCCAGTCAGGACGATGGACGAGGAAGAGATCGAGATGGTCCGTACGAAGCAATCGTAGCGATTCCTCGACGCTGCGAATCAATTGCGTTGCCGTGGCATCGTAGAAGGCGACTTTTCGTTCGGGCTGTTGCGGCACCGGCACGTAGATGCCCGCCTTGGATACAATTTCAAGTTGCGCACGCAGCGCGGGATCGAGGGCGAGCGCTTCACCAATCGCGCGCTCGACGGCGTATCCGCCGTAGATCTCCGCG
>JANLTT010000265.1:0-5570 GCA_031363115.1 Gemmatimonas sp.
ATGGAGCGCTCGCGTGCACGCTGAGCCGCCTCAGGGAGAGCCTGCTGGGGAGGGGCTGGACACGCGGCGTAGGGCCCTACGCCGTAGCAAGAGACTCGGCGCGTAGCGACGAGGCTCGCCGCGTGTAAGGCGTGGGGCCCGAAGTCGCGGGTCCGGCCCCGACCTCGCGCACGAAAGCCGGAAGTCAGAAGCCAGGAGCCGGAAGCCAGAAGCGGAACACGCAGCGAGCGGGGCCGCTAGCTTGAGAGCGTGACCCGCCGAGATATCATCGACCTCTTCCTGCTCGGCGCGCTGTGGGGCGCCGCGTTCCTCTTCATTCGGATCGCGGTCCCCCACTTCGGTCCCATCGCGCTCGTCGAGGTGCGCGTCGTCATTGCCGCGGCGCTGCTGTTGGTGCTGGTGATCGCCAAGCGGTACGGCTCGCACTTCAAGGGCCGATGGGGTGCGTTGACAATCATTGGCACCATCAACACCGCCGTGCCCTTCGCACTGTATGCGTACGCAACGCGCACCGTCCCCGCGGGCTTCGCCGCGGTCCTCAACTCCACCGTGCCGCTCCTCGGCGCATTGCTCGGCCGCGCCTTCTTCAAGGAGAAGCTCGGGCTCGAGCGCGGCGTTGGGCTCGCGATTGGCTTCTTTGGCGTGATCATCCTCGTGGCGCCGAAGCTCACGATTGGCGGCAGCACGTTGGCCATCGCGGCGGCGCTCTGCGGCTCATCGCTCTATGCGCTCTCGGCGCATCTCACGCGACGCCTGCTGCCGGGCATTCCCTCGATGGTGATTGCGTCCGGGAGTCTGCTGACCTCAGCGATGGTGCTCGCCATTCCCGCGCTGTTGCTGCGCCCCACGGCGAATCCCCCGGCGGCGGCCTGGGGGGCGGTGCTCGCCCTTGCAGTTGGCGGCACCGCATTCGGTTACGTGCTCTACTTTCGCCTACTTGATCGCGTCGGTGCGACGGGCGCGATGGCCACCACCTATCTCATTCCGCTCTTTGGAATGGTGTGGGGCTGGATCTTCCTCGGCGAACGGGCGACGGCGACGATGCTGATGGGTTGCGCCTTCATTCTTGGCGGCGTCGCCGTCACGACCGGGATTGCTAGAAGCTGGGTACCGTCGCGCCGTCTACCGCCATCCCCATAGAGTGATAGCCCTTGTCCACGTACACCGTCGCGCCGGTGATGCCGCTGGCGAGGGGTGAGCAGAGGAAGGCAGTTGCGCTGCCAACCTCGTGCGCTTGCAGAATCTCGGGGAGCGGAGTGTTGGTGGCGCAGTACTTCACCATCGCGTCAATGATGCCGATTGCGCTGGCAGCGCGCGATGCGAACGGGCCCGCGGAGATGGTGTTCACGCGGAGTCCGTACTTGCGCCCCGCTTCGAAGGCGAGCACACGCGTATCGCTCTCGAGCGCAGCCTTCGCCGAGCTCATGCCGCCGCCGTAGCCAGGGATGGCACGTTCGCTGGCCATGTAGGTAAGCGACGCCACGCTGCCGCCGGGCCGCATCATCGGGCCGAAGGTGCGCACCATCGAGACAAGCGAATAGGCGCTCGCGCTCAACGCGGCGAGATAGCCAGCGCGGCTGGTGTCCATCAGCGGCTTCTTCACTTCAGGGCCATTCGCAAGCGAGTGCACGAGGATATCGAGCGGCTGATCGCCGAAGTCCGCGCGCATGCGCGCGCCGAGCCCGGTGATCGAGAAATCGCCGACGTCCTTGTAGCGCTTGGACTCGCGGAGTTCCTGAGGCGCGTCCTCGAGTGCATCGAAGACGGCATCGAGAGGGTAGATCTTCTCGAACGAAAGCAGGGAGCCGTCGGCGAGCTTGCGGGACTCATCCATCTTCCCGCGCTCGAGGAGGTTCAAAAAGATGTTGAGGGCGGGGGGCCAGGTGGCCACGCACACCGTGGCGCCCGCTTCAATGAGGCACTTGGCGATGGCGAAGCCGAAGCCGCCGTCGTCCGCGACGCCCGCCACGAGGGCGCGCTTTCCCTTCAGGTCGATGTTGAGCATACAGGGGATATGTCGGTTCAGGGGGGCGAGGGCAAGGGTGCGGGCCCTCAGGATTGGTCGCAAAATCGTCTGGAAACAATTGGAAAACAGTTGAGAAACGCGTCGCCGGCGTAGCGATCAGCTGGGGTGCGCCGAACGTCGGAGTCGATCGCGAATGGCATCCCACGCGGGGAGTGCCGGTGGCTCCTCGATGAACAGCTGCTCGCATGCCACCGCGTCGGCGCTGTGTAGCGCGTCGTAGAGGCCAGCGGCGTACCACTCGGGATCGTCGCCGAGTTGTGTGCTGAAGGCAACGCGGGTGTCGCGGGGTATCGCCAGCGTGCAGAGGACGAGTCCGATGGACTTGCCGCTCGCCGCGAGGGCGCGCGCCTCGACGAGCGCGTTGGGCATGTCGGATGCGTCGATCAATCGCACGCGCGCGCGCGGCGCGTAATGCCGCGCGATCATGCCAGGCGCGGGGCGCGCGGCATCGGCGCGCAATGGCGTCGATGCCCGACCGGTGGGACCCACCACGGCCTCAATCGCGTCCCGCGCAATCATGCCGGGGCGAAGAATGACGGGCGTGGAGCCGGACACATCGACCACCGTGCTCTCGATGCCGACGCGCGTGCGTCCGGCATCAAGAATGAGATCCACCGCACTCCCTAACCCACGCGCCACTTGCTGTGCAGTCACGGGCGACACTTCGGTGAACTTGTTGGCGCTCGGCGCGGCAATCGGAAACCCGCAGGCGCGAATCAAGGCTAGCGCGACCGGGTGATCGGGCACGCGTACGCCGAAGGTATCGAGCCCGGCGGTGAGTTCGGTGGGAACCATGGCCTTGCGTCGCACGACCAGCGTGAGCGGTCCTGGCCAGAAACGTTCGGCGAGCGCCTGCGCCATGATCGGCCACTCAGCGGCGAGGTGCTGCGCACTCTTGGCATCGGCAACATGCGCAATCAGCGGATTGTGCGAAGGGCGTCCTTTCGCAGCGTAAATGCGCGCAATCGCTGCGGGGTCCAACGCGTTGGCGGCGAGTCCGTACACGGTCTCGGTCGGCATGCCCACGAGCCCTCCTGCCCGAATCACCTCCGCTGCGCGCGCAATGATTGCAGGGTCGGGGAGGATGGGATCGATCGCGACGATCTCGGGGGCGTTGCTCATGTGCGGAGGGCCGCGCTCGCCGTGCGGGCACACTCGGCCAACAGTACAGAGGCAACGAGCAGTGCGTCCTCGTCGGGGTCAAAGCGCGGCGTATGCACGCCGGACTTCGAGCGCCCTTCACTCCACGTGCCGATGCGCATGAAGCAGCCTTCCATGCGCTCGGTGTAAAAGGCGAAGTCTTCGCCACCCATGTTGGCCACCGCGAGCGATCGCACGGCACCGTGGCCGAGGAGGGCGCGCGCGGTGTCCTGAGCCCAGAGCGCCGCGCGCGGCGCGTTCACGAGGGGCGGCGTGCCTTCGCGCAGTTCCACGGTTGCGGTGCAGCGATGTACCGCGGCCACGGTTTGCGCGATGCGGGTCACTTCATTGCACAGGAGCATGCGCGTTGCCGGCGTGGTGGCGCGAATGGTACCGGCGCAGCGCGACGACTCAGGGATCACGTTGGCGGCGGAGCCAGCATTCAGCACGCCGACGGTGACGACACCAGGGAGTGCGGGATCCAAGATGCGCGAGACGATGGTCTGCACTTCCATCACGAAGGCCGCGAGCGCGACGACGGGATCAATGGTGTCCTGCGGCCGCGCCCCATGTCCGCCGCGGCCATGAAAGTGCACCTCAAAGGTGTCGGTGCTGGCGGCAAGCGGACCCGCATCCGCGACGACCTGCCCAACTGAATAGCGCCAATCAACATGGGCACCGAAGATGGCCTCCACACCATCGAGCATCCCGCTGTCGAGTACCTTCGGCGCGCCTTCACCAACTTCTTCGGCGGGCTGCAACACGATGCGCACTTCGCCGACCGCCGGATCACGCGCGAGGAGCATCCCCGCGCCCACGGCCCAAGTGGCGTGCATGTCGTGGCCGCAGGCGTGCATCACGCCGATGTTCTTGGAGGCGAAATCATGTCCGGTAGCCTCCGTGATGGGCAGCGCATCCATGTCGCCGCGCAACGCGACAATCGGGCCGCCCTTCGCGCGCCCCGGAATGCGCGCGACGAGCCCGGTTCCCGCCACCTCGGTGATATCGGTGATCTCGCAGCGCACGAGCGCCTCGCGCAGTCGCGCCTGCGTTTCCTTCTCCTGCCACGACAACTCGGGATGCTGATGCAACGCCCGACGCAGCGCGACGAGGAACTCGCGATCGCCTTCGCGAAATGGCGCGGTGATTTTGGCGGGTAAGGCACTCATGCGGGACGCAACTCCTCGGTGCGTACGGTGAGCGAGTCAATGCGGGCGCGATCCACCTCAACGCCGATGCCCGGTTTATCGAGTGGTACCGCCACCAAGCCGCGGTCCATGGTCCACTCCGGCGTCACGACATCCTGCGCCCAATACCGCGCGCTCGGCGAGAGATCGCCCGGCAGCGTGAAGTTGGAGAGCGAGGCGAGCGCGACGTTGTACGCTCGCCCAATGCCGCTTTCGAGCATGCCGCCGCACCAGACCGGGACTTCGTGTGCTTCACAGTAGTCGTGAATCGCAATGCTCTGCGCGAAGCCGCCCACGCGCCCCGGCTTGATGTTGATGATCCGTCCGGCACCGAGCGTCACCATGTCCTGCGCACGGTCGAGTGAGGTGATGGACTCATCGAGGCAGAGTGGCGTGCGCATGCGCCTCTGCAACTCGGCGTGCCGCACGAGGTCATCGCACGCGAGGGGCTGCTCAATCATCATCAGGTTGAGTGGGTCGAGGGCAATCAGGCGATCCGCCTCAGCGAGCGTGTAGGCGTTGTTCGCATCCGCCATGAGGTGCGCGTCGTCGCCGCACGACTGGCGGACGGCGGCCAGCCATTCCACATCGGAACGCGGCGCAATCTTGATTTTGACTTTCTGGTATCCGAGCGCGAGTGCCTCGGTCACCTTGCCAATCAGGGTCGGCAGATCCTTCTGAATGCCGAGCGAGATGCCGGTGGCGATGTGCGTGCGCGTGCCGCCCAGGAGGCGCGCGAGCGGGAGTCCGGCCTGGGTCGCGGCGAGTCCCCAGCACCCCATCTCGAGGACGGCCTTGGCCATGTTGTGGCCGCGGATGTCGCGTTCGAGGATGTCGTGCACTGCCGTATGCGATTCGATGCTCCGGCCGAGGAGTCGCGGCGCGAGCCAACGCGCGATGGTCGGCCACGCGGTGTCGATGGTTTCGTACGAGTAGTTCGGCGAGTCATCGACGACGCATTCGCTCCATGTGCTCGCACCGTCGTGATCGAAGAGTTCGAGCAGGAGGATGCGGCGATGATTCCACTCGCCCGAGGAGATGCGAAAAGGCTCGCGCAGCGGGAGGCGAATCTCGCGCATGACGATGCGATCGAGGCGGATCATGGACGTGCTCGGCGAACGAGGAGGTACGTGCCGCCGCGTTCGTCCGCGACAAAGCCACGTACGGTGTAGTCCTGCGCAAGATAGTGCTGAAATGCTCGACGGGTCGCGAAGCGC
>JANLTT010000293.1:0-9297 GCA_031363115.1 Gemmatimonas sp.
GGGCGCGCAGGTGGTGACCAACCTGCAGTCGATTGTCTCGCGCACCGTGGATCCACTCGACAGCGCTGTTGTGAGCGTCACGCAGTTCCACGCCGGCACGACGCACAATGTGATTCCCGAGACCGCCGAGATGAATGGCACGGTGCGCACCTTCGACCCCGAGCTACGCACGAGGATTCCGCAGGTGATGGAGCGCATCATTCGTGGTGTGACCGAGGCGCATGGTGCGACGTATGATTTCACCTACGAGCGCGGCTATCGTCCGGTAATCAACGACGTGACCGTGACGCAGGAGATGCGGGAGATTGTCGAAGTCGCGTGCGGACCGAATGTCGCGGTGCCGATGCGTCCGACGATGACGGGCGAGGACTTCTCAGCGTTTCAGCAGAAGGCGCCAGGGAATTTCTTTTTCATCGGGATTCGCAACGAAGCGCGCGGGATTGTGCATCCGCATCATCATCCGCGCTTTGACATGGATGAGTCGGCGCTGGAGACCGGGGTGAAGATTTTTGTCGAGGCGGCGCGACGGTTTAACGGACGCGGATAGCGCGCGGCGCCAGCCACTTCGCCGCCAGCGCGCCGCCAATGAATCCCCCGAGGTGCGCCTGCCAACTGATTCCCGGTTGCCCCGGCAGCACGCCAAAGACGAGCCCGCCCCAGAGCGTCGTCACGAGCACGCTGAGGGCAATCGCACCAAGTGATCGCGCGAACCATCCGGCGAGAATCAGAAAGCCGAGATAGCCAAAGACGACACCGCTCGCGCCGATGTGCACGCTGCCAGCGGAGCCGAGTAGCCAGGCGCAGAGCCCGGATCCGAGCATCGAGAGCAGCGTCACGGGGAAGAAGTGCTTGGCGTCCCGCAGCATGATCAGCCAGCCGAGCACGAGGAGCGGCACCGTGTTCGCAAGCAAATGCTCTGGGCTCCCGTGCAGAAATGGCGCGAAGAGAATCCCCCAGAGTCCCTGCTTGGTCCGGGGCTGGATTCCCCAGGCGAGCACGGAATTGGCAGAGACGACCTGCACGGCAAAGCCCGCCCAGACGGCGGTAACCGAGCTGCCGAGAACGGAGGCCTGAAGCTTGAGGGAGCGCGCTGCTGCGCGAACGACGGTTTTCATGATGCAAGTAGTGTATATTTCTTGATGCCTACGCGCGCGCCTTCTGCTGTTGACGTCACTGGCGCGGGTTTCTCCGCGCTCGGTTTGCCCGAAAAGACCCTCGCCGCCCTCGCGGCCCTCGGCTACGAAGAGCCGACGCCCATTCAGACTGCGGCCATCCCGCCACTGCTCGCCGGACGCGATGTGCTCGCGCAGGCAGCGACCGGCACCGGCAAGACCGCGGCCTTCGCACTTCCCCTCCTGGCCAATCTCCGCCCCGACGCCCCACCGCGTGAGCGCACGAGCGCGCTGATTCTCGTTCCTACCCGCGAACTCGCGATGCAGGTGGCCGAGGCCTTCTACCGATACGGACATTCGAGCGGCGCGGTTGCAGTGCCGATCTACGGCGGCGCCCCGATGGAAGGGCAGATCCGCACGCTGAAGCGGGGCGTGGATGTGGTGATTGCGACCCCTGGACGTGCGCTCGACCATATCCGTCGTAAGACGGTCTTCCTCTCGCATCTCCGTACGGTGGTGCTCGACGAAGCGGACGAAATGCTCGACATGGGCTTCGCCGAGGACCTCGAGGCGATTCTCGCCGACACGCCGAAGGACAAGCAGGTCGCGCTCTTCTCGGCGACCCTTGCTCCGCGCATTGCGGCGATTGCCCGCACGCATCTGCGCGATCCCGAAGTGATCAAGATTGACGCCGAGAAGGTGAAGGCCGGCGCCATCGCAAAGGTGAGGCAGGTTGCGTACCTGGTGGGGCGCGCGCACAAGACGGCGGCCCTCGGACGCATTCTCGATCACGAGCAGCCGACGAGCGCGATCATTTTCTGTCGCACGCGCACCGAAGTGGACGAAGTGGCCGAGACGCTGAAGGCGCAGGGGTATCGCGCCGAAGCGCTGCACGGCGGGCTCTCGCAGGAGCAGCGCGATCGCGTGATGAAGCGTTTCCGCGCGAAGAGCGCCGAGCTGCTCGTGGCGACAGACGTCGCGGCGCGCGGACTCGATGTGCAGCATGTCTCGCATGTCGTGAATTACGACGTGCCGTCGGCGACGGAAGCGTATGTGCATCGCATTGGCCGTACGGGCCGTGCGGGGCGGACGGGTGTGGCGATTACGTTGGCCGAGCCGCGTGAGCAGCGCCACCTGCGCAATTTCGAGCGCGTCACAGGACGACCGATTGACGTGGTGCCGCTGCCGACCGTGGCGGACATGAAGGCGAAGCGACAGACGCAGGCGCAGGACGCGTTGCGTGAATTGTTGCTCGAAGGCGGGCTCGAGTCGTGGCGCGCCGTGGTGGCGCCGCTTGCGGCGGAGTTCGATGCGCTCGACATCGCCGCGGCGGCGGTGAAGCAGGCGGCGCGTGCGGCGGGGAGCGACGGCGAGGAAGTGAAGGAGATTCCGGTCGCGGCCGAGCGCAAGGAGCGTCATCCGGCGCGCGAGCGTCAGGAAGACCGCGCGGAGCGGAAGGCCGCGAAGCCGGTCTCGCCGAATCGTGTGGTGCGTGGCAAGGGCGGCGAGACCGCCAAGCTGTACGTGGGCGCGGGCCGCAAGCTCAAGGTGCGTCCGGGCGACATCGTCGGGGCGATTGCCAATGAGACGGGGATGGATGGCTCGTCGATCGGCACCATCACCGTATTTGATCGCCACTCGATCGTTGAGGTGCCGGCCGATTCCGCGGAGATGATTGTCGCGGCACTGACCAAGTCGAACATCAAGGGCAAGAAGATTCTCGTGCGGCGTGATCGCGCGGGGTAAGAAGAGGTGTGCGTGGTTGTTGAAGGCGATGCGCCAAGCAGGACTGAAGGCTTCGTAGCAGACGGTTTTGTTTCACACAGACGGGAGCGACATGATCAAGGGTTTCGAGTTTCAGGACGGCGATCGCAAGTACACCTGCACGGTCGAGACGCAGCGCCTTACGCCGGATGATCCGTGGTGGTGGTTTGCGGTGTCGGGCGACCAGCAGCGCTATGCCCCGTTCCGCGCGGAGTCATCGGATACGCGAGCGACGGTGCAGGAGCGGATTGTCGACTTCTACACGAATCGTCTCTTTCAGCTAGCGCAGCCGCGCGAGCGTGGTGGGCATTGGGGCAGCCGTCGGAAGCCGACGACCGCCGCCACTCCCGAGGCCGCAGCGCCGCAGCCCGAAGCGTAAGCATGCCGGGCGCGCTCGAGGCGGTCTCGCTCGACGCCGTCTTTGCGACCATCACGGAGTATTGGTCCCCCGTGGTGGTCGCGGAGCTGAACGGGCAACACGTGAAGGCCGTGAAGTTCCGCGGCCTCTTTCACTGGCATCAACACACACATGAAGACGAACTCTTCCTCGTGCATCGCGGGCGATTCCGTATGGAATTCCGCGATCGCACGGTGGAGTTGAGAGCGGGCGATTTTCTCGTCGTGCCGCGAGGCACCGAGCATCGTCCCGTAGCGGATGAACCCGTCGAGGTCGTGCTCTTTGAGCCGGCCACGACCGTGCGCATCGGGGACTGAGCATGCTGCGCTTCTTTGCACGTCGGATCTGACTCATGCGCGCACATCATGCCCTCGCGCTGATTCCCGCGGCGGCCTTACTCGTCGCGCCCTGGATTGCCGATCGCCCGACGCGCGCCTTTGGCGTTCCCTTTCTGCTCGCGTGGACCGTCGGCGCGGTGCTGCTGACCTCGGCGACGATGTGGTTCATTCATCGACTCGATAGTGCGCGGCTCGCCGAGTCGGATGCGGATGAAGGTTCCACGCCTGCGGCCGAGTCGTGACCATCGCGCTCGCCATCATTGCGCTGAGCTTTGTTGCCGCCCTCGCGCTCGGCTTCAGCGCCGGACGCGGAAAGGAACAGACGCTCGAAAGTTGGAGCGTCGGCGGCCGCGGCTTCGGCACGCTCTTCATGTTCCTGCTCATGGCGGGGGAGATCTACACGACCTTCACCTTCCTCGGCGGCAGCGGCTGGGCGTACGGGAAGGGAGCGCCGGCGTTCTACATCATCTGCTACGGGTCGCTCGCGTACATCACGAGCTATTGGTTGCTGCCGGCGATCTGGCGCTATGCAAAGGAACAGAAGATTCTCACGCAGGCCGAGTTCTTGGCGCGGAAGTACGACAGCGTGGCACTCGGCGTGTTGGTGGCAGTGGTGGGCGTGGTAGCGATGATCCCGTATCTGGTGCTGCAGTTGAAGGGGCTGGGGCTGATTGTTAGCGAGGCGAGCAATGGCGCGGTGTCTTCAGGCGCAGCGATTTGGGCGGGGACGATCGGCCTCGTGGCCTATGTGATGGTGAGCGGAATTCACGGCAGCGCACTGACGGCACTCGTGAAGGACGTGATGATTCTCGTGGTGGTGGTGGCACTTGGGCTGTGGTTGCCGTGGCATCTGTATGGCGGCATGGGGCCGATGTTCGATGCCGTCGAGCAGGCCAAGCCGGGGTTTCTGGCGTTGCCTGAGCGTGGGCTCTCCGCGTCGTGGTTCAGCAGCACCGTGTTGCTGACCGCGCTGGGGCTTTACATGTGGCCGCAGAACTTTGCGAGCGCGTTCAGTGCGCGGAACGCGGATACGTTGCGTCGCAACGCGACCTTCATGCCGCTGTATCAGTTGGTACTGCTCTTCGTGTTCTTCATCGGATTCGCGGCCATTGTTGCGGTGCCCGGGCTTGAGGGAGGCGATGTGGATCTCGCCCTGCTGCGCGTGGTGAAGCAGACGTTGCCGGGCTGGGTGGTGGGAACCGTCGGCGCGGCAGGAGTGCTCACGGCGCTCGTGCCGGGTTCGATGATTCTGATGGCGGCGGCGACGGTGCTCGCCGATACCGTGTATCGTTCGGCCACGGGCGAGCGCGATGCGCAGAAGATTGCGCGCATTGCCAAGGGATTGGTGCCGGTGGTGGCGGGCGTCGCATTGTGGTTCACCTTTCGCGGTGGGAGCACGATTGTCGCGCTGCTGCTGATGGGCTACTCGTTCGTCACGCAGCTTTTTCCGGCGGCGTTGCTCTCGCTCGGACGCAGGCGGTATTCGGCGCTGAGTGTTGGCGCGGGAATCTGCGTGGGTGTTGGCATCGTGTCGTGGACAACGCTGACGGGCGCGACGTTCGCGCAGCTCGTGCCGACCTGGCCACCGATCATCACCGATGTGAACATCGGGATACTGGCACTGGGTGGTAACGTGTGCGCGTTGGCACTGGCCGAAGCGGTGCACCGCATGCGGACCTAGAAGTACGAAGGGGCGATCCCTTGCGGGACCGCCCCTTCGTTGCAACGTCCGTGAGGACGCAGCTTACATCGGCTTCGCGGCCGAATCCATCGGGGCGGCCATGGCGGTCGAATCCATCTTGGTCGTGTCCATGGTCATCGCGGCAGTATCAGCAGCCGGAGCGGCCATCTCGGTGGCCGGGGCCTCCTCGGCCTTCGGGGCGCAAGCGGCGAAAAGAACGACGGTAGCGAGCAGGGCAATACGCTTCATTGGTGGAGCTCTCCTAAGTGGGATGGGGCGTACGGGGACGTGAGGCGTTTCACGGGTCTCGCACGAAGACGAAGAATAGTGGGACAAGGTAACGCCGTCAACAGCGTAAGTTGTTTCCCAGCAAGGCGTTAAGGGTTAACGTTCAATTAAGACCTTGAGCCCCAATAGCGTAAGTTATGAATTGGCAATGGGTTACACTACTACCCCAGAAATGATCCGCACTGTTTTGTGCGCCGATGATACTTATAAATAGGAGAGGCGCTCGCGAATCCGGTGCGCCCCGATCCACCCCGAACCGTCCGAGAATGACGTTGCTCTCCCCCGAAGACCACGCCGCGCTCACCGAGCGCTGGCGCGAGCCGCACCGGACCTACCACGGGATCCGCCATCTCGAGGAGTGTCTCGCGCGCTTTGCCGAAGTGCGCGCGCTCGCGCAGGACGCGGAAGTTGTGGAGGCCGCACTCTGGCTTCACGACGCGGTGTACGATGCACGCCGCGATGACAACGAAGCACGCAGCGCAGCGCTTGCCCGCACGATGCTGGCGGCGCGCACGGTGGATGCCAATCGGATTGCCCGTGTGGAAGCAATTATTCTCGCCACGCGCCATGCGGGACCGAGTGCAGATCCTGACACACAGCTGACCTGCGATATCGACTTGGCCGTGCTCGGCGCGGATGACGCGCGATTTGACGAGTACGAGCGCGACGTCCGTGCGGAGTATGCCTGGGTACCGATGTCAATTTTCCGCGTGAAGCGTGCGGAGATTCTCATGCACTTTCTGGCGTCTCCGCGGATCTTTCAAACCGAGTGGTTTCACCGCCGGCTCGATGCCGCAGCGCGGGACAATCTCTCGCGGTCGCTCGATGCCCTGCGCGGGCACTGACCGCGGGATATCATCAGAGTATGCGCACGATTGACTGTTTGCTCGATTCCCTGCGCCGTGCCGGTCGTAGTGATGTCCCCCCACAGGAGTCCTGAGATGGCCCGTTCCTCGAGCGTCGCACCCCAACGCCGGTTTGCGTTGGTGTTGGTGGCGTTGTTCTTCCTTGTGCTGGCAATTCCAGCGGCCGCTGAACGCATCACCGATTGGTGGTGGTTCCGCGAAATCGGTTTTGAGCGCGTCTTCCTCCTCAAGCTCGGCGCGCAGTGGGCGCTTGGGCTCGCGGGTGGCGTGCTGGCCTTCGCGTTGATCTACGGCAACGCGCGATTCGCACTGCGCGGGATTGAGCGCTCCGCAGAGAGCGTGGTGGTTCTCGCGGCGGGCGGCATCGCCACGCGCGAGCGCTTCCTCGTGAAGGTGGCGCAGGTGGCTGCGCTTCCGGGCGCCTTGCTGCTTTCGTTCATGCTCGCGGCTGGCCTCGGCGCGCAGTGGCGCACACTCGTGCAGTACTTCTACGCGACGCCCTTTGGATCGGTGGACCCGATCTTCCAGCGCGATATCGCCTACTACGTGTTTACGTTGCCGGCCTTCCAGGTGGCGATGGACTTCACGTGGGGCATTGTCTTCATCTCGCTGCTCCTCGTATCGGTGCCGATCTACGTTGCCCGCGGCGATGTCTCATGGGTGCGCGGACGTTTGACCATTGAGCCCTCGGCGGAGATGCACCTTGGATTGCTTGCCGCCCTTTGGTTGGTGCTCTCGGCGGCGCGCACCTGGTGGATCGGAATTCCGGGCTTGCTCTCCGGCACGCATGGACCGCTGCAGGGGGCGAGCTGGACCGATCTCCATGTGCGGATGCCAGGGATGCGGGCACTCGCGGTTGGACTCCTGGTCGCGGGTGTGGTGCTCGTCTGGCGTGCACGAAAGGGTGACCTTGCACGCGCGGTATTCCTCGTGGTGATTGCCAACGTCGCGCTCACGGCGCTCGTGACCGCGGTGGTTCCGGCGGTGGTGCAGCGACTGGTCGTGCAGCCCAATGAGCTCGCGCGCGAAACGCCGCAGATCCTACACCACATCGCGGCGACCCGTACCGCGTGGGGACTCGACTCGGTGGACCGTCGCGAATTACAGGCGGACGTCGAGCTTACCGCCGCCGACATCGCCAAGAACCGTGCGACGATTGACAACGTGCGGCTCTGGGACCGCGAGCCGCTGTTGCAGACCTTCGGGCAGATTCAGTCCATTCGCACGTACTACGACTTCGTGAACGTGGATGACGATCGCTATGTCGTGAATGGTGCGATGCGCCATGTGCTGCTCTCGGCGCGCGAACTGGACCCGTCGTCGCTGCCGACGCGCACCTTTGTGAATGAGCACCTGACCTTCACGCATGGCATGGGGCTCACCCTTGGCCCGTCCAACGAAGTCACGCCGGAAGGCTTGCCCGTGCTCTGGCTGAAGGACCTTCCGCCGGCCACGACGATCGCGCTCGACATTACGCGGCCGCAGATCTACTTCGGCGAGTTGGATCGTACCTGGGTTCTGGCTCCCTCGCGCCAGCGTGAGTTTGACTTCCCGTCGGCGGAGGGGGATGCCGCCGAGTATTCGACGTACGAGGGGAAGGCGGGAGTTCCGATCAATGGCTTCTGGCGCCGGTTGGTCTTCGCGGTGCGCTTTGGATCAATCAACATCCTGCTCTCGGGCGATCTCGACGAGCGCACGCGTGTGATCTTCCATCAGCAGGTGCGCGAGCGTGCGGAGTTGGCGCTCCCGTTCCTTGAGTTTGATGGCGATCCGTATCTCGTCGTCTCTGACACGGGCCATCTCAAGTGGGTCCTCGACGGCTATACCGCGACCAATCGCTATCCCTACTCGGCGCGTACTGGCACCGGGATGAACTACCTGCGTAACAGCGTGAAGGTGATTGTTGATGCGTACGACGGGACAATCGAAGCGTATCTCTCCGATCCGTCAGACCCGATGATCAACACGTTGTCGCAGATCTATCCGGGGATGCTTCGTCCGATGGCCGAGATGCCGGCGGATCTTCGTGCGCATATGCGATATCCGGAAGATCTCTTCCGTGCGCAGACGTCGCTCTACGCGACCTTTCACATGACTGACCCGGAGACGTTCTACCACCGGGAAGATCAGTGGCAGATTCCGGTGGCGCAGGAGAGCGCCGTGCAGAGCGGCTATGCGCGCCACATCGTGATGCGGTTGCCGGGCGAACCGGGCGCCGAGTATCTGATGATGCGCCCGTTCACGCCGCGGCAGAAGGACAACCTCGCGGCGTGGATGGTGGCGCGTAACGATGGCGAGCAGTACGGGAAACTGGTGGAGTATCGTTTCCCGCGGCAGAGCCTGGTGTTTGGTCCGACGCAGGTGGCGAACCGGATCAATCAGGACACCGAAGTGTCGCGGCAGGTCTCGCTGTGGGATCAGGGCGGTTCAGAGGTGATTCGCGGCGAGCTGCTGGTGATTCCGATTGAAGCGTCGCTGCTCTATGTGCAGCCGATCTATCTGCGCGCGCAGGGAGGAAAGATTCCCGAGCTGAAGCGGATCGTGGTGGCGCACGAAGGACGGGTGGCGATGGAGGAGACCTTCGAGGCCGGACTGCGTGCTCTATTTGGTGATGGCACCGGGACCGCGCCACGTGCGGCGACGGCGACTGATGTGCCAGCGGTGGCTCCTACTGGTGCCTCGGCGGCGAATGAGGCGTTGGTGCGGCAGGCGCAGCAGTACTATGATCGGGCGAAGGCGGCGCAGCGGGCGGATGACTGGGCTACTTATGGGACTGAGATGCAGAAGCTTGGCGAAGTCTTGAAGCGCCTTCGGACGCCTTGAACTGCAGATGTGAGTTGGTAGTTGGAAG
>JANLTT010000325.1:0-3005 GCA_031363115.1 Gemmatimonas sp.
ACTCATCGACCTCTTCCCGCACCCCGAGACTCGCCGCGAAGCGCGCCATCGACGTGGCATGGCGTTCCACCAGCAAGGCCGCGGCCCGCTGATCTCCCGATTGCCATCGGGCGATCAACTCCGCGTCGGTCGCTTGGTGGCTCGGGGCGAGGGCAGTCATCCGGTATGCAGGTAGGACGCGCGGGCGGGCGAAGCGTTAAGATACCGCCGTGCCCCGTCCGGAAATCATCGCCCACCGCGGCGCCTCTCGCGAGCGCCCCGAGAACACCCTTGCGGCCTTCGAGCGCGCCATCGAGGTGGGCGCCGGGGGGGTCGAGTTCGACGTGCACCTCCACGTAGACGGGGTGCTTCGGGTACATCACGACCCGGTACCCGCGTCCGCAGCCCCGGATACGCTGGAACGACTCCCGACGCTGGAGGAGAGCCTCCGGGTCATCGTGGGAGGCGGGCTCACTGCCTATTGTGAGCTCAAAAGTGCCGGTTCGGCCCCCGGCACCTTGGCGGCCATCACCGCCTGCGGAGGCAATGGGGCGGTCCACTCGTTTGATCACCGCTTGATCGCCGAAGCGCGCCGACTCGCGCCCGAAGTCGCCCGTGGCGTGCTCGAAGTGAGCTACCCCGTGGACCCGCTGCATGCCCTCGAGATGGTCGGTGGGCGCGATCTCTGGCGGCAGTGGCCCTTCGTAGACGAAGCGCTGGTGTACGCGGCCCATGCGACCGGCGCGCGAGTGATTGCCTGGACGGTCAACGATCCCGCCCTGATGGAGCGCTTCGCCGCGATGGGCGTGGACGGACTCTGCACCGACGATCCCGCGCTCGCGCGACGGGTCCTGGGCACATAGGTTCCGCAGGTCGGTTCACCGCAGGCTGCCGCGACGCGTCGCGGTCATCACTACATGCTGAGGAACACCGCTCGATGTCCTCGACCCGTTACCTGTTGGCCCTCGTGCTCGCTGGGTGCGCAGGCGCTCCCGCGGCGGAGGCCCCTGCCCCCGCCGCCGCGACCACGCCCCCCGCGTCGGCAGGCGCGTACTCGCGTCCCAACGCCGACCCCTTTCCGAGCACGTATCAGCGGTGGGCCTCGCGCCCGACCCTGATTCGCAACGTGCACATCTTCACCGGTGTCGGTCCGCTCATTCGCGACGGCGCCGTGCTGATGGAGAACGGGAAGATTGTCGCCGTCGGGCAGAACCTCACTGCCCCCGAAGGCGCACTCATCGTGGACGGCCAGGGGAAGTACGTGACCCCGGGGCTGATCGACACCCACTCGCACCTCGGCGTCTACCCTGCGCCCGGCACCGCCGCGCACAGCGACGGCAACGAGGCCACGAGTCCGGTGACGGCGCATGTGTGGGCCGAGCATTCGGTCTGGCCGCAGGATCCGCAGTTTCCCCGTGTGCTCGCGGGCGGTACGACCACCATTCAAGTGCTCCCCGGCTCGGCCAATCTCATTGGGGGCCGCAGCGTGACGCTGAAGGTCGTTCCCGGCCGCTCGGTGCAGGCGATGAAATTCCCGGGCGCACCCTACGGCCTCAAGATGGCCTGCGGTGAAAACCCCAAGCGCGTCTACGCGGCTCGCGGCCCCTCCACGCGCATGGCCAATGTGGCCGGCTATCGCACGGCGTGGATCAACGCCGAGGCATATCGTCGTCGGTGGGATCGGTACAACGCAAACCCGACCGGCGAACCGCCGGCACGTGACTTGAATAACGAGACGCTCGCCGAAGTGTTGCGCGGCAACATCCTCGTGCACAACCACTGTTACCAGGCAGACGAAATGCTCGTGATGATCGACATCGCGCGCGAGTTCGGCTACCACATCCGGTCGTTCCATCACGGCGTCGAGACGTACAAGATCGCGGACGTCCTCGCACGCGACTCCATCTCGGCCAGCATCTGGTCCGACTGGGGCGGCTTCAAGATGGAATCGCTCGACGGCGTGAAGGCCAACGTCGGCCTCACCCATGTGGCCGGCGCACGCACGATCGTGCACTCGGACGATCCCTCGTACTCGCAGCGTCTCAATCAGGAAGCGGCGAAGTCACTCGCGGCCGGGCGTCTCGCGGGGCTCACGCTTAGCGAAGAAGACGCGATCAGTTGGATCACGATCAATCCGGCATGGGCGCTTGGTGTGCATCAGCAGACGGGCTCACTGGAGGTGGGCAAGAATGCCGACCTCGTGCTGTGGAGCGGCCACCCGCTCAGCGTGTACACGCGCGCGGAACGAGTGTGGATTGACGGTGCCATGCTGTACGACCGGAACGATCCGGCCCAGCAGTGGCGCACGGACTTTGAATTGGGCTACGTGCCCGGCCCGCGGGGGATCCGCTAATGCGCGCTTCGATGCTGTGGCGCCTCGCGGCGCTCGCCACGTTCACTTCCCTCGCGTCGTCGATGGACGCACAGACCATCGCCATCACGGGCGGCACGGTCTATCCGGTGAGTGGGCCGAAAATTGAAAACGGCACGGTCCTGATTTCCAATGGTCGCATCACAGCCGTCGGGCGTGATGTGCAGATTCCCGATGGCGCCACGCGCATTGACGCGCGCGGCAAGTGGGTGACACCCGGGTTCATCAACAGCGCAACCACGCTCGGGCTCGCCGAAGGCGGCAGCCCGCAGTTTTCGGGTGGCTACAACGATGAAAGCGCCCGCGGCGAGCACGGAATCAGTGCGTCGTTCGAAGCGTGGCGCGGACTGAATCCCGCGAGCACTTTCTTCGCGCCCGCGCGCGACGAGGGCGTCACGTCGGTTGTGGTGGCGGGCGGCAACGGCATGATTGCCGGCAAGATGGCCTTGATTGACCTCGTGGAAGGCCGCGTCGCGGCCGACATGGTACGCAAGGGTCCCGCGGCGATGTCGGGCACCTTCGGAGAGCCGGGCGCCGGCGAGACCAACTCGCGTGGCGAGTACTGGGCCAAGTGGCGTTCGCTGATGAACGACGTGCGCTCGTACCAGGTGCGTCGTGCCGACTTCGAACGCGGCGGCACGCGCGACTTCCTCGC
>JANLTT010000035.1:0-7445 GCA_031363115.1 Gemmatimonas sp.
CCGGTGCCCCGCCAATGGACCTCGCGGCCCTCGATGAAGCGTTGCGCCCCGGCGGTCAGCCGCGCCCCGTGCTGATGCGCGCCGTCGCCGCCGCGGCCGCCTCTCGCGAGGGGGTGCTCGCCGAGTTGGTGCCGGCGTTGCTGCTCTGCTCGACAGGGCTCACCGACCAACTGCGCCTTCTCCCCTTCGCGGGGGTGGACGCGGCGCGGCGCGTGGAGGCCCTCAGCGCCTGGCGCGCCGGCGATGAGGAGCCATTCACGACCCTCGTCCTTGGCGAATGCGCTCAGGGTGCGCGCGACCGTCGCATGGCGATTCGGCGCGCCCTCGTGGCGATGGGCGAGGACGAGTCGCATCTCGCGCCGCTCGGGCGGGCCGCCATCACCGCGCGCCGCGCCCTCGCGGTGCTGCGCGACCAGCTCGCGACCTCGATGCCGCAGCTCAGTGCGCAGCTCGAGTGCTCGCGTCCGGCGGCCGGGGATGCACTTGAGCGATTGGTGGAGGTCGGGCTCGTGGTGGAGATCACGGGGCGGCACCGCGACCGGGTCTTTGCGTGCGCGCGGGCGATGACGCTGCTCTAGCGTGCGGAATCGCGTGACGGAGACGGCTCCGCACTCGTGTATTGAGAAATGCTGCGCCGACTCCTGCCCCTCCTCTCGGCCACGCTGCTGAGCGGCTGCTTCACCGCGCCCTCGCCGGTGGATCGCCCGCGCGTGGTGACCGAGGCGGGCTACCTGCGCTCGCGCGAGATGATGGTGCCGGTGGATGGCATTCGCCCCGCAGACCTCACCGACACCTTCACGGCGCGACGGAGTGGCGGGCGCACGCACAACGCGCTCGACGTGATGGTGCGCCGCGGAACCCCGGTGCTCGCCGCCGATGCCGGCGTCGTGCGCCGGATCTCCACCAACCCGCTCGGCGGCAATACGGTCTATGTCGTGGACCACGCCCGGCGCTTCGTACATTACTATGCGCATCTCGATCGCTACGCGCGCGGTTTGCGCGAAGGGATGGAAGTGCGGAAGGGCGATCTGATTGGGACCGTCGGCACGACCGGCAACGCGCCGGCGAATGCCCCGCACCTGCACTATCAACTGCTGCGATACAAAGACGCGCGACTGTGGTGGACCGGGGATCCGGTGAACCCACTCCCGTATCTCAAGACGCGAGGGAATCAACGATGACGATGACGGGGAAGGAACGCGCGGCACTGCGCTCGGAATGCAATCGCCTCAAGCCGATGGTGCATGTCGGCATGGAGGGAATCTCCGCTGCGCTGGTCGAATCACTCGATGACGCGCTGCGCACGCGTGAATTGGTGAAGGTTCAGCTCAACCAGAATGCCGATGTCACGGCGCGCGAAGCGGCGAATGATCTCGCGAAGCGCGTGAAGGCCGAGGTGATTCAGGTGATCGGCAAGACGGCGTCGCTGTATCGGCACAATCCGACGCTGAAGCGGAAGCCGGGTGCGATGCCGCCGTGGCGTTAAGCGGCTGACGGATAGCTGCGCAGGATCGCGCGGATGATGATGGCGACCTGGCGATCCTGAGGACGGCACGACTCTACCACACTGCCTGGGAGTAGAAGGCGCGAATGGCCCGGTCGCTGGTCACGAGTGCGCAGCCGGCGAGACTGGCCGTGGCGACGATCGCACGGTCGGCGGGGTCGCGGTGCTTCCAGTTGAGTTCGAGGCTCCGCATCCAGACGCGGGTGTCCAACGGCACAATCACAATTCCCTCGGCTCGTTCGAGTCGTTCGACGAACTTCTCGAAGGGGAGGCCGAGCGAGAGTAGTCCACGCTTTGCCGTGAGTCCAATCTCCCAGATGGAGATGGCACTGACGAAAAGGCCGGGCCCGGCCGCGGCCATCTCGATAGCGCGACTCGCAGCGGGTGAGAGGGCGTCGGGGTCGAGGGTCCAGTAAAGGAGCGCCGCAGTGTCGAGTACGACGGGAAGTGACGCCGCGTGCTCGGCGACTTTCGCGGCGGAGCGGGAAGCCGCCTTTGGTGCGCGAGCCTTCACGCGTCCGTCCACTCGTCGAGGGTCGGAGCATTTGGGTTTCCCTTGAACTTGAGTGCACCGCGAACATCCGCGAAGAGCGCCGACACGGTTTCCGTTGCGGCGATCCGTGTGATGCGGGCGACGGGGACGCCGTAACTCGTGACGATGACGGGCTCGCCCGACTCCTCGACGTTGCGCAGGAATTCAAGGAGGCGGGCCTTGAGGACGGCCTTCGATACTGTGGGCATAGTCATGATTATAGTCATAACGCCCGATTCAGACAAGCGAGTCGAAGATTGCGGCATGCCGAAAGGTTCAATGCCGGCGACCGCAACCGCGCATCACGGCATTGCGCCTCCTACCGCGACTTCCCCGTCTGATGCTTCAGCGCCGCCAGAACCCGCCAAGGCGTCAACGGCAACTCCAGCACCGCCACCCCCAACGCATCGGCCACCGCCCCCGCAATCGCCGGGGCGGTCGGTACAATCGCCGGCTCGGCGATCCCGCGCGCGCCCACATGATTGGCCTGCACATCGGCGCCATCGAGAAAGTGCCCGTCAATCAACGGGATATCCGCCAGCGTCGGAATCTTGTAGTCGTGCAGCCCAACATTCAGCGGCAATCCCATGCGCGTGTCGAGCACGCGTTCCTCAAAGAGCGCAAAGCCGAGTCCTTGGATGATGCCGCCCTCAAGTTGCGACTCGGCGAGCGTCGGGTACACGATGCGGCCGGCATCATGCACAGCGACAATCTTCAGGACGCGCACGACGCCGGTCTCAATGTCCACTTCGACTTCGGCGAACTGCGCGCCGGTGGTGACGATGCCCGCATCCTGCGGATTGGGGCCGCGCGAGCCGTGGCCCTGAATCATCACGTTGCCGAGTTTGGTAGTGACCTCGCCGAAGCTCATGGAGCGATCGGTGTCGCGCACGATCACGCGACCGTCACGTGTGTCGAGTAAATCCTTGGGTGCGTTGAGCAATCCGGAGGCGGCGTCGAGCAGTGCGTTGCGGGCGTCTACCGCGGCCATGCGCACCGCAGGAGTGAGCGAGGCGACGGTCATCGAGCCCCACGAGTTGCCAGCGTACGGCGTGGCACCGGTGTCACCGATGATGGCGCGCACGGACTCGAGCTTGTGGCCGAGTGCTTCAGCGGCGACCTGCGCGAGAATGGTGCGGGTGCCGGTGCCCAAGTCTTGTGAGCCGGCGAGTACATCGGCGCTGCCGTCACTGTTGAGGCGAACGGTGGCATAGCTCGGCGGACCACCACCCGTGGACCAGATCTGCGCGGCGACGCCGACCCCGCGACGAAGATGCGGCTTGCCGGGGATGCGACGCGGGTCGGTGTGGCCTGATGCGCCCTGCGCGGAAACTTGCGCATCGTCACCAGCCCACGCGCTCCAACCAAACCGCCGCGCGCCTTCGTCGTAGCACTCGCTCAAGCGATTTCCTGTGTACGGACGATTCTTCTTTTGATCGTGCGTCGCGATGTTGCGGCGACGAAGCTCGAGGGGATCCATCTTGAGCGCTTCGGCGAGCGCGTTCATCCCCATTTCGAGGCCGACGGCGCCTTCGGCATGTCCAGGCGCACGAAACGCGGCCATCGCCGCGGAGTTCACGAAGGCGAAGGTCTCATGCGTGCGCACATTGGGGCACGCATACAGCTCGTGATAGATCTCGCCCGGGCCACCTTCCCAGCCACCAATGCCGAGCGGCACCTCGGCGACGAGGTCAATCGCGGTGAGGCGCCCATCCTTGGTGGCGCCAATCGTCAGGCGTTGCACGCTCGAGGGGCGATTACCCGTATCGACTTGCTCACCGGCGCGATCCACGACGCACGACACCGCGCGACCGAGTCGCTTGGCGAAGAGCGCGGCGATGTAGGTGTGCGCGGCGGCGTAGTTCTTGGCGCCGAATCCGCCGCCCATCGCTTCGCAGATCACGCGCACATTGGTGAGGGGAACGCCCAGGTTCTTGGCAAGATTGTCGCGCACGCGGAAGATGCCCTGCGTGCTCTCCCAGACGGTAAGATGATCGCCATCCCACTCCGCGACGGCGCTGTGCGGCTCGAGCGCGGTGTGGAGTACGCAGGGAGTGCGCACCTCACGCGTGATGGTGACGTCGGCGGCAGCGAGCCCTGCGGTGACATCACCGCGGGCGTTGGTGCGCGGTTCCTTGAAGAGGAGATTGTTCGCGAGCCCAGGCCGCACGGGTTCTGCGTCGGGAGCGATGGCCTGCGCCACAGTGGACGAGTGCCGCAACTTCTCCACTTGCACGACAATCAAAGCAGCCGCACGCTCGGCGATCTCAACGGACTCCGCGCAGACCGCCGCGAGCGGCTGTCCATAGTAGGTAATCTCCGAAGAGAAGAGCTTCGTGCGCGCCGGCGCATCCGCCGCGAGCAACACATCAAGCACCCCAGGCAACGCAAGCGCCGCAGCGGTATCAACAGAAACCACACGCCCACGAGCCACATGCGCGCGCACAATCGAAGCATGCACCTGATGCGGCCGTCGAATGTCAGTGGTGTAGCCAGGTCGCCCCGCGGCCTTCACGAGCGCATCCACACGCCGCGCGCGCGCACCCACATGGGTCAGCGCAGCATCCGCTCCCCAAGGCTCCAGAGCAAATGCGGGCAGCTCCACCACGCGAGTCTCCGTCCGCCCCTCAACCTCAACGGTCGTAGTAACAAAGCGAGTAGGCGTAGAAGATCCCTCCGCCGCACCGCCCCCCTTCGTGTTCTTCCTGTGAACGCTGTTGTCGTTCATACCGTCTCCGAGCGCAGAACAGCAGAAGCCCGCCGCACCGCCCGCACAATCTTCGGATACGTCCCACAGCGACAAAGATTCCCACTCATCGCCGCGACAATCTCCGCGTCAGTGGGATTGGCATTGGACGCGAGCAACGAAGCCGCCGCCATGAGCTGCCCCGGCGTGCAAAACCCGCACTGCGCCGCGTCCTCGGCCGCGAAGGCCTCCTGCAGCGGGTGTGGCGCAATGGCACTGCCGAGCCCTTCGATCGTGCGCACCTCGTGTCCATCGCAGCCGTGGGCGAGGGTGAGGCAGCTGTAGACGGGGCGCCCGTCGAGATGCACGGTGCAGGCGCCGCAGGCCCCGCCGTCGCAGACGCGCTTGGTGCCGGTGAGGCCCCGCGAGTCGCGGAGGAGGTCGAGGAGGGTGGCGTCCCCCGCCGGAGTGGCGGAGACGCGTCGGCCGTTCAGAGTGAGGTCCACGTCAGGGATTTAGAGGACTTGGATGACGATGTCCAGCAATTGAGCTATTGTGACGGCCCGGGCTGTTCGCCCGTCCCTCGGGAGTCTATCTTCCCTTCTGTTCAGCACCACGCGACTCCACACAGAGGACCACCATGCCGTACGTGATCACGGAAGCCTGCATCAACACCAAAGACAAGTCCTGTGTGGACGTCTGCCCGGTGGACTGCATCTACGAAGGACCGGAGATGCTGTATATCCAGCCGGACGAGTGCATTGACTGCGGCGCTTGCGAGCCGGAGTGCCCGGTGACGGCGATCTTCCCGGAAGAGGATGTGCCGGCGAGCCAGAAGCAGTACATCCAGATTAATCGGGATGTGTTTAACAAGGATCCGAAGCCGGGGCGGCCGACGCGCTAGCGCTGATGTAGGATGGAGGATGAAGGTTGAAAGATGAACGGCGATGCGGAGAGTGATCTCTGCATCGCCGTTGTGGTTTCTTTCATCCTCCATCCTTCCACCTTCATCCGCCCTTAGAAGAATCGATCCTTGGCGTAGAACAACCCAATGATCGCCGCGAACTGCAGGAAGGTCGAAATCTCAGAGCGCCACGCCTCCGCCCAGAAGAACTCCCCCGCACTCGCCTCCGGCGGCCGCGCGAACCAGCGCGGGGTGCGGCTCTTGTAGCTGAGGTACTCGGCGCCGAAGATGCTCTCCAGCACGCCTTCCTCGTAGCGCACGATGTAGTAGTACTCAATCGCAAAAATCACCGCGGCCACGGGGAGGAACCACAACACGCCGCTGATGGTGATGATTCCCATCCAGAGCAGGAAGTTGCCGTTGTAGAGCGGGTTGCGGCTCCAGGCGAATGGTCCGTGCGAGACGAGCTTGCCGACGTTGCGTCCGCGGCGACGGGTCACGGTGCCGGCGGTGGCGACGCCCCACATCCGCCAAGCTTCACCGATCACCATCAGCACGATGCCAATGATGGTCGTGCGCGGCGACATATGGCCAGGCGCGAAAAGCGGGACGAGCAAGAAGGGAACGGGGAGCCAGCCGCGATTGCGGAAGATGACGGCGCCAATGCGCGCGGCCTGGGTCTGTTCGGCGGCGCTGACGTTGGCCGGCGGGGCTTTCGGTGAGGTCAAAACAGATTCCGTAAGAAATGGGTCAGGTAAATCTGGCCCGAATGAAGCTGGAGAGAAGGGCCGTGAAGGCGGCGGGGTGCTCGACGCAGCTCGCGTGGCCGGCGCCGGGAATGACGCCGAGCTGGCTGTCGGGAATGTCGGCGTGCATCGCCTCCGATTCCTTGAGCGGGGTGAGGGTATCCTCGTCGCCGCAGAGAATCAACGTCGGCACGGTGATGGTCGCGAGGGTTGGCGTGGAGTCCACGCGATTGCGCAGGGCATCGAGGCCGTCATGAATGCCACCGACACTCGCGCGCCGCATCATCGCATCGAGATACGCGACGGCCTGCGGCCGTGTCTCACGCGTGGTCTTGCCAACCATTCCGGGGAGCATCGCGTCGGCGATGGCGCCGGGGCCGCTGGCGAGGGCCATCCCCTGCATTGCGACGCGTTTCACGCGCGCCTCGTCGGAGTCAGCACCGGCTTTGGTATCGGAGAGAATCAGCCCCGTCACGCGCGTGGGATGCCGTCGCCAAAAGGCAAAGGCGAGATAGCCACCCATCGAGAGACCACCAATCACCGCCTGCTCGAGCGTGAGTGCGTCGAGGACGGCGGCGAGCCAATCGGCCCATGCGTCGAGCGACGGGACCGCGGCGCTCTCGCTTTCGCCGAATCCTGGAAGGTCCACCGCAATCAAGCGCGCGCCAGCAGGCGGCGCGGCGAGCTGCGCGCTCCACAACGAGCGATCATGCGGAAAGCCGTGCAGCAGAATCACCGGGACGCCGGTTCCAGCCTCCTCGATGCCGACATTGCCCAATCGTGTGGTGATGATCATGCGTTATGACTCGTTCTGCGTCGACAGTGTCATCTCGACGTCCGGCAGCGGCGGGAGGTCATCCTCCACCCAGAAGGCGCGTACGGCGACGACGACCACGGCGAGAATGGGGATGGCCACAAAGAGGCCGAGGAAGCCAAAGACAAAAGCCATCACAACCTGCGTGATGAGCGTCAATGCGGGAGGGAGATCGAGTTGCTCACTCATCA
This sequence comes from Gemmatimonas sp., assembly GCA_031363115.1. Lineage (GTDB taxonomy): Bacteria > Gemmatimonadota > Gemmatimonadetes > Gemmatimonadales > Gemmatimonadaceae > Pseudogemmatithrix. Next base: position 7,378 of record JANLTT010000035.1, read on the forward strand.
GGTACGGGATGAGGAGGTTGTTCTCGAGGAACTGAATGCCCCAATAGACCAAGACGATCACGCCGGCC
>JANLTT010000332.1:0-2516 GCA_031363115.1 Gemmatimonas sp.
GCGGCCGTCAGACACCAAGCGTCGTTAGCTTGCCGCCGCGCCTGGACGCTCGGCGTTGTTGACGATGTCTAGCAGCACGGCCGCATTGGTGCGGACCAAGTGATCCAGAAGCGGGAGCTCGTCTGCCGGGTCAAGCTTCGCGAAGGTTTGGACCTGTCCGTATCGCTTGCCGTTGAAGCCGCGCACGCCTGTGAGGTTGAACGGCCTTTCGAGCTTCTTGGGCCAGTAGAACTCCACGACGTACTCCCATCGATGTCCGGCTTCCACACCGGGGAAGCTCTCGTCGAGCTCGCCGGGAAGGGCAGCGCGTACACGAAGGACCTTGGCGACGTACTGAACTTGGGGTTCGGTTGGGCCGCAGTCCTGCGCGTTCTTGCTGAGAAGCACAAACTCATCTTCGGCAATCTCCGTCGGCCGTCCGCGAAACGCGTGCTTGGAGAGCTTGAGCACGCGCTGATATGTGGCTCCCGATGCCTTCATCAAGTACATCCGCCACCTCGGATTGCAGACCTCGTGTATCGCGACGCCGGCTCAGGTCAAGCTAACGTGGGCTTGTGCTGCAGACACTCCATAAAATGCGGCCGCGCAGCGGCCGCTACAATAGCGTGGCTGTCAGCCACCAAGCATCGTTATGCAGGAGCCCGCCGTGCTGACCCTCGCACCGGCGAGACTCCCTCAGCCGCCCGCCACGACTCCCGCCTCACGGACCCGCGGCGCACCAGAGCAGGGGATCGCACGGGCCACGGCGAACGGAGGTCCCGGCGCTCCGATGCGTTGCGGCGCCGAGCGAGCCCCGATAGCCGCCGTGCAGTTCCCCTCAAAGACTTCCGCGAGCTCTCCGGAAATTAACGGCGTTCGCGGAGTGTCTCTCACTGCATAACGTGGATTACACCTCCGCAAGACAATCCACTTATCCCCGTGTTGTCTTGCAGCCCTGCAGTCTTTCTCGAACCTGAATTCCGGACCAGAACCCCGCAAGGCCCCGTCTCCCAACGCCTTCCCCGTCCAATCGCCCGTTAACGCTTCCGCGTTCTCTTGCGAGCGCTGCAGCATAACTCCTGACCCTCAGCACGATCGTCGGAGTCGCAGGCAGCACAGATTACCCGCGCGAAGCACCGCCGCCAACGCCACCACATCCTCCGCACCCTCGGTGAATCGGCTCGAGTTTGCCGGAGACGTAGTTCATCACTTTCGTGGTTGGTGATGCAGTTGCTCGCGGAGTTTGGGTAACCGACCTACGGAATCACAAACTCGCCGGCGGGAATCTCGCGGTAGCGTTTGCCGCTATTGGCGTCGTGCTCGACGAGAATGGTCAGCGTGTACGTACCGCTGGGGCCGAGCGAGGCAATCGTGAACGGAGCGCGTTGGAGCTGCGCGGACTCGCCAAGGGCCAATCGTCCCCCGCCGCCGCTAGGCAACAGCCCAGGCACGCACCCACGAGGGTTGAACTCATGTGTCAGGGACCCGAGCTCCAATCGATAGCCAACCGAGCAATACAAACTCGAGTTGATGTCCACTTCGCGCTCACCTGCATTCGTGACCGTCACCCCCAAGGTGACCTGCCCAGCCACCGGCTGGTCGCGCAGCACAACCGGCGCGTAGACGATCTTGATCTCCTCGGGGCCGGTCAGAAAATCGCAACCGGTCAATAGCACCATTGCAGCGCCGGCAATCAAGCGTCCCACGCGTTGCATGTATTTGTATGGCATAGACATACCCCACCTTACCCACCGATTCAGGGATTTGTTACCCCTGCCATCAATCCACTGCAACCCACACCAAACCCTTGCGAACTTCGGTGTTTATTCGGTAAATATACCACCCAGCCTCTTCGGTCTTTATTCGGTACCTGCACCATGTCCCTCCCCGCACTCCAAGACCTGCGCCAGCAGCTCGCCGCCGTCGTCGCGGGGACACCCAGCACAACCCCAGGCCTCCCCACCGGACTCACCGCACTAGACGCAGCACTCCCCGGGGGCGGGCTCCCGCGCGGACGCATCACCGAGTTGCTCGCCCCAGCCGGCGTCGGCAAAACCACCCTCGCACGGATGCTCGCCGCCACCACGCTCCTGAGTGGACAAGCGGTGGCCTGGGTGGATGCCACACGCACCCTCGACCCGCGCGATTGGGTCACGGTGGATCCCACCGGGAGTGATGCACTCTGGGTAGTGCGCCCCGGCGAAGCCTCGCGTGCGCCCTGGTGTGCCGATCTCCTCCTGCGCACCGGCTCCTTCGCACTCGTCGTGCTCGATGGTGCACCAGTCTTGCCGCGCGCAGTCGCCGTGCGCCTCTCGCAACTCACGCGCGATGCCGATGCCTCGCTCCTCCTCTTGGGCGAGGGCTCACGCGCCTCGGAGATCGGCGGCGCGTTGCGCCTCGTGCTCAAACGTCGGGATCCACGGACCGTGCTCGCCACGGTCGAGAAGGGTGGTCCCCATCAACACATTCCCCTGCAGTTGGAGGTTGGTCATGGCCGCGACATCGCGCGTCGCGTGTGTGCGCATCCCGAGGTTCCC
>JANLTT010000334.1:0-14524 GCA_031363115.1 Gemmatimonas sp.
CGATTGGCTCTGGGAGTTCGCGCGTCCGAGCTACGAGAACGCCGTGGATGCCACGCTGATTGGGCGATTGCGTACGGCCGGACTCGATTTCGAGGAAGCCCGCGGCGTGCTGCTGTTGATCTTTCTCGCAGGGACGCTCACGACTGCGGCGGCGTTGCCGCGGCTTGTGGGGCTGCTGCTGGACTCGGGACAGATGCCGGTGCTACAGCGTGATCCCAGCCGCGCGCTCCGCGCGGTGGATGAGGGGCTTCGGTATCTCGCGCCGGTGCCGGCCACGACTCGGATTGCCCGCTCGACGGTCTCCGTTGGTGGCCTGACGGTGCCCGCTGGCACCCGTGTGATTGTCCTGACGGGAAACCTCACGCGCGACCGTGCGCTTTTCCCCGATCCCGATCGGTTCAACGTCGAGCGGACGCACGATCCGCGCGCGAAGCATCTCTGGTACGGCGCGGGACCGCACTTCTGCTTTGGCTTTCCACTCGCACAACGCGAGTTGCAGCTCGTGCTCGAAACGCTAGCGTCACTGCCTCGACCGATTCGGCTCGTGAGTCGTCGACCGTCGTGGGGAGCCACGATTCCGGCGTACGCGTCGTTCCGCATCGTGGCTGACCAGGGCCCCGCGTGACGCTCACCGAGACTCTCTCGCGCGTGGGTGAGTGTCCGGCAGATCGCGCGGGGCGTATTGCGTTGCGCGGTCCCAAGGGGGAGGTCCTCACCTACGATGCGTTGGCGCGCGAAGTGGTGCGGCTTGAGCAGGGCCTGCGTGTGTCGGGCATGCGCCGGGGCGACCGCGCGCTTTACGCGATTCGCGCTACCCCACATGCCGTTGCGTTGCAGCTGGCGGTCCTTCGCGCCGGCGGGGTGCTCTGTGCAACGAATCTCGGGCTGGGCGAGACGGTCTTCGAGACCCGAGTGGGGATGCTCAAGCCGAAGTGGGTGCTCTCGGAACCATTGTTGCTGGCGCTCTCGCGGAGCGCGTTGGCGCGTCGCCTCCTGCGTCGGCGAAAGATTCTCCTGCCGCGGCTCGCAGCTATTCCCAACACGTCGTTCGTGACGGTGGGACCCTGGGTTCCCGGCGCCCCCCGCGCGATCTCGCTGGCTCGGCTGCGCGCGGCATCGGAAGCGGGCGAGAGATTGCCGACGCGCGAGGAATCGCCGATGCGAGAGGACTCCTCGCCATCCGACGAAGCATTCATTGTTTTCACCTCCGGGACAACCGGGACGCCCAAGGGGGTCGTGCACACCCGCGCTTCCGTGGCCGCGATGATGGATCTCGTCGCGGCGCATCTCGACGCGGGGCCCGACAGTGTGATGCTCTCTGATGCGATTCACTTGGTCGTCCCCGCGTTGCTCGCCGGCGCGCGCGTGATCATTCCGGCGCACGGAGCGTTTGATCCCGCGCGCCTGCTTGAGCAATTGGAGCGCGATGAAGTCACGCATGTGTTTGGCGTGCCGCAGGAGTGGCAGGAGCTGGTGGAGCTCTGTCACCGCACGGGTCGTCGTCTGCCGCGTTCACTTCGCGTCGTGATGCTGGGCTCTGCACCCGTTCGGCGTCCCTTCCTCGAGCGTCTTTCCACAGTCGTTGATCCCGCGACCTCGGTGCGCTGTGTGTACGGCATGTCGGAGGCACTGCCACTCGCCGCCGTCACGATGTCAGAGAAACTCGCCTACACCGGCGAGGGTGATTTGCTCGGTACTCCCTATGCGGGCGTGGGTGCGCGCGTGGACACCGAGGGCGAACTGCACATCAGCGGCCCGCCACTCTTCCGCGGCTATCTCGAACAGGAACCCGTCACCGAGCACGCAACGGGCGACTTGGCGCGGATAGATGAGCAGGGACGACTCGTGCTGCTCGGGCGACGAAAAGACATGATCATCCGCGGGCATTTCAATATCTATCCCGAGTTGTACGAGCCACGGATCGAGTCCATTGCGGGAGTGCGTCGTTGCGCGCTGATTGGCGTGTACGACGACCAACGGGCTGACGAGCAGATTGTCCTTGTGGTTGAGCCAACGGGCACTGTGGATGCGGACGCGTTTGCGCGCCGCGTGCAGGGCGAGCTCGTTGAAGGACCCGGTCGGATTGATGCGGCGGCATTGCCCGATCGTATTCTGGTGATGCCGGTGCCCGTTTCCGGGCGCTCGTCAAAGATTGATCGTCAGGCGCTGCGAGAGACGGCGCGGAAGGCTCTGTGCGCATCCTCGTAACCGGCGCCAGCGGATTCGTCGGGGGGCGTGCCGTTCAGCGACTGCGTGCGGCGGGGCATCAGGTGATTCCATGTGGACGTCGCCCGGCTCGCGAACTGCGCGAGCCACTCGACGGCTATGTGCAGTGGGACTTGACCCGCGAGGCGCGCACATGGTCGGCTCTCGACGCCGTGGTGCACTGCGCTGCGCACGTCGGCGACTCTGGTGACACCGCCGCCTTCGCTGCGACGAACATCGGCGGCATGCGCACGCTCCTCGCGTCGGTTCCCAGTGGTGCGCGCGTGGTGCATGTGAGCTCGGCGAGCGTCTACGACCTCAGGACACCGCTCGTGGATGTGACCGAGAATGCCGCATATCCGACGCGGTTCTTGAACTCCTATGCGCGCACCAAGGTCGAGGCGGAGCGCATCGTGAACGGCTCGGGGCGACCCTTCGTGATTCTGCGGCCGCACATCATCTATGGTCCCGGTGATACCCACTTGATGCCCGGACTCAAGCGGGCGCTTCGATTCGGATGGCTTCCGGCGTATGGCGACGGCAAGAACCATCTCTCCGTGACGCACGTGGACAACTTGGCGGAGGCGATTGCCCTGGCGGTGGTGCCAGAAGCGCCCACTGGCATCTACAACGTGACGGATGGCGTGCACGCCCCGGTCGATGAGATTCTGCGCACATTGCTGGCGCGTGCAGGCATTGATACGCGGGTTGCGTACATTCCACGACGCATCGCCTGGCCGCTTGCGGTGCTCGCGGACGCGCTCCCCGACGTCCTGCGCGGACGTGGGGACCGGACGATCTCACGCTTCCTCGTGTGCCAGATGACGCAGGAGTTCACGATGGACATTGGCAAGGCGCGCGCACAGCTTGGGTACACTCCACGCTGGTCGTTTCGCGATGGACCGTTGGCATGACCTCACTTCGTCAGGACTTCCCGATGCGCCTTCGCACCCTTGTTGCATCGTTCGCTCTCGTCGTCACGCCACTCGCGGCCACGGCGCAGGAGCATGGCGGCAATGACCACGCGAAGATGGAGCATCCGGTCACGGTGGTGATCATCGTGCGCCACGCGGACAAAGCCGCGCAGCCCGCGTCGGATCCGCCGCTCACGGAGGTCGGGACGGCGCGTGCGCAGGCGCTCGCCCAGCTGCTGCGCTTCTCGAATGTCGGCGCGGTGCTCCACACGCCCACCGTTCGCACGCGCGACACCGCGCTCCCCACCGCGCGTCAGTTTGGTCTCACGCCCGAAGTCCTGCCGCTCGGCCCCGCCGCCATCCACGCCGAAGTGGTGGCGGAGGCCGTCCGGAAGCACGCCGGAAAGACGGTGCTGGTGGTCGGCCACTCGAATACCGTGATGAAGTACATCGCCGCTCTTGGCGGACCGGTGCGCCCGGACCTTTGCGACCACGAATACGACGGCATTTACACCCTCGTGATTGCGCACGGCGAGACCCGGCTGGTGCAGGGGCGCTACGGCCCGCCGAACCCCCCGGCTGCCGCAGGATGCGCCACCACCATGCCCCCGACGACACGCCCGTAACCCTCCGATAACGGAGGGTCGGCGCTCTCGGCCGAACGCCTCCGATTTCGGTGGCGCGATGTCGTTGCGGAGAGGGGGGCGGACGGGCAGATTTCGCTCGGTAACGCCCCCTTCGGAGTTCACAGGATGACGGCCGTCGCGACGATGGATACGCTGATCACGCTCGACGACCTCCATGCCGCTGCCGCGGTGCTGAAGGGCGTGGCGGTGCGTACCCCGCTGCTGCCGGCTGAGGCGCTCAGCGAGATGCTCGGCGCGTCCATCTTCGTGAAGCCCGAAGTCCTGCAGCGCGGGGGGGCGTTCAAGTTCCGGGGCGCCTACACCTTTCTCGCGCAGCTCTCTCCGGAGGATCGCGCCCGCGGGGTGATCACGGCGAGCTCGGGGAACCATGGCCAAGCGGTGGCCCTCGCAGCCAAGCTCTTCGGCGTGAAGGCGACCATCGTGATGCCCACGAATGTGCCGCGCGCCAAGAAGGACGGTGCCGTGCGGCTCGGTGCGCGCTGCTTTTACCATGGCGTGACGACGGCTGAGCGGATGGAGAAGGCGCAGGAGATGCAGCGCGCCGAGGGGCTGACCTGGGTGCCGCCATTCGATGATCCGACGATTATCGCGGGGCAGGGCACCTGCGGCCTTGAGATTGTCGAGGATCTTCCCGATGTGGGCACGGTCCTTGTGCCGATTGGCGGCGGTGGACTGAGCTCCGGCGTGGCGCGCGCGATCAAGTTGCTGCGTCCGCAGGCGCGGGTGATTGGCGTGGAGCCCGAGGGGTCGCCGAAGTTCACGCGGGCGCGTGCAGCGAACGAGCCCGTGACGATTCCGGCGAATCCCGACGGACTTGCGGACGGACTGCTCGCGGTGCGCATCGGCACGCGCAATTTTCATCACCTGCAGGCGGATCTTGATGCGGTGGTGACGGTGCGCGACGGGCTCTTGCCGTGCGCGATGCAGTTCATGCTGGACCGCATGAAGTTGGTGACGGAACCGAGCGGCGCGATCACCATCGCGGCCTTGTTGGATGGAATCGTGACGCCGCAGGGGCCCACCGTGGCCATCCTCAGCGGCGGAAACATCGAATATGACGGGATTCGCGCGTTGCTTGGCGCGGGGACCGTCGAGGGGACGAGCTGATGGGAATGCGTTGTCCGACCTGCGGCACCCAGTACGGTGACGAGGCGCGGTTCTGCACCAAGGACGGTGCGCGACTGACCGCGGCCGAGGCGTCCTCGCGCGCAACAGCGGTGCGCCATCCGGAGGCGCCCACGCCGGCGCCGACGGGTGGGGCCGCGACGAGCCATGCGAACATGACGGGACAGGTACTCGACCGTCGCTACCTGATTGTGAAGAAGGTCGGTGAGGGTGGCATGTCGTACGTGTATCTCGCGCGCGACGTGTCCACGGAGCAGCGCTACGCCATCAAGATTCTTTCGCCCTCGCTCGCCAGGGACGAGAACGCGATGGCGCGCCTGCGGCGCGAGGCGGCGCTTGGCATTCGCTTGGCGCATCCGAATGTCTGCCACATCGTGCGGATGGGCGAGACGGAAGAGGGGCTCGTGTACGTCGTGATGCCGTTTGTGGAAGGGGAGATTCTCTCGGACCGCAACTATCGCGTCGGGCAGACGACGCTTGCGGACACCGCGAGGTTCATCACCGAAATCGCCGATGGGTTGCAGGTCGCGCACGCGCTGGGAATCGTGCATCGCGATCTCAAGCCCGAGAACATCATGATCTGCAAGAAGTCCGACGGCACCGAGTTCGCGGTGGTGATGGACTTTGGCCTGGCGAAGGAACGCAAGTCGGCGGGCGAACTGCAGAAGCTCACGGCGACGGGGATCATTCTCGGCACGCCGGAGTTCATGAGCCCTGAGCAGTTGCGCGGGAAGCCGCTTGATGGGCGCACGGACATCTATTCACTGGCGCTCATGACATACGAGATGCTCACGTCGAAGTTGCCGTTCGAGGGCAACAACCAGCAGGCGATGATGATTGCGCGGTTGCGCAACGAGCCGATTCCGGCGCGGAACCGTCGGCCGGAGTTGCCCGAGCGCCTGGATGAAGTGTTGCTGCGCGGTATGGCCCGCGAATCGAGCGATCGCTACGCTACGGCGCCGGAGTTTGCCGCCGCCTTGCGCGCCGCCATCGGGTGAGCGCAGTGACGCGCGTGCGTGGCGGACTGCGCCGCGCACTGCGCCGCGCACGCGACGGTGGACGCGACGGTGGACGTGACGTCGCATTCCGCTTCGCACGCCAGGTCGTGTTGCTCGCGATGTGCAGCGCTGCGCTGTTGGCGCAGGGCACGTATCCCTCCGGCGTCGCGGTGCCATCGCGTGCGGACTCCATGCTCGCGGTGGGGCGACTCGCCGCCGCGGAGCAGGCGCTCTACTCTGCCGCTGATGCCACACCGCGTGCCCCCGCACCGCGTGGCGCGCTCGGGGCGTATCTCGCGTCGCGTGGTCGCTTTCGGATTGCCGAGATTCTCTTTCAGGAAGCGCAGCGCTTTGGTGCGAATCCGCGCACGGTGCAGCGCGCCATCGCGGTGATGGCGCCGTATCGGGTGCGGGTGGCCGCGGGGCCGGTGGTGGCGGTGCCGATTTCCTCCACGACGGATCGGTCAGCGCTCTTTGCGTTCCCGGTGCGCGGCGCGCGCGGCGAATTCGCCGCGTTGTTAGATCCTCGTGTGCGAGGCGTGGTGCTCGGACGCGGTGCCGCCGAGCAATTCACGATGCGTGGGGGACGCGTGACGTTGCAGATTGGTGCACGCACGCTTGAGGGACTCGAGGCAACCGTGGACTCGCTCGCCACGCCCGATGTCGTGCGCATTGGACTCGACGCGCTCTGGGCCTTGCACCCGCAGGTGGATGAGCGCGCCGGGATGCTGACACTTGGTCGCGCGCCGAATCCGGCGGCGATTCCGGGGCGCGTGGAGCAGGTGCCCTTTGTGTTGACTTTTCCCGGGATGCTACTGGTGCCGCGCGTAGGGTTCCCGCCATTTGCGCTCGAGAGTCGCGAAGGGCGCGCGCTGTTGCGCGGTGCGCGCTGGCAGATTGATGCAGCAACCGCCACCATCACAATTGAGCGCTGAATGCCTTCGCTGAGTGCACGCGTTGCAAACCTGATCGCTCGCCTGACGGTGAAGCGTGTGCTGAACGCGCCGAAGATGGACCTCCAAGCCGTGCGTCGGGCGATGGCGGGGCGCGCAGGCTTACCGAACGCATTTCCTACAGGGGTTCGCGTCGAGAAGTCCGTGGCACCGGAGCTTCCCGGGGAATGGATCACTCCGGCGGCGATCCGCACAGCGGGCGTGATTCTGTTCATGCATGGTGGCGGTTACTTGGCGGGCTCACCAAAGACGCATCGCGCCTTCACCACCTGGCTCGCCCATCGCGCGGGGATGCGCGTGTTCTCGCTCGATTACCAGTTAGCGCCTGAGAATCCATTCCCGGCAGGGCTCGATGACGCCGTGCGCGCGGTGCATGCGCTGGTGGCCGCCGGAACGCCGATGTCGCAGATGGTTTTCTGCGGCGACTCCGCGGGCGGCGGACTCGTGCTCGCCACGATGCTGCGCTTACGCGAAGAAGGCGCGGTGTTGCCCGCCGGTGCCGCGTTGCTCTGCCCGCTCACCGACTGCACCGGGGACTCGAAGTCTCTCACGACGAACGCCGACGCCGAGCCGCTGTTGGGACTTCGGCATCGCGATGCGGCGATGCAGGCCTACGCGGGAAAGACGCCGCTCAGCCATCCGTATATCTCCCCCTTGCTCGGCGATCTCCGTGGGTTGCCGCCGATGCTGGTGGAAGCAAGTCGCATCGAAGTGCTGTGGGACGATTCGGCCCGCTTTGTCGAGAAGGCGAAGGCGGCCGGCGTGGACATCACCTTCGCGCCGCATGATGGCCTCGCGCACGACTGGCAGTTGATGGTGCCCTTCACGCCGGAAGCGCGTGCGTCGGTGCGACGGATTGCGGGATTCCTCGCGCAGCGGGTTGCGTAGGCGACACGAGACGCCTCTCAGCGCCCGCGCGCCTGCAGTTCGACCAGCAGGCAGCGATCCTGCACGACTTCGATTCCCGATTGCGCGAGTTCCGCGGCGACCTCGTCATTGCGAATGCCTGCTTGGAACCAGACCGCGCGCGGGCGCGCCGCGAGCAGGTCATCGAGATGCTGGGGGAGATCCTTGGGGCGGCGAAAGACATCAACCAAATCCACGCGGTCGTCAATTTCGCGCACACTGCGATAGACCCGTTCGCCGAGGATCTCCGTGACGTCCGGGTAGTAGACGGGAACGGGGTAGATCGTGAGCCCGGCGCGCTGTGCGTATTCGGGGACGTAGTACGCGGGGGCGCCGGACTCGGCCGTTTTGATCCCCAGAACGGCGACGGTCCGGGTGCGCGCGAGGAGGGCCGAGATCGCGTCGTCGGATTCGAGGAGATTGCTGCGCCATGGGGACATCACGGGGCTTCGCCGAGGGGTGAAATGGGGCTGCGCAGTGGGTAGATTTGGAGGCTGTCCAGAAATCTACCCCCCGAATGGAGTTCCCATGCGGATGCTCGTACTTGGCGCCGGCCTGCAGGGTTCGGCCTGTGCCTATGACCTGCTCCAGAACGATGCGATCACCGAGGTCCGCTTGGCGGATCGCACGGTGGAGCATCTCCCGAAGTTCCTGTTGCCCTACGTGGGCGGCGAACGACTCAAGCTGATCACCCTTGATGTGAAGGACGCGGCCGCGGTTGCCGCGGCGATGTCGGGTGTGCGGTCGGTGATGTGTGCGCTGCCGTACTACTTCAACTTACCGATGTCCGAGGCCGCGATTGCGACCGGGGCGCACTTTTGCGATCTCGGTGGGAACACCGAGATCGTGCATCAGCAGAAGGAGCTGAGCGCGCGGGCGGCGGCCAAGGGCGTGACGGTCGTTCCCGATTGCGGACTCGCGCCGGGCATGGTGAACATCCTCGCGCAGCTCGGCATTGATCGTCTCGACGAAACCACGTCGGTGCGCATCTTCGTCGGCGGCTTGCCGCAAAACCCGACGGGACCGCTCAAGTACCAGATCGTGTATTCCATTGAAGGCGTGCTCGACTATTACACGACGCTGAGCTGGATCGTGCGCGACGGCAAGCGTGTGCAGATGACGGCACTGAGCGAGATCGAGCCGGTGCAGTTCGATGCGCCGGTGGGCGAGCTCGAAGCGTTCCACACTGCCGGTGGTCTTTCGACGATGGCGCATCGGTACGAGGGGAAGATCCCGTCGATGGAGTACAAGACGCTGCGGTATCCGGGCCACGCGAAGATCATGGAAGCGATTCGCGAGCTCGGGCTGATTGATGACAAGCCGGTGGACGTGAAGGGCACGATGGTTGCGCCGCGTGACGTGGCGATTGCCCAGATGCAGCCGCGGCTCTTCAAGAAGGAGAGCCCGGACCTCGTGGCGCTGCGCGTGGTGGTGACGGGAACGAAGGGCGGGAAGCCACTGACGCACACCTTCGAGCTCGTGGACCGCATGGATGTTTCACAGGGCATCAGCGCGATGATGCGCACGACGGGGTTCTCGCTGTCGATCACGGGGCAGCTGCAGGCGCTTGGTGCGGTTGTTCCGGCTGGGGTGCATACGCCGGACGAGTGCGTGCCTGGTGAGCGGTATGTCACCGAGCTCGGCAAGCGTGGCGTGTTGATTCGGCAGACGGTTTCGTAACTGCGGGGTCACCACGGAGACACGGAGTCACGGAGGACTGCTTTTTACAGGAAGGCGCGAAGGGAGCCGCAACGAACTTTCGGTCTCGCAACCCCATCAAGATGTCTCTTGATTGGGACTGCAGAGCTTAAGCGGGCTGCGGCTCCCTTCGCGCCTTCCTGTGAACAATGAAGCGCCAGACCCTCCGTGGTGACTCACGTCACCGTGGAACGAATCGAGTCTGTGATGCGTAGCTGAAAGTACGGGGTATGAACAACACCAACTAGCCGGATCGCGCGACCGGCGGTACGATACCCCGACACCTGTACCGGGAGGAGGAAAGAATGCCAGAGAACGCGTTCGTTGTCCGTACCTTCCAGAACAGCATTGAAGCAGAGTTCGCGCGGGCCGTGCTGGATGCGAATGGCATCACCAGCATGTTGTTGCGGGACAATGCGGGTGGGATGCTCCCGTTTCTTGACGTGATGCATCCCGTGCGGCTGGTCGTGCGGCAGATGGACGTCGACACCGCGGTGCGACTGCTCGATGCCACGGCAGCGACCGATCCAAAGGGCGGGCCACCCCCGCTCCTCAGCTAGACGCGGTTCGTTCTCTCGTTGTAGCGAGTCTTAACTAGCGCGACGATGCAGCGAGGGTCGCGCCCATGGCGTCGATGGTGGCGCGGGCGCGGCCCAGTTCGCGGCCATTGTACAGGAACGAGAAAGCCAACAACTCCCCGCTCCGCGTGCGCACGTAGCCGCCGAGTGAGGTGACGTCGTTCGTGGTGCCCGTCTTGGCGTGGAGGTTGTCCTCGGCGGGGGTGCGCCGCATGCGGCCACGCAGCGTTTCCGTGCGTCCGGCCACCGGCAGGGTGGCGGCGAAGACCTCGCCCCACGGTGCGGAGCGCGCATATCCGAGCAGCTGCACCATGGCGCGTGCGGTCACGTGGTCGAGTGTCGAGAGGCCACTGCCGTCCGCGGCATAGACGGCCTCCGGTGCGGCGCCGACGCGCGTGGTGAGAAAGGTGCGCAGCGAGGCGTTCCCTGCCGCCGCCGACCCCGAGGCTCCGCCTGAGCGCGATGCGTTGCGGAAGAGCAACTCAGCGAAGTGATTGTTGCTCTCGCCATTCATCGTCACGAGGAGCTGCGCGAGCGGCGGCGATCCCCACGCCGTCAGAATGAGCGCGGTTGGCGGCGCGGGCTGCACCCGTACCCCGCCGTCCACGACAATGCCGCGTCGTTCGAGTGCGGCCCGGAACGATGCGGCGGCAAATCGCTCGGGTTGCTCCACGACCACCTGATAGCGGCGCTCGGGGCTGAGCGAGCCAATCCACCCATTCACGCGGAAGCGGTCAGCGGTGGTGTCCTGCCAGACGCGAATCATCGCGCCGCGCGATCCGCGTCGCACGGTGACCGTGGATTGAATCGGCAGGCCGTAGAGCGCTTCATCGAACTGCACCGTGGCGCTGCCCGCCGACGCGCGCACCACGATATGCGCGAGATTCTCGTTGACGCTGAGCGCCGAGACGCGCGCCGCGTAGCCGGCCTGCAGATAGCGCGTGCGCCAGCCTTCGGGCACGCGGCGGTCCGCGAAGGCCGACGCATCGCCGACGACATCGCCGGTGATGCGGCGGACGCCTGCATTCCACACCAAGTCGGCGATGGCGTTCATGGGGGAGACGCCATCGTGCCAACTGGCGTAACGTGGCGAGAGTGACGGGTCACCAGCGCCCTTGAGGAAGAGATCGCCGACGAGGGTGCCGTCGTTGCCGAGGCTGCCCTCGCGGAGAATCTCGGTACGGAATTGGTGGGCCGGGCCGAAGCGCTCGAGCGCCATGGCGGCGGTGAAGAGCTTCATGGTGGATGCCGGGAGAAGCATGGCATCCGGGCTGCGCGCGAAGAGGGTGTCGCCCCGCGTGAGCGAGACAACCATCACTCCCCACTCGCCGCGGGTGGTGGCCTGCGCGAGGAGTGCGGCGAGATCGCGATTGAGTGCGCTCGCACTGGTGGGTTCGGTCGGCTTGAGCACCGGGGGCGCTGCCCGTCGCGCAGGAGCGGGACGCCGCGCCGCAGTGGACGCGGGTGGACGCGCGACGGTCCCTGTGGGGCGTGCGGTCTGCGCACCAATGCCGGTCGCCCACGAGAGGGCTCCGGCAAGTAGCACGCAGAGAGTCTGGACCGGCCGCATCACCGGATGTTAGTACCCGGTGCGAGAGGCTCAAACCCCGGCGCGCACTGCCGGTGCGCGTTCAGGGGCGCGCTCGAGCGCGCGTTCAGGCGCGCGCCTGAGTGCCGGGCTGTGCGCCCGCCTGGGCGCCCGCCTGATCGTCGCGCTGGGATGTGGACCAGCGAAAAAAGATCAGCGAGGCGAGCAGATAAAAGAACAGCCCGCCAGGTATCCACATGATGAGTCCGCCAAGTCGCTGATCTTCAAGCGGCGAGAGGTCCCACAGACGCGGGGCACTCGCATACGCGGGATACAGCACATGGTCGGAATAGACGATGAAGACCGAGACGACCGTCATCGGCAGCGTCATCAGGAAGCTGTAGAGCATCTGTCCCGGAAAGCTGAGGCGCGGCAGTTCTGGGAGCGGCGAGAGCAGTGGCCACCACATGATCACCGCACCCGCGATGAACATGAGGTGCTGGAGGATGTGCACCTCGTGGTAGAACATCGCCGAGTTGTAGAGCGGCGGGAGATGCCAGGCGGCGAGAACGACGTTGAAGATCGTGAAGGCCGCGCGCGGTGTGGTGACGGCCCGGGCAAAGGCATTCACTGCGGGGATGCGCAGCGCGGGGCGGAGCATCCAGCCCGGTGTGCCCAGCAGCAGGAGCGGCGGCACGATGATGGTGAGCACGAGGTGCTGCACCATGTGGCCGGTGAAGAGGTAGTAGTCGGAGATGTCGTGCACCGGCCCGTTGAGGGCGAAGAACATCACGACGAGCGCGAGCGGGAAGATCACGCTCTGAAAGGTCGTGGGGCGGTGCGTGGGGCCATCATTCCCGGGGTGCCCCCGGGCGTGTACGCGCGCGCGGTAGAGCCAGAGTGCCCAGATCGCACTGAGTCCGATCACCGTGGACCAGTGGATCGTGAATCCTCCCTGCGAGAGGTCCACATTTGGGTGCAGCCAGAGCACGGGGCGCATAGACGAAAGATAACCGAAGGGCGGGAGCAGGAGGGCTCTCGCCCCTCCACTCCCGCCCGTCTTTCATCCTCCATCCTCCATCCTACATCGGCCGTTCAGAGGCTCAGCTGCTTGAACAGGAACAGCAGCGCCGTGATGGTCGCGCCGGCGATGATCATCGGACCCGCGAAGAGCACGCGGAAGAGCTTGTGGTCGAACTTGAGATGCATGTAGAACAGCACCACGATGACGAACTTCGCGGCCGACATCACGATCAGCGCCGGATTGAAGAGCGGCGAAGCCACGAGGGACGGGATGTAGTACGCCCAGACCTCGATGACCGTGATGAGCGACAGGATGACAAAGATCTTCAGGTACGTCGTGCCGTTCGGATGCGCGTGGGCGGCGTGCTGACCGGCTGGGGCGGCGTCGTGTGCCATGGGCGATTCCGTCCGGTTAGCTGATGAGGTAGACGAGCGTGAAGATCACGATCCAGACAACGTCAACGAAGTGCCAATACAGCGCGGTGATGTCCACCAGCAGTTCGTCGGCCGGACCCGCGAGGCCTCGGCTACGATCCACGAACAGCAGCGACATCAGCCAGAGGACGCCGACGGTCACGTGCGCGCCGTGGAAGCCGGTCAGCGTGAAGAAGGTCGAGCCGAAAAGGTTCGTCTTAATCGTCAGGCCTTCGTGCACGAACGAGGTGAACTCGTAGGCCTGGAAGCCGAGGAAGGTCGTACCGAGGAAGGCGGTGACGCCGAGCCAGAGCTGTGACGAGCGCTGCGAGCGGGCCCACCAGCCGGCGTTTGCGGGAAGCGGGACGCCCTTGAGCTGCACCGCCTGCAGGGCGAGCACCATCGCGAACGACGAGGCCAGCAGCACGAAGGTGGATGCCGAGGTCACGGGGATGTCGAGAATCGGCTTGAAGATCTTGCCGGCCTCGTTCACGTACTCGGTGTGCGGGAACGGCCCGACGAGCGAGCGTCCCTTGTAGATCAGGTACGTCGCGATGAGCGACGCGAAGAGCATGCACTCGGACCCGATGAATGCCCAGATGGCAATCTTGCGGTTGTCGAGCCCAGTGGTGGTGTGGTGCGTGTGCGCGTGGCCGTCGTCGTGGCCAGCTGCGCCGTGTGCTGCGGTATGTGATGACATGGTCAATGGTCTCCGGTTACTCGAGCGGGCTGGTGAGCCAGCTGTAGAGGCCCGCCACCATCACAAGAGCGCCACTGATCGTGACGGTCATGGAGACGGCGAACATGTCGTTGCGCAGGAAGAGGAGACCACAGAACATGGTGACCATCGCGAAAGCGACAACGAAAGGCTTCACGGTCGGGTAGGGCATCGGGATGCCGAGTTCCTTGGCCGTGTGCGTCTCCGTTTCGATATGCATCGGAACGGCGTGCGAATCGGTGATTTCCTTCTCGGAGGCCCCGGAGTGGGCGATGTCCGCGGTCATCTCGGGGTTGTTGAGGTCCCAGAGCGGATAGCGCGAGGTCACCGAGGGAATCTTGGCGAAGTTGTACTCCGGCGGCGGCGACGGAATTGACCACTCGAGCGTCGGAGCGCCCCACGGATCGTTGCCGGCAACCTCACCGCGCGTACGGCTACGGATGAAGTTCCAGACGAACACGGCCGTGGCGACGACGAGTAGGTAGGTGCCGTAGGTCGCCAGCATGTTGAACAGGTCGAAGCCCTGGCCGGCGTCATACGTGTAAATGCGACGCGACATGCCGAGCAGACCGCTGAAGTGCATTGGGAAGAACGTGAGGTTCATGCCGATGAAGTTCAGCCAGAAGTGCCAATTGCCGAGCGACTCGTTCAGGTGTCGGCCGGTCATCTTCGGATAGTAGAAGTAGATACCGGCGAAGATACCCATGATGGAGCCACCGAACAGCACGTAGTGGAAGTGCGCCACGACGAAGTAGGTGTCGGTCTGCTGCAGGTCGGCCGGCGGCGACGGAATTGACCACTCGAGCGTCGGAGCGCC
>JANLTT010000362.1:0-2412 GCA_031363115.1 Gemmatimonas sp.
GAAGGGCAGGCCGACAGCATTCGCGTGACGGTGCCGCCGCTCGAAGTCGCGTCCATTGTCGTGACGCCTGGCACAACGACGCTCGATCCCATCCAACGCGACACCCTGACGGCGGTCGTGCGCACGGCGGACGGCCAGATCCTGACTGACACGCCGCTCGAATGGACCACCTCGGACACCACGATTGCGTGGGTGAACGCGGAGGGCATTGTGACCGGCGCGTTCTACGCGGGCTTCGAGACGCGTGTCGCCTCGATCATCGTGCGATTCGGAAGCGTCGCGGATACCGCGATGGTCGAGATCCGCCCGCTGGCCGTCTCGCGCCTCCGCATCGATCCCGATACCGCCGCGGTCCGCCCCAACACGACCTTCCTGCTGGGTGCGGTCCTCCAGGGGCCCGGAGGCGTGGTGCTGAATGATCGTCCCGTCACCTGGAGCTCAAGCGACACCAGCATCGCACAGGTCAGTGATTCCGGTCTCATCACCACACGCCCCTATGGAGGTCCACTCTCCCGGAGCGCGCTGATCTTCGCCGCGAGCGGCGGTGTGGCGGACACCCTGCGCCTCACGGTGACACCGCACCCCGTCTTCTCCATTGTCGTGACCCCCGAGCGGCTGACGATGCAGCCACTCGATTCAGCGCAACTCACGCCGCGGCTCGAGTCGCTCTTTGGTGATGTGCTAAGCAATCGTTTGATCTTCTACACTTCGCAAAACTCCACCGTCGTGGGCGTCTCTCCGACAGGGCTCGTGCATGCGCAAGCATACACGGGCGACTCGGTGCGAGCCACAAGAATTCTCGTGCAGAGCGCGATCGGCACGGCCGTCGATACGATTCTCGTTGAGATCCTGCCGTTCGCCGTACAGCAGGTGGTCGTCACGCCGAGTGCGGTCACACTGCCGGCGCGCGGCAGCGACACGCTGTCGGTGGCAACACTCTCGGCGACCGGACTCGCGCTGACCGGGCGCGCGACGGCGTGGGTGTCGAGCGACACAGCAACTGTGCAGGTGAGCGCAGCGGGTGTCATCACGGCGCGTCCCTACTTTGGCCCGCTGGAGCGCACGGTGCAGGTCGTCGCCTTCGCCGCCGGACTCTCGGACACGGCCAACGTGACCGTGCAGCCCGAAGTCGCCACCGAATTGCAACTCTCCGCCGGTAGCATCACGCTGTCGCCGAGTGCGGTGGACACACTCCGCGCCGTGCTGCGCACTGCCGACAGAGACCCGCTGACCGACTTCCCGCTGCAGTGGCGTTCCACCGATAGCACGGTGGCGATAGTCAATGCCGAGGGCATTGTGACGGCGCGGTTCTACACGGGGGAGGCCACGCGTACGTCGTCCGTGATTGTCTCCCTCGGGGCGCTCGCGGACACCGCGGTGATTGTGGTGGCACCGCTCGCCGTCAGCAGCGTCGAGATTAAGCAGGCGAATGAAAGCCCTAATTCGGAGCGAACGTTCACGCTCTTTACGTTCCTCCGCGACGCGACGGGGCTCCTCCTGGGCGGCCGCGAGGTGAACTGGACGGTGAGCGACACGTCGGTCGCCACGATTGGGGCGCAAGGCGCAGGCACATATGCTATCGGTCGGCTGTATGTCGGACCGGATACCCGCAGCGTGACCGTGATTGCCGCGAGCGAGGGTGTGTCCGACTCGCTCACGCTCAGTTGGCCGCCGCTCAGCCCCGTCCTTGTGACCGCGACGCCCGAGGCGCTGACCCTCGCACCGCTCGATACCGCCACCGTGGCCGTGACCGCTTTTGGGATTACGGGCAAAACCGGACGGCTGATCGAGCTGACCGGGCGCACCAAGGAGTTTACCTCGCTCGACACGACCGTGGCGGTCGTCGACAGTACGGGGCGCGTCACGGCGCGTGCCTACGCTGGGCCGGCGGTGCGTTTCGCATCGATTGTCGTTTCCGTTGAGGGAGTGACCGACACCGTTCCGCTCACGGTGGTACCGCTCGCGATTGACCGCGTCGTCGCCTCACCGAGCGCGGTGACGATTCCCGTGGGAGACTCCGTTTCGTTGAGCGCGACGACCGCCTCCGCGGACGGGACGACACTGACTGGTCGCGAGTTCGTCTGGCTCTCGAGCGACACCAGCATCGTGCGGGTCAGCGACGCTGGGGTCGCGACGGCGCGACCCTACGACGGACCACTCGAGCGTACGGCATTCGCGATCGTGTTCAGCGGCGGCCGCGCCGACTCCGTGACCGTCACCGTCACGCCCCGGTCCGCAAGTTCGCTCGAGGTGACGCCGGCGAGCGTCTCGCTGCTCCCCGGCGGCGTCACAACACTCGGCACCGCCGTGCGCACCGCCGGTGGCGCGTTGCTCTCGGACTTCCCCCTCACGTGGACCTCGACGGACACCACCGTCGCCCGAGTGAACGTCGAAGGGGTCGTAACCGCGTCG
>JANLTT010000366.1:0-11749 GCA_031363115.1 Gemmatimonas sp.
AGTGAGCAGCAGCCCAAAGGCAGGGTACAGCACCCCCGCGGCAATCGGAATGCCAATCACGTTGTACACAAAGGCCCAAAAGAGATTCTGCTTCATCGTCGTCATCGTGCGACGCGAGAGATCAATCGCATGCGCGGCAGCCCGCAGGTCACCGCGCATCAGCACCACATCCGCCGCCTCTGCGGCAATGTCGGTACCCGTCCCAATCGCCATCCCGATGTCCGCCTGCGCGAGCGCCGGCGCGTCGTTGATGCCGTCACCGACCATCGCCACCACCTGACCAAGCTCCTGCAGGCGTTTAATCTCAGCGACTTTCCCCTCCGGCAACACCCCCGCCACCACGCGCGTCACACCCGCCTCGCGCGCGATAGCCTGCGCCGTGCGCTCGGTGTCGCCGGTGAGCATCACGACCTCGAGCCCCATGGCCTGCATCCGCTGAATGGCCGCGCGCGAGCTCTCCTTGATCGGGTCCGACACAGCGAGGAGTCCCGCAAGCGCACCATCCTTTGCGACATACATCGGCGTGCGTCCCGCATCCGAGAGGCGCGCCGCCTCCGCCGCCACGGCCGCCAGATCCACTGCGTAGTCCGCCATCAGCGCCGCATTCCCCACGGCAAGTGCTGCGCCATCCACCACGCCGACGATTCCCTTCCCCGTCACCGACTCGAAGCCCTCAACTTCACCCAGCTTGAGTCCGCGTTCCTTTGCCGTCTTCACGATGGCGTCGGCCAGTGGATGCTCCGACAGCCCCTCAAGCGTCGCGACGAGTCGCAGCACCTCGTTCTCGGTGCCAGGCGATGTCACCACGATATCCGTCACCGTCGGACGTCCTTCGGTGACTGTCCCCGTCTTGTCGAGCACGATCGTCGTGACATCGCCGGCGCGCTGCAGTGCTTCGCCGCCCTTGATCAACACCCCCAACTCGGCGCCCTTCCCTGTTGCCACCATCACGGCCGTCGGCACCGCGAGCCCCATCGCGCAGGGGCAAGCAATGATCAATACCGTCACTGCTGCGGCAAAGCCCTTCACGAAGGGAGCATCAGTGGCGAGCACGGCCCACGTGGCGAAGGTCGCAATCGCCAACGAGATCACCACCGGCACAAAGATGCCGGAGATGCGATCGGCCAGCGCCTGAATTGGCGCGCGCGAACCCTGCGCATCACGCATCAGGCGCACAATCTGCGCGAGCACAGAGTCCTCGCCGAGCGTCGTGGCCCTGAGTCGGAACGCACCTGTGCGATTGATTGTGCCGCCAATCACGCGGTCGCCCGGCTTCTTCGCCACGGGGAGTGACTCGCCAGTGAGCATCGATTCATCCACCGCGCTCTCGCCCTTGTGCACGAGGCCATCCACGGGAATGCGCTCGCCGGGACGCACCACCACAAAGTCCCCGGCCTCCACCATCTCGATCGGAATGTCCTGTTCCTTGAGATCGCGAATGACGCGCGCCGTACGCGGTTGCAACTGCACGAGGGCACGCAGCGCCGTCGCGGTGTTGCGCTTGGCCCGCGCCTCGAAGGCATTGCCAGTCAGAATGAAGGCGATGATCAACATCACCGCTTCGTAGTAGACATCCGCGGCGACGCCGCGCGCGAGGAAGAATCCCGGCGCGACGGTGGCGATCGTCGAGTAGATGAAGGCGGCCCCAGTGCCGACGGCCACCAGCGTATTCATGTCCGCCGAGTGGTGCGTGAAGGCTTTCCAGGCACGCACATAGAAGTGGCGGCCAGCCGTCGCCATGATTGCCGCGGTCACCACCAGCAGCACCCAGGTGATCCACATCATCTGGTGCATGAATGGCATGAGGGCCATCGAAGCGGCACCCACGACGCCACTCACGATGGCCTTCCACTTCAACTGCTGGAACTCCGCCGCCGTAGCGCGGTCGCGTTCTTCTTGTTCCTCAAAGGCGCTGCGGTCCGGCTGCGGCAACTCAGCGCCGTAGCCGGTCGCGATGATTGCTTTGACGAGCGCGTCGGGCTTCACCAGCGCGGGGTCGTAGGCGACCGTCGCGGTGCCCATCATCAGGTTGACGTTGGCTTCGGTCACGCCCTCCTGCTTGGAGAGCGTGCGCTGGACCCGCGACTGGCATGCGGCGCAGGTCATCCCCGTCACGGGGATGCGCGCGACAAGGAGATCGCTCACGAGGCACCGCCGGCGCCATCACGCGCGGTTGGTGGTGCCGTTGGTGCCTTAGTCGCCCGGCCGGTCCCCGCGAAGAAGAACCACCAGTTCACGGCCGCGATGAGCACGACCGCGCCGGCAATCACGAGCCAATCGGTTGTGGTCATCGTGGCGGCGTCCTCAGTGCGTGGCGACAATCGTGTAGCCCGCGTTGCGAATCGCGTCCGCAATCGCACCGGGCTTCACCTGTGCCTCGTCGTACGTGACGCGCGCCGAGCCAATGCGCACCTCTTCGAGCGTCACCCCCGCCATCTCGGTCAACGCATCCTTCACGGCGCGCAGGCAATGCCCGCAGGTCATGCCGCCAATCTCGAGTGTCTGTTCCTTCATCGCGTCCTCTTCCGTTAGTGCACCAACCAGCGCATCAGCGAGGGCGATACCCTCCGTGGGTATGAATATGTATACCCCCCACCCCTATGTCAACCCCGGCCTGTCCTTCGCGCTCGCAATCCGAGAAGGCCCGCTCAATCACGGCGCCACTCGATGTCCCGAAGCCGCCACGCCACGGCTAGTTTCCCTTCCTGTGGACCCCCTCAACGCCCGCGAACGCCTCGCCGCCTGGCGCCGCACCCGCCCGCGCACCCCGCCCCTCACGCGCCACCGCATCAGCGCGCGCGGGCTCGAGTTCGCCGTGCGCATGTCGCCCCCGGTCCCCGGCACTCTCCCCGTCCTCGCCATCAATGGCGGGATGATCTACGGGCACGACCTCCTCTGGCCAACCTTCGCCCCCTTCGCCGAAGGACGACAAGTCATTCTCTACGACCAGCGCGGTCGCGGCGAATCGCAGTCCCCGCCAGGCTCCCGGGCCGCGCGCATCGAACACGACGCACTCGATGTGCGAGCGCTTCGCGAAGCGCTCGGCATTCCACAGTGGAATCTCGCCGCGCATTCGTGGGGCGGTGGCATCGCGCTGTTGGCCGCCGCCGAGGATCCCGAGGGCATCCGCCGCATCGTCACCTTCGATGCCGTCGGCCCCACGAGCGGGTGGCTCCACGACTTGCATGGTCGAGGCGTCGCGCATCTCGCCGCACGTGGGCTCGACGACGAACGCGCGGCCCTCGCCGCGCTCGATCCGCGCGCGCTTTTCGTAGAAGATCCCGAACTCCATGCGCGCTACTCGCGTGCGTTGTATCCGGCCTGGTTTCACGATGTATC
Source organism: Gemmatimonas sp. (assembly GCA_031363115.1). GTDB lineage: Bacteria > Gemmatimonadota > Gemmatimonadetes > Gemmatimonadales > Gemmatimonadaceae > Pseudogemmatithrix. The sequence goes on from JANLTT010000366.1 coordinate 3,340, forward strand.
GGCGATGCTCGCACCGCCGCCACTCTCGCTCAGTCCCACCGGAGCGGCCGTTGCCGCGCGCCTCCGGCGTGAGGGCTACGACTGGCGCGAGTCGCACGCGCGCGTGAATGCGCCGGTGTTGTTGATTCACGGCGAGGAAGATGCCCTCCCCGTTGCCGAAGCCGATGCCAACGCGCGCGCGTTGCCGCGCGCCCATGTGCTGCGCATTCCGGAAGCAGGCCACATGCCCTTCTTTGAGTGGCCCGCGTTGGTCTTCGACGCCGCCGTGCGCTTCCTCGACGCGTGAACCGCGCAAACCGCCCTCCGTTGCGCATCTCGACGCCCGTGCGACTCGGCGTCCTGGCACTCGGTCTCGTCTTCGCCTTTCGCTCGGTGCAACGCATCCTCGAGCGACGCGATACGCAACGCGACGCGCAAACCGAGCCAACGGTGAACGTCGCCGATGACTCCGCGCTCAACGCGTTGGCTGACGAAGTGGAGAGCGCCGAGGAGAACGCCGAGCGCATCGCCTACACGATGGCAACGCGCAGTGAAGGGACCTATCTCCCCGAACTCCTCGACGCGCACGATGGCTGGAACTATCGCTGGCCCGATCGCCGCGGCGAGCCGATGCGCATCTGGGTGCAGGAGCCACGCACTGACCCCGCGTACGACCCCGCGTGGGCTACTCTCGTGCGCGAGTCATTCTCGGTCTGGGACGGATTTGGCTTGCCGCTCCTCTTCACCTTCACGCCAGACTCCGCGCGCGCCGAGGTGCACGTGACCTGGGTGGATCGCTTCACCGAGCGCATGACGGGGCGCACGAAGTGGCGGAACGATGCCAACGGATGGATAGTCGGCGCGAGCATCGAGATTGCGCTGCATCTCCCCGATGGGCGGCGCGTCACGAGTGATGGGGTGCAGGCCATCGCACGGCACGAGGTGGGGCATCTCATTGGGCTCGATCACACGGCCGACACCACGAGCATCATGGCGCCGCAGGTCTTCGTGACGGAGCTGAGCGACGCCGATCGCCGCACGGCGCGGCTGATTTACTCGTTGCCGGCCGGCAAGCTTCGGTAGAACTACTTCACCACGGAGACGCGGAGACACGGAGGGAACGCGCCGTTTCCACGCGATTCGTCGTTCCATTCAAGCATTCTCTTCTTTGGAACTGCAGTGTCGGCAACGCAGCGAAACCTCCGTGTCTCCGTGGTAGAGCCCCTGCAGTTATCTGCGCCCCCACCGCAACTGCACCACCCGCCCCTCACGCGCCCGCACCACTCGCAACGACGCCTGCGTCTGCTCATTCAGCCCCAGCAATCGCACCACCACGAAGGGCGAGCTCGCCGCCGCGCCATCGATCTGCGTCACGACATCCCCAACCCGTAGCCCCGATTGCGCCGCCGCCGAGCCCGGCGCGACTTCGTTGACGAGCACTCCCGTCGTGCCGGGCTTGAGCCCGAGCACCGCGCGCCAATCATCGTCGAGCGCGCGGAACTGCGCCCCCGCGAAGTAGCCGACATTGCTCGATCCACCCATCGTCGTACCGAATGACACCACCGCAGGCGGCGTGGGAGGAGTCGGTGGCGTGGGCGCAGTCGCGGTGACCGCCGGGGCGCGCGGCGTGCTGGGCCGAGGCGACGCAGCCGCACGCGGGGCCGTTGCAGACATTGGTGGAGTTGGCGGCGCCGGCGGCGCTGTCGGCGTCGGTGCCGTCACCATGTACATCACGCGATTCCCCTGCCCGTCCGCCGAGTCCTGCACCCAAAAGCGCGCCACGCCACCCATGCGCAGCGGCTGAATCGCGCGATCAAATTGCGGACAGCCGCGATCAAAACGCTGCGGACGCGGCGCCACCGTCACGTCCACCGTCAGCGGGCGACCGTTACGATCCACGACCACATCAATCCTTCGCCCTGGCTCAAGCTTCTCACCCAACTCCGGCAACCCCGACATCGCATCAAGCCCAGCGATGCTCACCACGAAGTCACCCGTCGCAAGTCCCGCGCGCTGGGCCGGCGACCCGGGCTCCACGCTGCTGATCACCGAACGCTGCACACTCACGTTGCGATCACGCACCACGACATCGGTCGTGATGGTCAACCCGAGATACCCCGCCGGTGCCGACGTCCGCGATTCGACGCAGCGCGATTCAATCACACTCATCACCGTGAAGGCCTCGCGCGAAAGCTTCGCGAGCTCCTCCTCCAGCGCGCGACGCTCCGCCACGCGCGCCGGCGGAATCGTCGCCAACGCCTGCAGAATGCCCGCCTCACGCGCCCGCAGTTCATTCACCACGCGCAACACTTCGCTCTCATTGGCCGCGGTGAGTGCACGAATCCGCACCGTGTCCCGCACGAAGGTGCGACGCACGGTGATGGAATCGCCCCGCACCGTCACGGAGTCCCCACGGAGCAGCGGGGTCGCCTGGGCAGACGCCGTCGCCAGCGGTGCCACCAGCACGAACGCACCGAGACAGAGTATCGCGCGCATCAGTACCGCTCCATGCGGCGCGTATCGGGCATCGTCGCGCCAATCTCGCGCAGCGTCGCCTCGCGCGCGCCGAGCGTGGTGAGATAGTACTGGTTGAGCATCGGGTCCTGCGGCGCGCGGTAGAGCGCGGCGCGTGTGGTCGCGGCGATTTCATCGAGCGCGTCCAACCGCGCGCGATACCGCTCTTGGTTCATGCCCACGAAGCGCGAGGTGGTATCCTGTGCGGCGAGAAAGGCAGCGGCCGCCTGATACTGCTGCTGCGCCACCGTCAGCGCCTGCAGCGCCTCACTCGGGTTCGTGTACTGCGCATTCTGCTCCACCGGCAACGCTGCGGTGAACTCCTGCTTCGCATTCGCGAAGGGAATGCCCGCACTGATGCGCCCCGCCAGCGCGCCACCGAAGATCAACGCAAATCCCGCCGCGGCACGCAGCGCATACAGCTGCAACTTCGGCTTCTTGGCGTCGGCCTTCATGAACGGCAGTGCACGCGCATCAGCCATCGCCGCACCACCGAGCACCGGGGAGGTGCGCGCTGCATCCACCACGATTCCTTCCGCCCGCAACTGCGGTGCGAGCTGCGACCATGCGGTCAACGGCTCCGTGGGCACCGGCGCCATCGCCGCGAGCCGCGCGAGTCGCCGATACGCGGCTACCTCCGCGCGGCAATCCCAGCAGCCCGCAAGATGCGTCGCTTCATCGGGTGTCGGCGTCTCATCGGCCATCGCCGCGAGACGTTCTGTAGAAAGATGTTGAATATCAGACATGCTCAGAGTCCTGCGCCGGAGAGGAAACATCCACGAGATGCGCGAGCAACCGGCGAAGCTTCGCGCGTGCCTTGAACAGTTGGGACTTCGATCCGCCCGAAGTGATGCCGAGTTCTGTGGCAATCTCCTCGTGCGTATAGCCTTCGACATCATGGAGCACGAACACCGTGCGTGCGCCGGGCGAGAGTTGCTGCACCGCTTCATCAATCGACTGCGCGAGGAATGACCGATCCATATCGTCTTCCACCGCCACCGTGTCGTCTTCCATCACCACTTCGAGCTTCGCCAAACGCCGCACCGTGCGCAGGGCGTTCAACGTGCGATTCACTGCGATGCGATGCGCCCACGTCGAGAACTGCGAATCGCCGCGCCAGGTCGGCAAGGCGCGGAAGATCTGAATCCAGACTTCCTGCGCGATGTCCGCCGCCTGATCGTGATCACCGACGAGTCGTCGCACGACGGCGTCAATCCGCGGCGCATGCTCCACCCAAAGGGAGCGCAGCGCCGATTCGTCGCCGTTGATGGCGCGTCGGATGGTTAAGGGATCGGATGCCATGGCGGGGGTTACAGTCTCTATGTCACCCTCGGACCGCCCAAGGGTTGCCTCCCTCAGAATCCCGTGGACACTGCGGGAGGGTTGCCTCCTTCCCGTACGGCTATAGACTGACACTTGTGACGTGTTGTTACCGCGCGCCCCTCCCCTCGGTCTTCCCCGTAGATGCTCCTCCCCCTCATCTCCCTGACCGCCGCCCTCACCCTGGGCGAGCCGCCAGCCCTCCGGCCCGCCCGCGCCGTCGGGATGGCCGCGGATCGGCTGGCCGAGGTGGATCGCGTGGTCCGCCGCGGCATCGCCGTCGGGGCCTATCCGGGCGCGGCGGTCATCATCGGGCGACGCGGCTCGACGGTGCTGCAAACCGGGTATGGCAAGTTGTCCTGGCGCCAGAACGCCGCCCCGGTGGACCCCGCGCGCACCATCTACGACCTCGCCTCGCTCACCAAGCCCGTCTGCCTCGCCAGCGCGGCAATGGTGCTCTACGACGAAGGCAAGCTCCCGCTCAACAAGAAGATCCAGGAGATTCTCCCCGAGTTCACTGGTCGCTGGAAGGAGCGGGTGACGGTGGCGCATCTCCTCAGCCACACCGGCGGACTCCCCGCGGGCCGCCGAATCTGGCTTACCGCCAGGACCCCCGCGCAGGGCCGCGAACAGATCCTCACCGCCCGCATGAACTCGATGCCCGGCGGTCTGGTGGACTACTCCGACGTCGGCGCCATCACCCTCGGCCTCGCCATCGAGCGCGTTGCGGGGATGCCGCTCAATCAGTTCTGCGAGTCGCGCATCTTCCGCCCGCTGGGGATGAACGACACGCGCTACATGCCCCCCGCATCGCTCCGCCCACGCATCGCCCCCACCGAGCAGTATCCGCCGCGCGGCCATCCCGCGCATGGCGAGGTGCACGACGAAACCGCCTACACACTCGGCGGCGTCACCGGCAATGCCGGATTGTTCAGCACCGCGACCGACCTCGCGATTTTTGCGCAGATGATGCTCAACCGCGGCACCTACGGCGGCGTGCGCGTCATTCAGGACTCCACCGTGCGGCAGTTCACGCGATTGGTGAAGGGCAATCGCACGTACGGCTGGGAAATGCCGATGATGGAGCGCGGCTCCGGTGAATTCCTGAGCCCCAACTCATTCGGGCACGTGGGTTACACGGGCACATCAATTTGGATTGACCCCGATCGCCAACTCTTCGTGATTCTCCTGACGAACCGCGTGCACGAGGCCCGCGCACGTCGTCCCGGAATCATCATCGCCGACGTCCGTCACGATGTCGCCGACGCCGCGGCCCTCGCAATCACGGATGACCCAACCCTGCGCGCCATTCCGTGGCCCCGCGATTTCCGCGTGGATGTCGCCACGGACTGGAACCCGCCGACAACGGTGGGGGTTCGTCGTCCAACGACTGTTCCGCGGCAGGGCGCCGCGAGCAGCCCCAACGCATCCAACAGCAGGCAGCATTGAACGAACTTCCGCAGCACCCTGAACCGGCTCCCGAGCCGCAGTCCACGCATCCCGCGCCGCCGGCCGCCGAGGCAGTCGCCAACGCAGCCGCCGACTCGACCGCGCCCACCGACGCGCCGTCGAGCGCCGCGGGCATCACCGAGGACAAGGTGAAGCTCGCGCTCCGTCGCGTGAAAGATCCGGAGCTGAATCTCAATATCCTCGACCTCGGCTTGATCTACGCGATCAACGTCACCGGCGCGGATATCTCCATTGACATGTCGTTGACCTCGCCCGGTTGTCCGTCTGGGCCGGAGATCATGACGGACGCCGAGCAACAGTTGAAGGCGATGCCTGGCGTTGGTACCGTCGCGATGAACTTGGTCTGGTCACCGCCCTGGACCCCCGATCGCATCGAGCCGCGAGTGCGCGCGTATCTCGGGTTTTGAACGGCGTCTCTACCACAGAGGCACAGAGACACGGAGCACTGCAGTTTGAAGGGGGTGTGGCGGAGAAGTCTCTCTCGCCACACCCCCTTTCACAGAGCAGTTGCCGTTCTCTGTGCCTCTGTGCCTCTGTGGTGAAGCAGTAGCAGTTACGCCTCGCGATACGGCGATTCCTTCTTCCGCCAAGGCGCCAACGCCGCAACAAACCCAGCTCCAAGCTCCCCAATCTGCCACCGCCGGAACTCCGGGATCTGCGTGAGCTCATCGGGAGCACCAGGCATCAACCGCGCCACCGTCTCCATCCGCTCGCGCGAGCACAACACCCCGGGATCCAGCTCCAGCCGCAGCGCCGTCGCATCACGCACGCCCTTCAGCGCGCCGACCTTAAAGTCGAACTCCGGATCCCGATCCCACCGCGGCGCCTTCGCGAACTTCGGCAGCTCCTCTTCCGGCACCGCGAGCCCGCGATTGATTGCCGCCAGAATCTCCTGCCCGTTCCGCTCAAGGATCCCGCGCGGCATCCCCTTCAGCTGCCCCAGGGCTTCCTTGCTCGCCGGATGCGACTTCGACGCTTCCAGCAACACCTCGTTGCTCACCACGCGGAAGGTCGCGCGATCGAGCTTGAGCGCCGCGACATCACGCCACTGCACCAACTCGCGGAAGACCGCGAGCTCGCGCCGCGTCAAATCGCGCGCGCCCTTCACCTTCAGGAAGCCATTCGCCGAATCGTCGGAGGGCCAGCGCACTTTCTCCAGGCGCTCGAACTCCTCTTCAGCCCATGCAAGACGTCCCTTCTTCACCAACTCCGCGTGCAACAGATCGCGCAGCCCGAGCAGATGAATCGTGTCCTGCGCCGCGTAATCCAGCATGTCCGCCGTGAGCGGACGCATCGACCAATCGGCGCGCTGATGCTTCTTGTCGAGCTTCACCTCGAAGTACTGCCCGAGGAGTGCGGCGAGCCCAAAGGCCTTCATCCCCAACAGCTGCGCGGCGACGCGCGTGTCGAAGATCGTGCGCACGTTCCAGCCGTAATCCTGATGCAGCAGCCGGAGATCGTAATCGGCATCGTGGAAGACGATCTCGATCGTTGGATCTTCGATCATCGCCCCCAACAGGGCGGGCGACTTGATCGCCAGCGGGTCAATCACCGCATGCTGCGTGTCCGTGGACATCTGCAGCAGGTAGATGCGGTCGATGAACCGGTGGAAACTGGCCCCTTCGGTATCCAATGCCAGGCGCTTGGTCTTGCCGGCAGCCGCCAGCCACTCGGTCACCGCAGCGTCGGTGTCGAGATACATGGCGGTGGGCTTGGTCGGGGCTCGCATCCGGACAATCTAGTCGAGGGGAGGGTCCCGCGGTCTCATCCCTCGTCTCATCCCCCGTCTAATCCTTGTGTCCGGCGCGGCCAACCCGCTGATTTCGGAGGTCCGGACCCTCTCCAAAAAACATGCGCCTCACCACGTCCATTCCCGCCTTCGGTCAACGCCCCGACCGTCCCCTTCGGACGGGCGATCTCGTGCGCGCCGGCCTGACCATCCTCTTCGTCGTGGTCTGCGCCCAGCTCGTCTGGTCGGCCCGACTCCTCATCCTCACCGCCTTCCTCGGCGTCCTCTTCGGACTCTCGGCCGCCCGCGTCACCGACTGGATCTGCGCCCGCGTCCGATTCAAGCGCCCCGTGGTCGCCGCCCTAGTCGTCTTTGGCGCCACGGCCCTCCTGCTCCTGATTTTCGCCTGGACCTTCCCGATCCTCGTCGAGCAGTCACAGGACCTCCGCACCAAGCTCCCCGAGGCGGCCGCCAAGTTCGAAGCGTGGGTCGGCCTCAAGCAGCCCAAGCTGCTCGAAGCCATCGCCCCCGCCACCGCGGACGGCTCGAGCCGCCTCATCGCCGCGTTGCAGGTGCACACCCCCGCCATCACCAACTTCGCCTTCGGCATCGTCCAGTCGGCGCTCACGGTCGCCGCCGGACTCGTGATGGTGATTTTTCTCGCGCTCTATATCGCCGCCGATCCCACCACGTATCGCCACGGCCTTCTCCTCCTGATTCCCGTCGATCATCGCGATCGCATCAGCGTCGTCCTTACCTCGCTTGGCGCGACACTCCGCACCTGGTTCGCCACGCAGCTCATTGCGATGGTCGTGATTGGTCTCGTGACCACCGCCATCCTTGCACTCATCGGCGTGCGCGGTGCCCTGCCACTCGGCGTCATTGCCGGCATCTTCGAGTTCATTCCGAACATCGGCCCGGTGCTCAGTGCCGTGCCGGCCATCTTGATGGGCTTCGCCGAATCGCCCGAGCAGGCCGGCGTGATCGTCTTGGTCTATTGGGGCATTCAGTTCCTCGAGAACAACCTCCTCATCCCGTTCCTGATGAAGGAACAGCTCGACCTCCCGCCTGCACTCACGCTCGTGACGCAGGTGATCATGGCCTACGTCTTCGGATTCCTCGGGCTCTTCGTCGCGATCCCGCTCCTCGCCACGGTCGTGGTCACGATCCGCATGCTCTGGGTCGAGGACGACCTTCCGTCGGTGCAGACAATGGAGTTCCTGGCCGTCCCTGCGTTCGCCACTGACGCCACTGAAGCCACTGCGAGCCCCGGCGCCGGTGCGGAATCATGATCGTTCACACCGCGCTTGGTGCAGTCGGTCTCGATGACTCCGGGCGCGGCCTTCCGGTGCTCTGGCTACATGGATTCCCGCACGACCGCTCCGCATGGGCACCACA
>JANLTT010000045.1:0-17733 GCA_031363115.1 Gemmatimonas sp.
GACCCTCAGTATCACCTCGCTTCATGCCGCCAAGAACGCGACAATAGTCCGCGGCTTGGTGCAACGCGCTCATTGGGGCCCGGCTGATGGAGCGCCCCAGTGCGGCGGCAATCATGAACGGGGCCGAAAGGGTGCCGCTCACTGGGCCCCAGTCCTCCCCTTGCCGCATCCGAAAGAGATGCCACCAGAGACTCGAGCCGCCGCTCGAATTCCAATTGATGAAGAGTGGGTAGTAGCCCGCCGAGTCGATGGCCTGGCCGCGAAGGGCGACACGGTCGTAGCCCTTCTCGTACGAAACGCGCCCGCCATGGACGTAGATCATGATGGTGTCATGCGGGCTCGAGCGGACCGCGTCGAGGAGGCGCGAGAGCTGCCGCGCTCCCGCCGACTCACTCAGCCGCCCACCGACCACGACGCCCCGATGCCCGATCTCGTCGGGCTCAAGCGCCTCCCGCAGGCGGCCATCCGCATGGACGAAGATGGCATGATCGGTCACGCGGTAGTCGGGGCGCGCTTCCTGCGGCTCCTGCGCCTCCAGCACGAACACGAGGGGCAGCAACGCGGCAATCGGCGACAGGGCGAAAGGGTGCATCGGAGAGCTCGGGGTCGAGGTGGGGACCGATGGACCACACGATGGCCCCCCGCGCATTGGCCTCCCATCGGTCTCGCGACGCAGTTGGCCTGCGCTCCGGCCAGCAGCACCTCGGGGGAATGACGTAGTCGCCCGCTCCCGATGACGTGGTTGCTACATTTCCCGAGTGACCACCTTCGATTACGACTACATCATCGTCGGCTCCGGCTTCGGCGGCAGTGTCTCCGCCCTCCGGCTCCGCGAGAAGGGCTATCGCGTGGCCGTGCTCGAAGCGGGCCGCCGCTTCAGGGACGAGGAGTACGCCGAGTCGGCGTGGAATCTCCGGCGATTTCTCTGGGCCCCCTCGCTCGGCTTGCGTGGCATCACCCGCTTGAGCCCCTTCAAGGACATCTTCATTGCCTCCGGCGCGGCAGTCGGCGGCGGAAGCACGGTCTACGCCAACACGCTGTATCGCGCGAAGCCGGAGTTCTTTGAGAACCCGCAGTGGGCTGGGCTCAACGATTGGGCCACCGCACTCGCGCCGCATTTCGACACCGCCGAACGCATGCTCGGCGTGGCCCGCGTGCCGTATCCGAGTGCCGGCCAGGAACTCCTCAAGAAGGTCGGCGCGCACTTCGGCGTGGAGGAGACCTTCACGCGCACACCGGTGGCGATCTACTTCGGTGAGCCTGGTCGCACGGTGCCCGATCCCTACTTCGGTGGGGAAGGGCCGGATCGCACAGGCTGCACCCGCTGTGGCGCCTGCATGGTTGGATGCCGCGTCGGGGCCAAGAACACGCTGCTCAAGAACTATCTCTGGTTCGCCGAGAAGGCGGGGGCTGAGGTCTTCGCTGACACGGAGGTGGCAGAGATCCGTCCGCTCGGCGCCGCCGATGGCAGCGAGGGCTATCGCGTCACCACGCAGCGTCCCGGTGCATGGTTCGCCAAGGGGCGACGCACCCTGACGGCGCGCGGTGTGATTGTCTCGGCGGGCGCACTGGGCACCAACAAGCTGCTGCTCAAGTGCAAGGTCACGGGCGCGCTGCCGCGGCTCAGCGAACGGTTAGGCGAGTTGGTGCGCACGAATAGTGAGAGCATTCTCTCCGTCACGCTGCCGGATGATTCCACGAAGCCCTGGTTCGACGTGGCTATCAGCGCGAGTGTGCATCCGCGGCCCGACACGCATATCGAGTTGTGTACGTACGGCCGTAAGGGCGACTTCATGATGCTGCTCTTGGCTCCGCTCACGGGAAATGGCACGCGCCTCACGCGCCCGCTGATGCTGTTGGCGAGCATCATGAAGCATCCGCTCCGCTTTTTGCGGTCGCGCATTCCTGTTGGGTGGAGTCGTCGCTCCTTGGTGGTGCTCGTGATGCAAACCAGCGACAACGCAATCGCCTTCCGTCCGGTGCGCAAGCTGTTTGGCGGCATCGGGCTGCGCACGGAGCAGAATTCGGAGAAGCCAAACCCGACGTTCATTCCGATTGCGAATGAGGCGGCGGAGTTCATGGCGAAGGTGACGGGAGGATTTGCGCAGAGCGGCATCCTTGAGGCCGCGGCAAATGTGCCGACGACCGCGCACATCCTCGGCGGCGCGCCGATTGGCAAGGATGCGAAGCATGGCGTGGTGGATCACCAGTTGCGCGCCTTCGGATACAAGAACTTCATCATTTGCGATGGCTCGGCGATGCCGGCGAACCCTGGGGTGAATCCCTCGCTCACCATCACCGCACTCGCCGAGTACGCGATGACGCATGTTCCGATTGCGGACAGTCGTGCGGTTGCCCCTTCAACATCCCAGACGGTTTCCGCGTGATGCGACTTTTTCTTCAGATTGGCGCCCTTTCGGCGGGGATTGCCGTGGCCGCTGGCGCCTTCGGTGCGCACGCGTTGCGCGCGAAGCTCGAACCGCGCATGCTCGAGGTCTTTGAGACGGCGGCGCGGTATCAGATGTATCACGCGCTGGCTCTCGTTGCGGTGGCGTGGGTGGCGTCGCGCACACCGATGGGTGCCACCGGCGCAGTGCAGGCGAGTGGCTGGCTCTTTGTCGCGGGGACGGTGCTGTTCTCGGGCTCGCTCTATGCGATGACGTTCTCGGGGATTCGCGCGCTGGGCGCCATCACTCCGCTTGGCGGCGTCTGCTTTATTGCCGGCTGGATTGCGTTGGCGGTGGCGGCGGCGCGCCTTGATGCGTAAGGGTGAACGCTGGCGCGTGCTCGCACTGGTGGGCCTGTTGCTCGCCGGCTCAGGAGCGGAGATGGAGGCGCAGCAGAGCCGGCCGCTCTTTCCGACAATCCACGGGCGCAACCTCGAGCGACGGGAACTCGAACTCCCCGCCGATTTTGCGGGCGAGCGCAACGTCGTACTGGTCGCGTTCAAGCAGCGTCAGCAGCGCGAGGTGAATTCCTGGCTGCCCGCGCTCGGCGTCGTGCGTCGTGAGGCGGGGAATGTCGAGGTCTATGAGATTCCCGCGCTGCATCGCGGATGGACCCCGTTGCGCGGCTGGATTGACGGCGGGATGCGGAGCGGCATCGCGGATCGCGCGACGCGCGAAGCGACAATCACGGTCTACATCAATAAGGGGCCGTTCAAGACGGCGTTGGGAATCAGCAGTGAGTCGCGCATCCACGTCCTGGTGCTCGACCGCGATGGGCGGGTGATGCATCGGGAGTTGGGCGCAGCGACCCCGGCGGGAGTGCAGCGGGTCCGTCAGGCCCTGGGGTTGCCGCCGACCGCCCCTTGACGCGCGCTGTGGGAGGGTTATATTCTACTCATTGGTTGTGTAGTAGAATTGACCCTTGCCTCTTAAAGACATGCCTGCGTTTCGCCAACAGCGCGTGGATGTCGTCCTCGATGTGCGCTCGAACATGGAGTTTTTTCTCGGGGGGCTGCGGGGCGCCGAGAATCTGCCGGTGGACCAGCTTCCGGAGGCCCTGGAATCGCGGACCGACGTGCCCAAGGATGCCAAGATCCTCGTGTACTGCGCCGGCGGTGTCCGCTCAGCGCAGGCCGCGGCCGCGCTGGCGCGTGCGGGATACACCCAGGTGGTCGATGGCGGTGGCCTGAACGCCGCCTACGCCGAGTACCAGCCGGACTGAATTGCGGACCGAACTGGTGGTCGACGGGGGCTCTCCATTGCCGAAGGAGGGTCCCCGCCCGTTATTATGGGTCTATGCTTTGCACCGCCTGCAATAAGGAGAGCAAAAACCTCCGCGTCTGTCCCTACTGCTTTACGCCGTATCCCACGGAGCCGGCGCCCGGAAAGCGTTCATCCACTCGGATGAGCCCCACGACCAGTGCGCCGGGTCCGGGTGGGAAGGGAAAGAGTCTCGTCACCGAAGTCCGCGGATTCGTCATGCGGCAGACTCCGGTGATGCGGTGGTCGGCGCTCGGGATCGTGGTCGTCCTCATTCTTTGGATTGCGACGGGCCCGTCGGGTGGAGTGGGAGCGGCAGGCTCGCAGCCGGACGCGGTGATTTCAACGCCGCTGCAGCGCGACGAGGCCCTCGCCGTCATTCGTCAGACGCGGGAGAGCGCCCTCGTGGATGTGCAGCAGGACGAGGTCTTCGTCAGCTATCCGGCCGCGACCTTCCCGGTGCGGGAGGAAGGACAACTCGCCCTCGTGCAGCAGTTCGCGCAGGCGGACGGGATTGTTGAGGGGCGCAAGCGTCGCATCTTCTTTTACAATCCCAACGGCAAGCTCTTCGCGCAGAGCGATGCGAGCCGTGGTGTGATCGTCGTCCGCTGAACCGCGCGTAGGCTCCCTGACCTCCGGGAGCGGCCGTTCGCTACTGATACTGCACGTAGAGGACTTTCGGGCGAAGCGCGAGGATTTCTGGAATCGTGGTGCGCGGGTCGTCGTTGCGCGCCTTATAGAACTGCTTCCAGCCAGCGAACTGCACCGGCTCCGTCACGATGAAGCGGTTCCACGTCGCGCGCTTGAGCTGCGGCGCGCCAAATCCATCCATGTGCATCACGATCTGCACCCGCGGGTCGAGTCGCACATTCTGGGTGTTCGTCACGCCGTTGCGCGTGAAACGATGCACGACGAGCACCTTTGGCGGAATGCGATGCTGCGTGACGAGCTCGCCGAGAAAGCGTACGGCGTAGTTGATGTCGACGGCGTCGTAGGTGCCGATGCGCTTGCCGGGGAGGCCGCCGTTCTTCATGGCGAACTCGGGATCGATGCCCAAGTGAAAGTTGGGCCGCCCAAGGAAGGGCGCGAGGCGCGGCAACTCCTCCTGCAGCGTCGAGTGACCGATCTGCAAATCGAGGAAGACGATGGCATCGCGCGTGGCGGCCCAACGCGCCACGCGTTCAATCAACGTGTCCGCCATCCGTCCGCGATACTTGCCATCGGCGCCAGGGTGATCGCGCGCCACGACCGCAATCAGGTGCAGGGCGGGGACGACCGGGGTGCTCGGATCCGCGGCTTCCCATGCGGCGACTTCGACATCGAGCATGCGCAGCATCACGTCCGGCGTGTACTCGCCGAGCACGCCCATGCGGCGCGAGAGCGGATTCCCATAAAACGCGATGATCCGTTTGTGCGGCAAGATGCCACCGGTGCTCTGCTCGAGCACCGGATCCATCGCCACCTCGCTCTCGGGGAGCGACGCGACACTTGTGGAGGATGGTGCCTCAGCGGCGATTGCCGTGGGGGCCACATTGCGGAGGCCGAGCGAGAGCAGCCCGGCAACGGAGAGCGAGAGGAGGATCGGCGTAACGCGCATGCGCCCGAATCTAATCGCGGTACGCGGTCAGCTGACGGGGCCGTTGCACCGAGGTCAGGGCCCCGTCACGACGATGCGGCGATCGGCGCTGATGGTGTACTGGCCGGCCACGGTGATCTCGAGCCGCACGAGATACTCGCCGCGGCGCAGCGTCGAGATGTCCAGTTGCAACGCGCGCGCCGAGGTGGAACTGCCGCGAGCCGAGACGTCCTCGGTGGTGACGCTGACGCGCGCGGATTCACGCCCCCGAATCACGCGCGCACCACGCCGGAGCACCCCCGTGGACTCTTCGGCCTCGGGCGCCACGGTGAGCGAGATGGTCATGCGCTCGCCCAGCGGGTTGGTGTTGTACGCCTCCCAAAAAACGCCGAGGGGCTGCGAGGACCGCACCTTCTGGGTCGCGAGGGCGTGCGGGAGGGCGTCCTCGACGCGCGTGGGGAACTCCTCGTACGGCGTATAAAATAGGAGGTCGGAGAGAGATACACGTGCGCCCTGCGCGAATGGCGGGCGAATGCCGTAGCGCGCCCGCGCGAGCACGCTGCTATCCGTTGCGGCAATCTCCGCACTCATCAGGAGTGGGCCCCATGGGGCGCGCACCGTCAGCGTGCCCTTTGCCGGCACACCGCTCACGGTGGTGGTGTTCGCCCGCGGCTCGCCACCGGGAGTGAGGACGAGCGCCCCGTCGAGGCGCGCTCCCGCCATCTTCGGTTCCTTGCTCACGTCGTAGGCGAGCACCACGAGCGCAGTGTCGCCACGTCGAAAGAGGCCCTCCTGATGCTCCAGCATGACGATCTTCTTGGCATACGGCGGCCCATAGCGCGCGACCACCGGCGGCAGCTGCACGGCCCAATCGACCGAGTCGGAAACGGTCGGGCTGGTGAGCACATGATGCGGCGGTACAAAACGATGCGCGGGGACGGGATCGTGCCCGATGATGTTCAGTTGCGGCGGACCACTCCCCTGTGGACCATAAATGTCCGGACCGCGCGACCACGACCGCGACCAACCAAAGCGCAGCACGAGTTCGCGCTCGTCTTCGTCGAAGCCGAACATGTACGCCGAGGGGGCCGCGCGAAGAAAATCCACATAGGTGAGCCGCGCAAAATGCTCCGTGCGCGAGTCGTTGCCGCGCATGCCGTAGCGGGTGCGGGCAAAGAACCAGACGCGCGATTCGTACGCGGTGCGCTGCGGGGTGCCGCACTGCGTCCGCTGATATTGCTTGCGCGTGTCTTCGTCGAGATACAAGGAGATGTCGGTCCAGCGGCACCGCTCGATCTCCGTCATCCGCGCCAGCGCGCGCTCGTACGCCGCTTCGGCGTCGGCAAACTGCCCGAGCTGATGATGCGCGAAGCCCTGCAGCGCCTCGCACCACCATCCGTAGGCGCGGCATTCCCGCGCCGCCGTGAGGGCGCGCGCGCCAAACTTGGCTTCGTCGAGATATCGGATGCGCTGCCCCGCAATCCAGTTCTCGGCCGGGTTCACGCGTCCAAGTGAGTCGAGCAGGGCAATGAGCTGCAGGCGTTGCGCGGAGACGGGGCCCGGCTCCGGTGGCCCGTCGCCTGCCGCTTCGTCGTACCAGTAGCAGAAGCGACCCACGCGCTCCTGGCAGCGGTCGCTTCCCCCACCGCGGCTGAACGGCAGATTCGCCCGCCGGAAGGATTCGAACCGCGCCTGTGCCCGCTGGCCAATCGCCCGCGGGTCCTCGACAGCATCGGTCGCCTGGGTGGAGAGCACCGGCTCCTGTGCATGGAGCGGGGTCGCCCGCGAGGCAAGCGAGAGGACCGCGCAGAGGGCCGCGCAGAGGGCCGCGCAGAGGGCCGTGCGGAACGGGACGAGGGCGAGACGAAGGAGGCGCGGAGTCATCGTTTGGAATGATACCCGCTGGGCGGGAAGGGGTTGTAGGTTTGTCCGGATGCCGACCATCATCTTTGAAGCGCTCCAGCCCGGGGTGGTGGCCCCACGCCGGGCCACCGCCGCCAGTGCGGGGCACGATCTGGCCGCCTGTCTGACGTCGGGAACGGTCCGCGTGTTCATACACGGCCAGCCCCAGGAGCGTGGCGTCTCGCGTGATGCCGAGGGGCCGTGGATTGAGCTCGCTCCGGGGGAGAAAGCACTGATTCCACTCGGATTCCGCATGCGCCTCCCTGAGGGGTACGAGGCGCAGGTGCGTCCGCGTTCGGGCACCTCGCTCAAGACCGACCTCGTGATCGTGAACAGCCCCGGGACCATTGACGCCGATTATCCGGACGAGTGCATGGTGCCGGTGAAGAATGGCGGGACCGCCCCCCTGCGCATCCGGCAGGGCGAGCGGATCGCGCAGATGGTGCTTGCTCGCTACGAAACTCTTGCCTTCGAAAGCGGGACAGTCTCACGCACGACCGATCGCGCCGGCGGCTTCGGCTCCACCGGCCAGTAACCACGAACCCCTGCCTGACTTCCGTGACCATTCGTAACCTGATGGCCGCCTGCGTGGCGGCAGTTCCCCTGCTGCTGGGTGCGCAGGAACCGACGCCGGTGCGCGTGCAGTCGTACACGCTCACCAATGGCCTCAAGGTGCACTTCGTCGAGGATCACTCCGCGCAGGTCGTCGCCGTGAATGTCTGGTACGATGTCGGCTCGCGGAACGAGCGCATGGGGCGCACGGGTTTCGCGCATCTCTTTGAACACATGATGTTCCAGGGCTCGGCGAATATCGGCAAGATGGAACATGGGCAGTTGATCGAACGCGCTGGCGGCGAGTTCAATGGTTCCACGCAGCCCGACCGCACCAACTATTACAACGTCGTCCCATCCAACCGCGTGAACCTCGCGTTGTGGCTGGAGGCTGACCGCATGCGTTCGCTGGCGATCTCGCCAGAGAACCTCGCGAACCAGCGCGAGGCGGTGAAGGAAGAGCGTCGGCTGCGCGTGGACAATCAGGCATACAGTCCGGCCATCATTGACTCGCTCCCGGCGCTCTTCCCACGTGATCGGTGCTTTGCCTATGGGCATTCCATCATCGGCTCGATGGCGGATCTCGATGCCGCCACAGTGGACGATGTCCGTGCCTTCTTCGCGCAGCATTATGCCCCAAACAACGCGGTGCTCGTGATTGCCGGCGATGTCTCGCCAACGATGGTGCTTCCACTGGTGCAGCAGTATTTCGGGCGCATTCCCGCGGGGCCGCGGCGCGAGCCGGTGAATTGCGAGTCGGCGCCGGTCGCGGCGCGCGCGGTGGTGAAGCGCATCACCGATGCGAATGCCACGCTCCCGGCGGTACTCACGGCCTATCGGACCGTGCCGCCTGCGCACGCCGATTATCCGGCGCTTGCACTCCTTGCCACCATTCTCGGCGAAGGGGAGAGCAGTCGCTTGAATCGTTCGTTGGTGCGCGGGAGCCAGGTCGCGGTGGCGGCGCAGACGTTGCATGATCCGTTCGGCCCGATGCGCGCCGGCGGACTCTTTGCGGTGCTGGCCATTGCGAATGCGTCGGTGGGCATCGACTCGCTGCAGGCCGCGGTGGCGCGCGAGACCCTGCTCGCCGCGGACGGCATCACGGTCGCGGAGCTGGAGAAGGCGCAAAATGCGTGGCGGTCGCGCACGATCTTTGGCCGGCAGACCGCGATGGATGTCTCGGAAGCCGTGCAGTATGCCGCGCTCTATCTTGGCAACCCGGCGGCGGTGAACGCCGAAGCGTCGCGCTACGCCGCGGTGACGGTGGCCGATCTCCGGCGCGTGGCACGCACCTATCTGCGATCCGACGGCTCACTCACGCTGCTGATCTCGGCGGAGGCCCGCTGATGCGACGACTCATTGCCCTCTCCGCGCTTGTGGCGATGTCGCCGCTCGCGGTACCAACGGTACAGGCGCAGCAACCCGCGCGGCCCGCGGGTGCGTTGACCGCACCGGCACCAGTGCAGCGTCCCCCCGCGCCGCTCCCCATGCGCGACCAGCAGTTTCCCCACTTCGCTGAGTTCGAACTCGGCAACGGGTTGCGCGTCATTGTGGTGCCGAGCGAGAAGCAGCCGGTGCTGACGATGCGGCTCTCCGTGTCGGCGGGCTCGCTGTATGATCCATCGGGCAAAAGCGGGATGGCCGACTTTGTCGCCGGACTGCTGACAAAGGGTGCGGGCACACGCGATGCCAACGCCTTTGCCGAAGCGATCGAACGGGTGGGCGGGACGTTGAACGCGGTGGCGGGACCGGACGTGTTGACAGTCGAGGCCGCAGTGCTGGCGGCTGATCGTGAGCTGGCGTTCTCGCTCATGGCCGATGCGCTGCTGCGGCCGACCTTCCCGAGCGACGAAGTCGAACTGCTGCGCACGCAGACGTTGAGTGGGCTTGCCCTCGCGCGGTCGCAACCCGATGCCGTCGCCGGTCGCATCTTTGCGCGCACGGTGTACGGTGAGCATCCGTACGGCCGTCGCGCCGATGAAGCGAGCGTGCGCGCCATCACACGCACTGATCTTGTTGAATTCCACACGGCGCGCATGCGTCCCACGCAGGCGTTGTTGGTACTCGCCGGCGCGATTGACTCGGTCGAAGCATTCCGGCTCGCTGAAGCGTCGTTCGGCGCGTGGAGCGGCCGCGGTGCCGCGCCGCCGCTCGCGCGACCGGCGCCGCAGCGTGCGCGCACGGAGATCGTGCTTGTGCATCGTCCGGGCTCGGTGCAGTCGAATATCATCGTGGGCAACACCACGTGGATGCCGACCGACACGCGCGGCTATGGGTTGGCGGTGGCCAATCAGATCCTCGGTGGCGCCAGCGATGCGCGACTCTTTCAGATTCTCCGCGAGCAGCGCGGCTGGACCTACGGCGCGTACTCGGATGTCTCGCGTGCGCGGGGTATTGGCACCTTCACCGCAACCGCCGAAGTGCGCACCGACGTGACCGACTCGGCGCTCGTGGAGATGTTGCGGCAGATTCGTCGCATCGGGAGCGAGCCCGTGCCCTCGAGCGAGTTCGAGCGGCAGCGGCAGACGATGGTGGGGCGCTTCCCGCTGCAGATCGAGACGGCGGGCCAGGTGGCTGCCCAGGCGGCGAATGCGCGCCTGTTGGGCTTGGCAACCGATTACGTGCAGACGTATCGCCAGCGCATTGCGGCCATCACGCCGGAGCAGGCGCAGTCGGCCGCGCGCTCAGGGATGCGTCCTGACGCGGCATTGGTGGTGGTGGTGGGCGATGGCCCCGCGTTGCGCGAACGACTCGAGCGGATTGCGCCCGTCACGATGGTGGACATCGACGGAAATCCAATTGTGGCGAATGCCACGGCCGCGTCGCCGTCGCCGCTGATGATCAATCGTGAGCAGCTGCAGGCGGGTACCGATTCGTTCACGGTGCTCGTACAGGGGCAGCCGTTCGGCTTTCAGTTCATGGCGTTGACTCGCACGCTGGATGGGTGGGAGTTCTTCGAGCGCTCATCGCTCGGCCCCATCATCCAACAGACCACGACGGTGCGCTTCTCGCCCACGCTCGAGATGTGGTCCACGGAACAGCGCGGCCGCTTTCAGGGCAGCGAGCTTCGCCTCGACGTGAGCTACACCGACGGCAAGGCGCGCGGCGAGGGCATCACCCCCGGTAACGGGGCGATGCAGAACGTGCGGTACGCCAACGTGACGATTCCCGAGGGCGCGATTGACGACAACCTGTTGGTCGGCCTCCTCCCGTACTTTCGGTGGACCCTCGGCGCGACCATTCCCGTCTCCGTGTTCTCGTCAGGCAAGGGCGTGGTGGAGTCCCGCACCTTTCGTGTCGTGACGGAGGAAGAGATCACCGTCCCGGTCGGCACCTTCGTGGCCTATCGCATCGCGTACGAGGGAGGCGAGGCGCCTGGCACGTACTGGATTGAAGTCGCCGCGCCGCATCGGGTGCTGAAGTTCGGACCAAAGGCGGTCCCGCTGGAGTTCGTGCGAGCGCGATAAAAGGAATTGCAGTTCTCCGTGCCTCCGTGTCTCCGTGGCAAAGCAGTTGCCGTTCGCCTTTGAGTTGTGAATGAGACAAGGCCCCGCCACTCGCATCGAGTGACGGGGCCTTTCTCATTCCACCAACTCAGTTCGGATTCAACAGCTGATCAATCTGCCAACGCGCATCCGCAATATGCGCACGCGTCGCCGGGTCAGCTGCCTTGCCCGCCGCTGCAGCCAGCGCTGCGTCGAGGGTGCGGAGCTCCTGACGGAGCAGCCCCTTCACATCCGTGGACGGACGCGCCGGCGCGGTGAACGACTGGCCCGTCTGCGCGCTCGACGAGACACGCGGTGTTGACGGGTTCGGCGCACCCAACTTGGCGGCGACCGCTTCGAGATAGATGCGCTGCAACCCACGGCGGTACGCATCCACGCGCACCGAGCCGCCGCTGAGCTCGCTCCAGATGCCCGCGCGCATGTCGGCAAGGAACTCCACCAGCGGATACGGACGGACCGTGCCCGGAACGGCTTCGAACTCCGTGAGGCGCGCCATGCGGTTGTCATCCATCATGAAGCCGAGCATGCCACGCTGCGTGGCGTTGATGCGGGCGACCGCACCATCCGGCTCAAGACGACGGAGGATCTGCGGATCAAGCATCCAGGTCGGCGTCTTGAAGAGCTGCTCCTGAACGAACTGCACCGCGGCACGCTGACGCTCACGCGGCACCGGGGTGAAGCGCGGGCCCGGCTGCGAGCCGTACTTCTCCTGACCATCCACGCTGCCGACAATCGCGGCCACGTGGCGCACTTCGTTCGTGAACTGTCCGAGGAGGCGGCCATAGCCTTCCTTGGTGAACGACACGTCCTCGAGATTCTGCGTCGTCGCGGTCAGCAACGTCGGCATGATGCGCTGCAGGTTGCGAATGCCAAGCGTGGAGCTCTTGATCGCATCCTGGTCGCCGACAGCCTCGCTGTACGCGGTGTAGGGAATCGCGCCGAAGTCATCGGGGACGCCGTAGCGGTGCCACGGAATCGAATCCTGCGTGCGGGCGAGCAGGTCGAGTGCGGAACGTTCGTCATCGGGACCGGTGGTGCCGGGCACGACCATGTAGCCCCACTGAATCGCGAACTTGTCGTACGGTCCGACGCCCGGGATCAGCGAGGCGATCGGAAGGTTGTCCTCGGGCTGCGCCACATAGTTGAAGCGGGCGTAGTCCATGATCGTGGGCGAGTGGCCCATGCGCGCGACCCAGGTGCGCGAGCGCACGGAGTCGGCGGGGTACATCGCCGAGGCGACCTGATTGTGCGGGAGGCCGAGCGTGTGTCCGACTTCGTGCGCGACAACAAACTGCACCAAACGACCCTGGAGTGAATCCGGGAGCGGGAGGCGCGCGGCGCGCGGATCCAGGTGACCAACCTGCGTCCAATACCACCACGTCTGCAGGTTCATGATGTTGTGGAACATCATGACGTCCGCTTCCATGATTTCACCGGAGCGCGGGTCCACGATGCTCGGTCCGACGGCGTTCTCGGTGGTCGACGCGAGCCAGCGAACGACCGAGTAACGGGCGTCATCCGGCGACCAATCGGGATCCTGTTCCTTGCTCGGCGCTTCGGCGGCAACGATGCCGCGACGGAAGCCCGCGGCCTCGAAGGCCGGCTGCCATTCCTCGATGCCCGCCTTCACGAAGGGCACGAGCCAACTCGGGGTAGCCGGATCGACATAGTACGTGATCGGCCGCACCGGCTCGGAGATCGCGGCATTCGGATCCTTCTTCTCCAGGCGCCAGCGCGAGATGTACGAACGATTCTGTGCGCGCTGCTCCAACCGGCTGAAATCAACGCGGTTGGAATGGAAGTAGCCAACACGCGAGTCGCGAAGACGCGGACGCATTGGGGTTTCCGGCAGCTTCACCATCGACCAGTGCACGACGAACGACTTCGACACGGTCGGGGCACCCGGCGGGGCGGGCTGCGGCGGCAGACCTGGGAAGTTGAAGCCGCTCGCCGGTGCATTCACCGTCAGCGTTGCTTCGACTTCGACGTTGCCCGGGAAGGTCGCAACGGACTCAAGGAACGAGCGCGTTGCATCCACCTGGCCACGCGTCTGCTGCACGATGCTGATTTCGTTCGGCGGCGAGGTGTACATGCGCGACACATCGATAACCGCGGCCGAGTCGGGGCCGTAGGCCTCGACGTTGAACGAGGCGAGAATCACGGCGTAGTTCGAGCGGTCCACGGCCTCGGCGATCGGCGTGGACGGGTCGGCGATGATACCAAAGCCGATGCGACGGAGCAACACGCGGTTGCCGCGACGCTCCCAACGCACCACTTCGCTGTTGAGTTCGTCACCGCCGAGGCCGTCGGTGGACGCGTTGCGCGCCACACGCGCCACGAGGAGCATGTCCTTGTTGAGCTGGGCAGCCGGAATCTCAAAGAGAAGCCGGTTCGCGCCGATCATGTGCGTCTTGAAGAGCCCTTCCTTGGTCTTCACTTCGCCGCGGATCACCTGCGCGTAGGGGCGCGGCTGCGGGTCCGGCGCAGCAGCGCCGCCGCCGGGCGCGCCACCGGCAGCACCTCCCTGCGGAGCGCCACCGACAGCGGGGATGGCGGGAATGGCCCGGTTGGGGCCCGCGTCTGGGCTCGGGGTGGTCGTCGCGGAGGCCGGCGCGCAGGACGCGACGGCGAAGGCGAGTCCTGCCGAGAGAAGGATCGGACGTGTGGATCGCATGCTGACTGGGGTTACGGGTGAGGCGGGGGAGTGAACTGCGGAAAAATGGCCTTCAGAGCCAACCTCAGGCTACGGGTGGCGCGGGATTGGTGTTGAGGCGGCACGAATCGCGGCCTCGCCAAACCGCTCCCGGACCCGGTCGACGGCCCGCGCGAGCGCACGGTCCTCGGCGCGCTCCACCTGGCCCGCCGGTGCGCCGCCAAAGAGGCCCAACTGCTCGGCGTCGCGTGCCGGGCCGAGGCCGCCGAGGGCAACGCCGACCAGCCGCGCCGGGTGCCGCCGGGCCGTCCGCAGCTTCTGCAGCAACCCAACCGCGACATCACCGATCGCGCTATCGCTTTCCAGACCTTCTGAGAGTGTCCGGCTAGCCAGCCGCGTGGTGAAGTCGGAATCGCGCAGCTTCACCGTGACGGTGCGCGCCGAGAGGCGGTCGCCACGCAATTCGGAGGCGGCCTTGGCACCCAGCGCGCGGAGGTGTGCGTGGAGCTGCACATCATCAGACACATCCTTCGCGAAGGTGCTCTCGCGACTGATCTGGCGTGCCGCGCCGCGTGATTCGACCGGCGCGGTGTGAATGCCGCGGGCCCTCGCCCACAGCCACTCGGCGGGCCGCCGCCCGAGCCAGCGCGAGAGCGTGGCGCGATCATGCGGCAACACATCCTCAACGCGAGCGAGGCCCAGGGTCGCAAGCTTCGCCTGCAGCTTGGGACCGATGCCGGGAATCTCCGCGAGCGCGAGGGTCGCCATGAAGGCCGCCTCTGCGTCAGGCGCGATGATGCGCACGCCAGTCGCGTCGGTGCCTGGGCGCGGCTTGGCCCGCTCCGCCGCGAGCTTGGCAATCAGCTTGGAGGTGCCGCCGCCGAGCGAGAGCCACATGCCGGTTTCGCGGTGCACCGTGGTTCGGATACGCAACGCGGTTTCGTTCAGCGTTTCGTGCTGGTGCAACGCCTCGGTGCCGGTGAGGTCGAGGTACCACTCGTCAATGCTCGCCCCTTCCACGACCGGGGTGAATCGCCCAAGCACGGCGCCGATGGCCTTCGAGGTGGCACTGCACGCGCCGCGCGGCACGGGGACGCACATCGCGTCGGGGCAGAGGCGCAGCGCCTGGGCGATGGGCATCGCCGAGCGCACGCCAAATTCCCGCGTCTCATAGGAAGCCGAGCAGACGACGCCGCGCCCACCCGGCCGCCCTCCCACAATGAGCAGCGGCGACCGTCCGGCGCCCTCCGGATCCGCCATGCGCGCCACCGCCACAAAGAAGGCGTCGGCGTCGGCGAGCAGAATGCGGCGGTCGGTCATCTACAAAGCATAGAGCCCGCGGGGCGAGTCGGCTACATTCCCCCGACAATGACCGGCCCTGACAGCACTCCGCTCTGGTCCCCGTCCCCGGAGGGGGCGGCCGCGACCGCGATGGCGCGGTTCTTCGCGGAGGTGGCGCGCACGCATTCCGGCGTGCCGGCGGCGAGTGCCTCGTACGACGAGTGGCACGAGTGGTCGGTGCGCGAGGCCCCGGCGTTTTGGGCGGCGTGGTGGGAGTCGTGCGGGGTGCGCGCTGACCGCGCCGATGGTGCCCCGGGAACGCCCTGGAGCGCCGTTCTCACCGATGGCGAGGTGATGTGCCCGCCGGGACGTGACGGCGGGCCGCGGTGGTTTACAGGGGCGCGGCTCAATTACGCCGAGCATCTGCTGCGGCGTCGCGATGGCGCGCCGGCCGGTGATGGTGCGTCGGTACGTGACGATGCGCCGGCAATCATCGCGCGCGATGAATCCGGGCGACGACGCGAGTTGTCTTTCGGGCAACTCGCCTCGGCCGTGGCGAGAACATCGCGCGCGCTCGCGCAGGCGGGGGTGCGCCCTGGTGACCGCGTGGCGGGCTTCCTTCCGAACATCCCTGAAGCGGTAATTGCCGCCCTCGCGGCGAATGCGATTGGCGCCGTCTGGTCTTCGTGCTCGCCGGACTTTGGCGCGCAGGGCGTGTTGGATCGCTTCGGGCAGATCACCCCGACGGTGCTCGTGGTGGCCGATGGCTACCGGTATGCAGGGAAGCGGCTCGATTGTCTGCAGCGCGTCCGCGAGATTGCGCGCGCCCTCCCTGCGTTGCGCACCGTGGTGGTGGTGCCGTTTCTCGATGGCGCCTTGGCGCCGGATGCATTGCACGAACTCATGCCTTCGGGGCAGGGCGAGTCGCTCGCGTGGGACGACTTCCTCGCCCGCGGCGGCAGCGGCCCCGCGGAGTTTACGCGACTCCCGTTTGATCACCCGTTGTTCATCATGTACAGCTCGGGAACGACGGGGCTCCCCAAGTGCATGGTGCACGGGCAGGGAGGCACCCTGCTGCAGCACCTCAAGGAACATCGGCTGCACTGCGATCTGCGTCCGGGAGACCGGCTGTTCTATTTCACCACCTGCGGATGGATGATGTGGAACTGGCTGATCACCGCGCTAGCGAGTGAGGTGACGATCGTGCTGTACGATGGCGCGCCGATGCCGCCGGGCGACGATGACGCGTTGTGGGATCTCGTCGCCGAAGAGGGAGTCACGCACTTTGGCACGAGCGCGAAGTTCTTGGCTTTGTCGCAGAAGTCAGGGCACGCGCCGGTGCGCACGCACGAGTTACGCGCGCTGCGCGCTATTCTCTCCACGGGCAGCCCGCTCGCTGAACACAGCTATGAGTTCGTGTATCGCGAGGTCAAAAACGATGTGCATCTCGCGAGCATCTCCGGCGGCACCGACCTCATTTCCTGCTTTGCGCTCGGCAACCCGATGCTCCCCGTGTATCGCGGCGAGTTGCAGTGCTTCGGACTCGGCATGGCAGTGGATGTATGGGACGATGCGGGGCAGCCGCTCCGCGGGAGCGCGGGCGAACTCGTCTGCACGCGTCCGTTTCCGAGCATGCCTGTTGCCTTCTGGAACGATGCCGATGGGGCGAAGTATCGCGCCGCGTACTTCGAGCATTTTCCCAATACCTGGCGGCACGGCGATTGGGCGGAGGTGACGGTGCACGGCGGCCTCGTGATTCATGGGCGCAGCGATGCGACGCTGAACCCCGGTGGGGTGCGCATTGGGACGGCCGAGATTTATCGCGAGGTCGAGCAGCTCGAGGAAATCGTCGAGAGCGTCGTGGTGGGGCAGGATATCGTGCACGAAGGGGAGAAGGACGTGCGCATCGTGCTTTTCGTGCGCCTGCGCGACGGGCTCACGCTCGATGAGCCGCTACGCGACCGGATCCGGAAGGCGATTCGCGCGCGGACGAGTCCGCATCATGTGCCGAGGGTGATTCTGCAGGTGGCGGACATCCCGCGGACGATCAGCAACAAGATCAGCGAGATCGCGGTGCGCGATGTGGTGCACGGGCGGGCCGTGAAGAACACGGACGCGCTGGCCAACCCGGGGGCGCTGGCGTTATACCGGGACCTGCCGGAACTCGTATATTGAAGGGTCGTCTCGGAGTGTGAGCTCATCCTTCATCCTCCATCCTTCATCCGACTCCCGATCATGGCTACCGCCGCCGCCCCCGCCAAAGAGACCGCCCACGACACCTTCCCGATTAACGGGACGGATTACATCGAGTTCTGGGTCGGGAATGCCAAGCAGTCGCAGCTCTTTTATCGCGCCGCCTTCGGGTTCAAGCTCGTGGCGTATCGCGGCCCCGAGACCGGCGTGCGCGACCGCGCCAGCTACCTCCTCGAACAGGGACGAACTCTTCCGCCCGGTAGCCGAGTCCGACGCCGAGATCGAACCGTCCGCCGGTGAGGATCGACATGGTGGCGACATCACCGGCCAGGCGGAGTGGATCGTGCAACGGCAGGAGCATCA
>JANLTT010000041.1:0-4424 GCA_031363115.1 Gemmatimonas sp.
GCTTCGTTTGACATGGATCACACCTCGCAGGGCGAGATGTTCGGCGACGATCGCAATCTCGTGCCCGTGGAAGGATGGGGCGCCGGCCAGCTCAATCTGCGCGCTGCGTGGACCGGGCAGATTGCTGGATGGCGCGCCGAACCCTTTGTGAGTGTGCAGAACGCGCTCAACACGGCGTACGTCGGAGCGGTGACGCTCAATGGCTTTGGCGGACGCGTCCTCGAGCCGGCGCCGCTGCGCAATTGGTATCTGGGGCTCGAACTCTCGGCGCCGCTGATCAAGTAGCGCTCGGGGACTTGTGCGCGGTGGTTAGATTCCCGCCCCATGCCCACCAAGACCAACCGCAAGTCCAAGCCCTCCGCCGCGAAGAAGTCGATCGCGAAAAAGAAGTCGGCCCCGAAGAAGTCGAAGAAGCCGCTCGCCTTCATCGTGCGCACGTCGAGAATCTCCGGGAAGGGCGCCTTCGCCCTGCGCCCCATCAAGAAGGGCGAGAAGCTCATCGAGTACGTCGGCGAGCGGCTCACGCACAAGCAGTCCGACGAGCGCTACGATGATGACTCGATGTCCGAGCACCACACGTTCCTGTTCACCATCTCGAGCCGCCACGTGCTCGACGCGACGGTGGACGGAAACGACTCGCGCTTCATCAATCACTCCTGCGATCCGAACTGCGAGGCCGACATCGCCAAGGGTCGCATCTGGATCAGCGCGATCAAGGACATCGCGAAGGGTGAGGAGTTGCACTACGACTATGGCTACGAGCGCTCCGGCGACGAGACGGCCGAGGACGAGCAGCGCTACAAGTGCCTGTGCGGAACCGAGAAGTGCCGCGGCTCCATCATGGAGCCGGTCAGCACCTTTAAGACGCGGAAGAAGAAGGAAGCAGCCACGCGCGCGACGCGTCGACGTCGTCCCGCGTGAGCTGATGCCCCACGGGGCTCCAGCGCAGGGTGACATCGGCCCCCGCTGACTGCAGCAACCCGGCGAGCCGCTCCGTGTTCGCCGGTGGAATGATTGGATCGCGCTCGCCGGCCGCGAGGAAGACGCGTGTGCCCGCGAGATCGGGGAGCGGATCCGGCTCCAGCGGCACCATCGCGCGGAGCAGGATGGCCTGTCGAACCACACCAGGCCGCAGCAACAGCACCGAGGCGGCGATGTTCGCACCATTGCTGAAACCGGCAGCCGTCACACCATCGAGCGGGAAGCCATACGTCGTCGCCGCGCGCTCGATGAAATCGGCGAGCCCATGCGTGCGCGCCTTGAGATCATCCATGTCGAACACCCCTTCCGCCAAGCGACGGAAGAAGCGTGGCATCCCATGCTCCATCACCTGACCGCGTGGGCTGAGCAGGTTGGCCGTGGGGTCGAGCAGGTCGCCGAGTGGGATGAGGTCGTTCTCGTCGCCCCCCGTGCCGTGCAACAGCAGCAGCGTGCGCTCACTCCCGTTGCGCGGCTCCCACCGATGCACGAAGTCGAGCGGCTGCGTGCTCATCGCGCGGCGGGGCCCCAAGCGCGTACGATGCGGGCGCTGGTGATTTGATCGAGGAGCGGGAAGCTCGCCGCGAGGTACGCCTCGCCCTCGCGATTGATGCGGTTCTGGTCGGGCCCCGTGGCCCCGTCCCCGTAGCCCGTGTAGAGCGCGTCCACGAAATCCATCCCCGCAATGACTTCGCCGATTGGCGGAAAGCCGAGCCCATCGAGGCGGGCGTTATCGCGCAGATTGATGAACATCTGGACGGTGCGCGTGTTGGGACCTCCGCTCGCGAACACCACCGACCCACGACGATTGCTCTCCGTGACCGAATCGTCCGCGATCGTGCGTGCACGCCACTGCGTGGACGCGGCCGGCTCCGCCGCGATCCCGAACTGCACCACGAAGCCACGAATGGAGCGGAAGAAACGCGCGCCGTCGTAGTAGTTCGCATGCACGGCTTCATAGAACTGGCCGACGCCGAGCGGCGCCCAGTGCTTGCGAAGCAGAATGTCCACGTCGCCCTTGGTGGTGGCGAGTCGCACCACGAAGGAGTCGGGGACGACGCCGGCGGCGTAGACGTACGAGGGCTGCGGGGGAACGACCGGCTGTGGGGCGCGGGCGCAGGCCGCGAAGGCCAGCGAGATAAGTGCGAGCGGGAGGAGTCGCATCAGAGGATGTTGTCGCGGCGCGTCAGCGTGAGCGTCCGCTCGCGCTCCTGCGTGCCGTTGCGGTAATGGAAGGGAATCGAGAGTTCGCGCGGACTGCGCACCGTGCCCGCCATCATGCGAAGTCCCTTGGTCTCGGTTGTCGGATCGGGGGTGAAGCGAATCTCGCCATTCGTGAACTCGTATGTCCCGGTCACGGTCATGCTCTGCAGCGGCGTCGTGCGCCCGCGGCCACGCGGGGCGGCGGAAAAGAGCGTCCGACGATACCGCACCGAGGCGCGAAACGAGAGGTCCGCGTTCAGGGCAATCACCAAGCGATCAAATTCAATTAGGTAGAGCGTGCCGTCGTCGTCCACAACGCGGTCCTGCAGCGGGAGCGTGTCGCGATCGATGCGCGTCGCCATGAAGGTGCCCACCGGCGCGCCGGGAATCCGCCGTGCCGCAGGCACCGATTGATTCGCTCGTTCGGCGGAGTCGCGGGTCGCCACCGACGCCCTGGCGGGTGGACGTGTCGCGGGGGCCGAAGCCGCCGGTGTGCGCGCAGGGGTCTGCGCAGGCGTGCGCGTTTGCGCCACCAATGCACTTGGAATGAGCAGGGCAGCGACGAGCAGGGGATTCAGCACAGTCCGCATACCCCCAAAGCTAGCGCAAAGCTAGCGCAAAGTTTGCGAAAAGACTGCGCACCGAAGTCGCAAAGAGGGCGCAGGTGTACGCGGGCGGAAGTGGTACGCCTCGCGGGAATCGGGTCACGCCGAACCCTCGCTGTGCGCGCAGTTTGGCCCCATGCTCGCTGCCATTCATACCGCTGCCGTGCTCGGAATCGAGGCCTACGCCGTCATCGTTGAGGTGGACGCCGCGCAGGGACTTCCCGGCTGGACGATGGTCGGACTCCCGTCCGGCAGCGTCAAGGAGGCCCGCGAACGGGTCGGGGCCGCGCTCGTGAACGCGGGCTTCGTGCTTCCCCCGCGGCGCTGGACCATCAATCTCTCCCCCGCTGACATCCGCAAGGACGGGACGGCCTTCGATCTCCCCGTCGCACTCGGCGTGCTCGTCGCGAGCGGGCAGCTGCACCCCGATGAAGTCGAGGGACTGCTCTGTGCCGGCGAACTCGGACTCGATGGCAGCATTCGGCCCATCCGCGGCGCACTCCCCCTCGCCCGCGCGGCACGCGATTCAGGCGCACGCGCGCTCGTCCTTCCGGCGGCCAATGCGTCGGAAGCGGCGCTCCTGCGCGATGTGCGCCTGGCTCCCTGCGACTCGCTCGCCACGCTCGTGCAGTATCTGCGCGCCGGAGCCCTTCCGCCGTCACCAGCCCGCGAGGTTCCGGTTGCCCCCGCGCCTGAGGCCTGCTTCTCCGAAGTCGTCGGCCAGCCGCTCGCGAAGCGCGCGTTGGAGATTGCCGCTGCCGGGGGGCACAACGTCATGCTCGTGGGGCCACCCGGCGCGGGGAAAACAATGCTCGCGCGTCGGCTGCCGTCCATTCTCCCACCGCTCGATGACGACGCTTTGCTCGAAGTGGTGGCGGTGCACTCGGTCGGCGGGATCCTCGCCACCGATCGCGCGCCGTCGCGGACGCCGCCATTCCGTGCGCCGCACCACACGATTTCCCTGCCGGGCCTCATCGGGGGCGGCCCCGGACCACGCCCCGGCGAGGTCTCCCTCGCGCATCGCGGTGTCCTCTTCCTCGATGAACTGCTCGAACTACCGCGCTATGTGCTCGATGCGATGCGTCAGCCGCTGGAGGATGCGCGCGTCACCATCGTGCGCGCCTCGCAGTCCGTAAACTTTCCGGCGCGCTTTCAGCTCGTGGGTGCCGCCAATCCCTGCCCCTGCGGGCATGATGGGGAACCCAGCGGACGATGTCGCTGCGCCGCGGCGGAAATTCAGCGCTATCGCAGTCGGCTCTCGGGCCCACTCGCCGACCGCGTTGACCTGCACGTGCGCATTGGTGCGGTCGCCCTCGCGGCACTCGGCCAGATGGCGCAGGAAGAAACGTCGGAGACGATTCGTGCGCGCGTGCGCGAGGCGCGCGAGCGGCAGCGCGTGCGCTATGAGGTCCTCCCAGGTATTCGCGTGAATGGCGAAGCCCCCGGCCGTTGGTTGCAGCAACACGGGATGCTCGCCCCGGAGGCGCGCACCCTGCTCGCCGATGCGGCGGAGCGACTCCGACTCTCCGCGCGCGCCTTTCATCGCGCGTTACGCGTCGCGCGAACCGTGGCCGATCTCGATCGCGCCGAACGTATTGAGCCGAGTGCCGTGTCCGAAGCGTTGCTGTTTCGTGGCGC
>JANLTT010000090.1:0-3011 GCA_031363115.1 Gemmatimonas sp.
CAACTTTTCAGCACGCCGTTCTGGGGCGAAGGCTGGGCGCTCTGGTGGGAGATGCTGCTCTGGGATCAGGGCTTCGCACCGACCGCGCAGGACCGCATGGGGATGCTCTTCTGGCGCTCGCATCGTGCGGCGCGCATCATCTTCTCGCTGCGCTTCCACTTGGGCACGATGACCCCGCAGGAAGCGGTGGACTTCCTCGTGACTCGCGTGGGGCACGAGCGGGCGAATGCCGAGGCCGAAGTGCGCCGGTCGTTCAACGGCACCTACTCGCCGATGTACCAGGCGGCGTACATGCTCGGTGGGCTCCAGTTCCGTGCACTGCACCGCGAGCTCGTGGAGACGGGGCGCATGTCGAACAAGGAGTTCCACGACGCGATCCTACAGGGCGGACGCATGCCGGTGGAGTTGGTGCGGGCGCGAATGCTCAACACGCCGTTGACGCGCGACTACAAGGCGAACTGGCGCTTCTATCCGGAGCGGTAGTCGGGGGCGCGAAGCCGCGTGAGCGCGCGAGGCTGACGCGGGCTTAGTGCCGGATGGATGGAATGGTGTCAATCCGGATTTCGCTGAGCGCAGCGGGATCCGGATTGAGCATTTCAGTGCCGGCGGGCATGCCGGTGAGGCGCAAGAGATACGCCGTGACCTGACCGTACTCCTCAGGAGTGAGGCTCCCGGGATCGGTCTGCGGCATCGCGCGACGCACGTAGGTCATCAGTTGGCTCAGGGGCTTGCCGTGCCACTTGCCATAGAAGCCGACGATTCGTTCCCATCCGGGCACGTGGCAGGTCTGGCACACTTCAACGAAGAGCGCCGCGCCCGTCTCTGCCTGAGCGGCGCTGTAGACACCGTCGGCGGTGGTGCGATCGGCACTTTGACGAGGCGCGACGGCACCAGCGAGTGAGAGCAGGAGCAGGAAGACCAGAGCGGGCATGTGTGAAAGATACCTGCCCCCTCAAGCCTCCCGTTGGTCCCTACTTGAAGCGGATTCCGTTGGGTGCGATGGCACCTTTGGTCGGCACAAAGGACTTCGCAGCCGGCTTCGCTGGGGCCCCCGTTGGCGCCGAAACGCGTGCGCCGTGCGCGCCGCGCGGCGTGCTCTCCTGCGACTTTGCGCCGCCGAGCCCGCCATCGCTCTTCATGCTCAGCGCAATGCGATTTCGCGGCAGGTCCACGCTCTGCACGGTGACCTTCACTTTCTGGCCGACCTTTACGACCTCATTAGCATCGCGGATGTAGCGATCCGCCAGCTGACTCACGTGCACGAGTCCATCCTGATGCACGCCGATGTCCACGAAGGCACCGAACGCGACGATGTTCGTGACCACGCCCTCCAGCACCATGCCGGGATGCAGGTCACTCGGCTTCTGCAGGTCCTCCCGAAAGGCGGGAGGCTCGAAGGCCGAACGCGGATCGCGCCCTGGCTTCTTCAGTTCGGCGACGATGTCGCGCAACGTGGGCATGCCAACATCGTCGCGCACGTACGTGGCGAGTGCGATGCGATCCACGAGTGACTCGTCGCCGAGGAACTCGCGGACGTCCACGCCGAGGTCCTTGGCCATGCGCTCGACCAGCGCGTACCGCTCCGGATGCACCGCGCTGCCGTCGAGGGGATGCGAACCGCCGCGCACGCGGAGGAAGCCGGCGGCCTGCTCGAAGGCCTTGGCGCCGAGTCGCGGGACTTCCTTCAAGTCGGCGCGCGAACGAAGCCCGCCCTGCGTGTCGCGCAGTTGCACAATGCTCTGCGCGAGTGTCGGTCCGATGCCGGCCACATAGCCGAGGAGTGCGGCGGAGGCAGTATTGAGTTCAACACCTACGCGATTCACGCAGCTCATGACAATGTCATCAAGGCGCTGCTTGAGCTTCGTCTGGTTCACGTCGTGTTGGTATTGCCCCACGCCAATGCTCTTGGGATCGATCTTCACCAACTCGGCGAGCGGATCCTGCAGGCGGCGGGCAATGGAGACCGCGCCGCGCAGCGAGACGTCGAGCTCGGGGAACTCCGCGCGCGCGAGATCGCTGGCGGAGTAGACGGAGGCGCCCGCCTCGTTGACCACGACGACCGTGGGACGCGGCGCATCCATCTCGCGCAATGCGGCCTTCGTGATGTTTTCCGTTTCGCGGCTCGCCGTGCCGTTGCCGATGGCGATGAGATCTGGGGTGAAGCGTTGCACGACGAGGCGCATGGCGCCGGCGAAGCGATCTTCCTGATGGAGATAGAGGGTGTCGGTGTGCACGAGTGCGCCCGTGGCGCTCACGACGGCGACCTTCACGCCGGTACGGAAGCCCGGGTCGAGGCCAACAACGCGCTTCTCGCCAGCAGGCGCGGACAGCAGGAGCTGTTCAAGATTGCGCCCGAAGATGGTGATGGCTTCGTCGTCGGCGCGGGTCTTGAGCTCAAGGCGAAGCTCGGCCTCGATGGCGAGCGCGAGGAGACGCTTGTATGCGTCCGTGGCGACAAGGGTGAGCTGCTGCGTTGCCTTGCGCTCACCGATGACTTCACGGGCGAGGCGCGCGTTGATGTCTTCGATTGGCGCGACGATACGCCACAGGAGTTCACCCTCGGCTTCGCCACGACGAATGGCGAGCATGCGGTGCGAGGGAATGGTGCCGAGCGCTTCGGAGAAGTCGAAGTAATCCTTGAACTTGGATTCATCGTTGCGCTTGGCTTCGATGACCTTGCAGCCGACGATGCCCTTGGCGCGCGTGCTTTCGCGGACCCAGCCGCGAATCATGGCGTCTTCGGCGACCTGCTCGGCGAGAATGTCACGCGCGCCCTGCAGCGCCGCCTCTGCGCTGGGGACCTCGGATTCCTTGCCGTCCACGCCGGGGAGAATGAACTCGGCTGCCTTCGTGAGGGCGCCGGTGTCCGAGAGCACGCCGGCCCAGAGTCCTTCGGCGAGCGGGGCAAGACCCCGTTCGTGCGCGATCATGGCGCGGGTGCGGCGCTTGGGCTTGAAGGGGAGGTAGAGGTCCTCGAGGGCCTGCTTGGTGTCGGCCCTGAGGATGAGCGC
>JANLTT010000092.1:0-5818 GCA_031363115.1 Gemmatimonas sp.
ACCGCGCTCAACTCTGCGTTCAAGCCTGACGGCGCCGTCATTCACGTCGCCAACGACGTGGAAGTCGCAACGCCGATCCACTTCGTGTTCATCGTGGACAGTGCCGATTCGACGCGTGTCGTCTACCCGCGTAACCTGATCGTCGCCGAGCGCGGCGCGAAGGTGACGGTGGTCGAGAGCTACGTGGGCCTCACAGATACCGCGTACTTCACCAACGCCGTGACGGAGGTTTCCGTTGGTGATGGCGCGACCGTGACCCACACGAAGATCCAGCGTGAAGCGACGCACGCGTACCACGTCGGCACCATCGAAGCAACCCAGGGCCGCGACAGCCACTTCGTGTCGTTCTCGTTCGCCACCGGCGGCGCGCTCACGCGCACCAACATCTACACCAAGCTCGCCGACAAGGGGAGCGAGGCTCGCTTGAACGGCCTCTACGTGCTCGATGGCGCGCAGCATGCTGACCACCAGACCTTTGTGGAGCATCTCGCCGAGTCGTGCGCGAGCCGCGAGTTGTATTGCGGCGTGTTGGATGGGCAGTCGCACGGTGTCTTCAATGGCAAGGTCTATGTGGACCCCATCGCCCAGAAGACCGACGGCAAGCAGACCAACAAGGCGCTGTTGCTTTCGCCCCAGGCGCGTGTGGACACCAAGCCGCAGCTTGAGATCTTCGCTGACGACGTGAAGTGCACGCATGGCGCGACGATTGGCCGCTTGGACGAGATGGCTCTGTTTTACCTCAAGAGCCGCGGCATCGGCGGTGAGAACGCACGGGCGTTGCTGACGTATGCCTTTGCCGCCGAAGCGTTGGAGACGATCGAGATTGATGCGCTGCGCCTGAGCCTGGAGCGTCAGGTGTTTGAGCGCTTCACGCACTCGCAGTTGGTCTAAGCTGCTATATGGCTGACGCCGCACTGGACGCGCTGTACCAGGAAGTGATTCTGGACCACAATCGCCGCCCCCGGAATTTTCATCCGATGGAGCACGCGACGTGCAGCGCTGATGGCAAGAATCCCAACTGCGGCGATCAGCTCACCATCTGGTTGCGTGTGGAAGATGAGAAGGTGGCCGACGTTTCCTTTCAGGGCGTCGGCTGCGCCATCTCCAAGGCCTCCGCGTCGCTCATGACGCAGGCCATCAAGGGCAAGTCGCGCGGTGACGTGACGGCCCTCTACGAGAAGGTGCACAAGCTCGTGACCGGCGAGGATCCCTCGCTCACGACTGATAAGGAGCTCGGCGCGCTCCGTGCGTTGGGTGGAGTCTCCAAGTTTCCGATGCGCGTGAAGTGTGCGTCGCTCAGTTGGCATGCCATGAAGGCCGCCCTCGATGGCGCGGCCGTGGTGACGACCGAAGGGCCAGACGATGCGCGGAGCGCCTCGTGAATTTGGAGAAGCTCGAGGGCCTCTCCGCCGCGAGCATCGAGGAAGGCCAGCTTTACCAGGCGGCGCTTCCCAACGGCACCAAGCTCTGCGTCGGCATCTTCGAG
This sequence comes from Gemmatimonas sp., assembly GCA_031363115.1. Taxonomy (GTDB): domain Bacteria; phylum Gemmatimonadota; class Gemmatimonadetes; order Gemmatimonadales; family Gemmatimonadaceae; genus Pseudogemmatithrix. Next base: position 1,487 of record JANLTT010000092.1, read on the forward strand.
GGCGCCTACTTCGCCGCGAAGGATTCCTGCCCGCACTCCGAGTTTCCGCTCTCGGAGGGAACGTTATATCCGACTGGCGAGCTTGAGTGTAGTTGGCATGGTGCCCGGTTCAATTGCCTGACCGGCAAGATGCTGCAGGGTCCCGCGTACGATGATCTCGTGCGCTACGATGTGTCGGTGATCGATGGGGCGCTCTGGGTGAAGAGAGCGGCCCGTACTTAAGCGGTTCAAGCTGGTTTAGTCGGTTTACGGAGGAGTACGATGAGAAGCTCCATGTCGGTCGCGGTGGCCAAGCGATCTGATTTTCCGCTGCTCGCGAAGCAGCCTGATCTCGTGTACCTCGACTCGGCGGCGACGGCGCAGAAGCCTGCCTCCGTGCTGCGGGCCATTCAGGACTACTACGAGACCATCAACGCCAACCCGCATCGCGGGGCGTATGCATTGTCGGCGGCGGCGACTGAGGCGTACCATGTGTCGCGCGAGCGGATTGCGCGCTTTCTTGGGATTGCCGATCACGATGCGATGATCTTTGTGCGCGGCGCGACCGAAGGCTTCAACCTCGTCTGCTCCACTTGGGGCCGCGCGAATGTTCGCGCCGGCGACAACATCGTTGTGACGCGTATGGAGCATCACGCCAACTTCGTGCCCTGGCAGCAGTTGTGCCTGGCCGTGGGGGCGGAGTTCCGCATTGTGGAGCTCGATGCCGCCGGTGCGCTCGATCTCGAGCTGATGTCGCGCCTGATTGATGCGCGCACGAAGGTCGTGGCCTTTGGCCATGTCTCCAACGCGCTTGGCACCATTCACCCGGTATCGCAGATCGTGGCGATGGCGCGCGCGCAGGCGCCTGCCGCGTTGGTGGTGTGCGATGGTGCGCAGGCTGTGCCGCATCTCGCCGTTTCGGTGGATGCGCTCGGCGTGGACGTGTACACCTTCAGCGGGCACAAAATCGGCGGGCCAATGGGCATCGGTGCGGTGTACGTCCGCCGGGCGATTCTCGAGAAGATGCCGCCGTACCAGTTTGGTGGGGACATGATTGAGTGGGTCAATGATCTTGATTCCACTTGGAATGTGTTGCCGCATCGGTTTGAGGCTGGCACGCCGAATGTTGAGGGCGCTGTTGGACTAGCTGCCGCTTGTGATTATCTGAGCGGGCTTGGCATGAAGTCGGTGCGGGAGCATGAGGTGCTGCTCACCACGGCGGCGATGCGGGCGCTGTCGGAGCTGGATGGCGTGACAGTGCACGGCACGCCGACGGCTGAGGGGCGTTCAGGCGTCGTTTCATTCTCGATTACCGATGTGCATCCTCACGACGTGGCAACTTCGCTTGATTCCGCTGGCGTGTGCGTGAGAGCCGGGCATCACTGTGCTCAGCCGTTGATGCGGAAGCTTGGGGTGCACGCGACGACGCGGGCGAGCTTCTGGGTTTACAACACGTTGCAGGATGTGGACAAGCTCGTGCTGGCAGTGCGCGAGACGCAGGCTCGGTTCGCGGCGGTCTGAGCTTTGCGCAGTGGGTGCACATAAGGAAAACGGCGTAGGCGCTCTCGCGCACTACGCCGTTTTCTCTTTCGCCGCTCACTCAACTACGGCTTGATCATGATCGCCGCGGCCGCCGCAACATCTCCCCCACCGACTCCGCCACTCGGCTGCGCAACTCCCCTTCTCCGCGCTCGCGCTTATGAGTCGCCATGTACACATCCTTCCGCACCCGCTCATCCATCTCCTCCTCGATTTGCTCACTCAACAGCGCCAGCTCAATCATGAACGGCTCCGCCCCTCGCAACCCGCGCGCGTAGGCCTCGAGATACCGCATCTCCTTCGAGAGGAAGTGCCGTGCCCGACGACGATCGTGCTCGCGATTCAGTTGAATCGCATGGCGCACCGTTGCCGACTGCCACGCTGAGAGCACGGCGAGGCTGAGCTCCTCGTTGCGACGCTGCGCACTGTTCTCGCGCGCCTCGGCAAACTCGAGATGACACGCGACATCCGCCGCGGCAATCTCCCCCGATCCATCAGGCAACTGCGCGGTCAGGCACGCGGTGAAATCAATGCGCTGACCAGGTTCGCCAGCCGAACAGTGTACGCGAATCACCACGCGCTTCGTTTCGCTTGGCTGCAGACTCCCGACCAGCACCTCCACCACGCCGCCGCGCACGGTGTTGGCCCACGCGCCCACCACTGTCGCGCGTTCGACATCGCCCAGCTGCACGCGGAGTGTTGCACGCTCCACCAGCGCACGTCGGCCTTCGAGAAGCTCGCCGAGCACGACTTCGCCGATCTCGTTCGCTTCGGCGGCATCGTGCAAGCGACCGCCACCCGACTGCGCCATCCCGGCGAGCAATCCTTCGTCGTAGCCATCACCAATGCCGACGGCGGAGGTGAGGATACCACGATCCTGCAACTCACCCGCATGACGCGCGAGTTCGCCGCGGTCCACGAGGCCGACATTTGCATGGCCGTCGGTGAGGAGGAGAATGCGATGCGAGGCGCGATCATTCGCACGCATCGCACGTGCGACATGCTCGCCGGCGAGTGTCCAGCCATCGAAGAGATTGGTGCTGCCGAGCGTGTGCAGTGCGCTGATGGCGCGACGCGCAGCTTCCTTGCCGCGAGTCGTCATCGGCTCGGCGTCGAGATGCATCGCCGCTTCATCGGCGAAGGAGACGATGGTGAGGCGATCGGTCGGACGCATTCCCTCGGCTACCGCAATCGCGGTGCGGCAGGCGGCTTCAAGCTTGCCACCACCCATCGAGCCAGAAACGTCGATGGCGAGCGCGACATTGAGCGGCGTCTCCTTGTCGGCCTGCGGCAGCACACCATCCGCGCCGATGTCGGCGACGAGGTAGCGCACGGAATCGCCCTCTTCCCAGATGAGGTGGCGATCAGGGGCGAACGCGAGGGAGAGTGAAGGGTGGCGTGGCGCGGACGTGGAATCGGTCATGGGGCTCTCCCTTGGAGGATGTCGCGAATGAGATCTGCGCAGCGCTCGAGCCGAGCGCGCTGGTCCGGGTCGAGTGCTCCGCGCACGGAGAGTTCGATGTCGGGGGTGATGCTGAGCTTGAGCCAGGCTTCGGTACGGGACTTACGGTCGGGGGTGCGGGCAGAGCCTCCGCTGCTGAGTTGCTGCTCGAGCGCTTCGAAGCCTTTTGGCTTTGCGCCGTATGGCACTGCGGCTCTCTCTGAAACTCGCATGGGGGTCTGACGGCGGAGCGCGCGCAGGTAGTCGAGGGCGTCGTTCATTGGCGCCTTTGTTTCGTCGCCTGCCTCGTTGCCCGCCGGCTCAGGGGCGAGCTTCGCGCCAATGGCGGCCTGCGCGGCGATTTCGGTCGGCGAGGCGATCAAGAGGAACTGGCGAATCTGGCCGAGTGGGACGCCGCCGGACTCTTTGAGAGCGCGGACGGTGAGGACCCGGTCGAGCATGTCGGCGGGGTACCGGGCGCTCGGGCCGCGGGAGAGTGGGCCGGGGAGTATGTCCTGAGCGACCCAGCTGCGGATGGTGCGGGGATGGAGGCCGGAGGCCTCGGCTAGGTCGGCGAGGGTTAGTTCAGTGGACATGGAAGGATGATAGTGGCAACATATTGACATGTTAAGATGTTCCCCCTCTACACCTTACATCTCTGAGCACCTGGCACTTTAAGGCCGACTTTCTAATTAAGTCGGAATAATAGGACTCCTTATTCCGCTTTATTGCGTAAGCCGAACTGTGAAGTATCCTTATTAAAGGGTTTTTCACCGACTCCGGAGTTCAGCTTGCCAGGACACAGCACCACCAGAACCTGGCTCAGCAACCCGACGCTCAACGCGCCCGCTCGATTCCGCGCGGCTTGCCGGTACTCGAGCTTCACTCCAGAACCACTCGCCACGCTCAACGTCTCCCTCAGCGCTCAACTCGCCGGGCTCGTGTCCGAGGCCGAGCGGGAGTTGAGGGAGCTGAATGACCGCGGTGGACCGGCGCTCGATCCGCTCGCGCGGCTCCTCCTCAGAACAGAATCGATTGCCTCGTCAAAGATCGAGGGCCTGCAGCTTGGCGTCCGCGAGCTGGCGCGCGCCGAAGTCAAACTCGAGAGCGGTGCATCTGCCGGCCCTACCGCGCGCGATGTGCTCGCGAACATCGAGGCGATGACGCTCGCACTCAAGGATGCGACGGCCTCTGCACGTTTTGATGAGGCGGACCTGCTCGCGATTCATCGACGGTTACTGGAGCGCGGCGTGCAGAAGCGCATCGCCGGCGTGCTTCGCACTTCGCAGAACTGGATTGGCGGCAACGACTACAATCCTTGCGACGCGGATTTCGTCCCGCCGCCGCCGGAGGAAGTGCCAGGACTGCTCGCG
>JANLTT010000100.1:0-19381 GCA_031363115.1 Gemmatimonas sp.
CCTTCGGCATCGACACCGTCTCGGCACGCGCGAAGGAGGCCCTCGACGTCGTCGCGGAGCGGCTGCGGAAGCTCGGGCTCGAGGTCACCGCCACGTTGCGCGTGCATCTCTCGCCGACGCGGGCGCTCCTCGACCACATCAGGGCGACCGATCCCGATTGCGTCGCGATCGCATCGCAAGGTCGCGGCTTCTCGCGCCTCTTCCTCGGCTCGGTGGCGGACAAGCTCGTACGGTCCGCGGGACGCCCGGTGCTCGTTCTGCGTCCCTCTGATGCGTAGGGCCGGAGCTCAGCGGGCGTAAAGACCGGGGGTCAGGAAGGGCGCGAGCGCGTACGTCACGAGCACCTCGTACGCCGCCTGCCGGTCGATCCGTCCGTCGGTCAGGATCCCGACTGCACCCTTGCCTTGCTTGGTGCCCCGCTCGGCGACGAGCGCATCCATCGCGTGCCCGAGTTCCACGCCGGCACGGATCATCGTGGCGACCGCGTTGGGAAGAGGCATCGCGAGCGAACCGCCGATCCCTTCGCGCCCGTCACGATGGACGACGACGCACCAGGCGCAGGTGCGCATCCCCTCGGGGCCATCCACCACGCCGCCTTCGAGCCCGACCCCGAGATCGGCGTCCGCAACCTCGCGCGCCCGTTGCGCCCGGGCACGCGCGCCGGCAATCGTCTCGTCATCGCCGAAGGGCTGGTCCGGCACGCCACTCGGCACCACACAGGGCTCCACCGTGGCGTCCGGTGCGGCCCACGCGAGTACCGCGCGTGCCGCCGCGAGCTTCACCGGGTTTCCCGACCCCACTGCGATTGTCCGCACGTCGTTGATCATGCGACGAATCTACGAAAGGCGCGCTATCTTCGCGGTATGTCCTCGCCCGCCCACGATTCCGTTCCCCCGTTTGCCTTCGTGGGCGGCCGGCTCTGGCTCGATTTCGTGAACACCGATGACGCGCGACTCGGCGTCCGCGTGGATACGATCGTGTCGTTTGAGCGATTCGTGCACTGGCTCGCGGCGGCGAAGGTCGTGGACGCAGAACGCGCGGCGGCACTCCAGCGCCGCGCACTCGAGCAACCCTCAGGCGCCGCCGCAGCCCTCGTGGAAACCCGACGGGTTCGTGCGGCCCTGCGCGCCTTGGCCGAGCGCGGACGCGCCGATCAGGCGGGACCATCGCGCGAGCTCGCCAAGGGAGTCGCAAAGGAAGTCGCAAAGGAAGTCGCCAGCGAACTCGCACGCTCATCCGCACTCGACGAAATCAATCGCGTGCTTGGTCGTGCAGTCGGCACGCGGCGCGTCGAGCTCCTCGCCGATGGCAGCTACGCGCGCAGTTTTGTCTCGGTGGGCGACGCCTTTGGCGGCTTGGTGATCCCCGTCGTGGAATCGGCGGTGGACTCACTCGTGCGCGGTGAACTCTCGCGCCTCAGGGGATGCGCCGATCGGCGCTGTCCCCGGGTGTTCTACGATACGACCCGTTCCCGCACGCGCCGCTGGTGCGACATGACGACGTGCGGGAATCGAGCTAAAGCGCAGCGGTCGCGGAAACGGGCTTGATGTACCCCATCTCCTCGGCGTAGCCGCGGAGCTGCGCCTGCAGGAGACGACGGCCGCGGAACAGACGCGACTTGATCGTGCCCTCAGGAACGCCGAGCACCTGGGCGATCTCCCCGTACCGCAGGCCGTGCAGGTCGCTCATCACGACGGCGGCACGGTACTCATCCGGGAGGGACTGGATCGCGTTGACGATTTCCTGGTCCACGAACGAGTCGTAGAAGGTGCCTTCCGGATCGGCCTCGCCCACCGGCTCGAAGATCTCGCGGCCCTCTTCATCCTCGAGCGGCTGGACTTCGCGCGCATCAATGCGGCGCTTCCGGCTGACGAAGGCGTGATAGAGGATCGTGAACAGCCAGGCGCGGATGTTGGTGCCGAGGCGGTACTGCTCCCAACGCTGGAAGGCGCGGAGGAGCGTATCGGACACGAGGTCCTCGGCGTCATCGCGGCCGCGGGTCAATTTGAGTGCGAACGAATAGAGCGCGTCGAGCTGCGCCATCGCCTCGGCGTCAAAGCGCGCGCGACGTTCCGCGCGGTCGCGCTCCGTTGACCGATCATCCATTCCGAAAAGTCCGATTCCCGCTGCCATCGACGCCATGATGCTTCTCCCGTAGGACTGCGATTGTCTGGTTAAGTCGACACGCCACGACGCACATGGCCGGCAATGAACCGCTTCAGATCGATTGCCACCCCGTGCATCAGGCTTACATCCCGCTTCATCCGCGCCATCGTCGTGGCTCCTTCGAGCGTCGCGACGATGAAGCGCGCCAACCGCTGCGGGTCCGCGTCCTCCTCCAGCCGGTCCTTCACCTGGTCGAGCAATCCTGCGATCTCATCCGTCCACGAGCGGAATACACGGGCAATGCGCACCCGGAAGCCTTCGTCCATCGAGGCCATCTCGGTGGCCAGCGCCCCGAAGGGCGATCCCGACCGTCCGCCTCGCTCGGCCTGCAGCGTCACGACCGAATCGATGAAGACGTGAAGCCGCTCGATCGGGTCGAGGGTCGGTTCACGCAGAATCGCGAGGCCGCGTTCGGCGAGCACGTCGAACTGCCTAGCCAGCACTTCATGGCCCAAGGCATCCTTGGACTTGAAGTAGTGGTAGAAATGGCTCTTGCCGCTCAGACCAGCGCGAGCGATGACGTCATCGACTGACGTCTGCACGAAGCCTTTGTCGGCGATGAGTTCGGCCGCAGCATCGAGGATATGTAGGCGCTTGGTGGTCACGGAGCGAATAATAGGACTGGCGAGTCCTAAACGCAATGGGTCACGTGTAAACAATTATAAGTCGTTAATTCACAGCTACTTAGACGTAATAAAAGAGTAGGACCAGAACCCATTGCTGGGTGCTGGTCCTAACTCTAGGTCCAAAAGTACTACTCGCAGTCCTAGCGCTTCTTGCGCTTCCCCTTGAAGCCCTTGGGGATCGGACCGCGGCTATCACGGCTCCCGGGACGGCTATCGTTACGGCCATCGCCCCGGCCGCGATCGTCGCGCCGATTCTCGCGCCCGCGGCGACCACTCGTCTCCTCTCGCATCCAAGGACGCGACAACTCCTCGAGCGCGTCCTCAAGCGTGTCCGACTTGATCGTCCCGCGCGCACCACGCGCAATCGCAAACCGCAGCGGCCGATCGACCGACGGCAGTTCCTCGCGCACCAACGTCCGCGCCAGCTTCTCCGGCATGTGCAACCGCATCACGCCACGCGGACCCTCGGGCGTCTCCTCCACCTCGTAATGCACCGGCACCGAGCGCTCGCGAATGCTCACCGAGGACGGCAGCGCCAAATATTTCGCGCGCACACTCCGTGGCACCCACTCCTCGGCGTCGAACTCCAGCGGCATCGCGCGGAACTGCGCGAGCCCCGTCACCGACGCCAGCTGCTTCGCGTACCAGGCCGTCAGCTCCACCTGAGACACGCGCGCGGTGCGCCCACCACTGCGACGCCACACCTCACGCACTTCGTCGATATACGGCCGGTTGCGCGGCACCGCCGGATGACGCGCCTCACCGCGCGCCATCGCCTCCGCGAGCACCTGACGCGCCTCCCCTTCCATGCCGGGAGGGAAATCAGAAACCGCTTCGCGCTCCCGCTCCAGCTCAAAGCCGAAGTAGGTGAGCTTGCGTTCAATCGCAAAGGGACGCTCGCGCTGCGACGGATCGTACACAAGCCGCGGCTCATGCCCATTCGCCAATGCGCGCACGAGATCGCGAGGAAGCTGCGTCCCTTCAATCGCCGCACGCGCCACACCGAACTTATCGGCAAAGAAGCGCAATGTCCCCGCGACCGGGCCCCAGCTCCCGCAGACACTCGTCTTCGAGACGCGCGCCTCATCTCCTTCGGCGGTCTTCTCGTCAATCACCAACGAGAAGGGCATGATCTTCGCCAGCAACTCGATCCACTGCTTCTCCACCGGGCCCGTCGTGCGCGGCATGGTCGTCGGCAGCGGCAGCCCAACCGAGCGATAAATGCTCGCCATCGCCAACGCCGAGTCCTCCAGCGACTTCACCAACACACCGCGACCCTCGGCCCATCGCTCGACGCTTTCGTCGAACATCTGACGCGGCAGCCCGTACACCTCGCCAATGAACCCGCACTTCGTGAACGCCTCGGCGTACACGTTGTACGTCGTGAGATGATCGCTCCCGGCGACAATCAACCCGGAGAGCTCGCGATCCTCACGCGTCATGCGATGCAGCGAATCCACGCTCGCCATCACCGCGACCACCGGCAGCAGCGTGTCGTCGCAGTGCACCAGCAACTCGGCCCAGGCACGATCAACCGGCATCGCCTCAACGGCGCGCCCGTACTTCGTCAGACGGCCATTATCGATGATGCCGCGCGACTCCAGAAAGGCGAGCGCGTTGCGATACGACTGCTTGTCGAGCGGCACCGGGAGGTCGAGCTCATCGGCGCGCACGCCGAGCGCGGCGCAGGTGAGGGCCACACGTTCGGAGTCACCGGCGAGCTGAAACTCCGGCGCGGTCGGCCTCAGCGACTCGAAGCGAATGTCGCGGTCTGAGAGAATAAAAACGCGTCCACCGGCCACACGCCCATGCACGCGCCCCGCCATCTGCAGAATCTCGTTCGCGCCGAGGTGCAGGCGCGTGAGCACATTGCGCCCGCCTTCCACGACGTTTGCAAAGCGCGTGTCGTCAATCACCACCGTGTCGAGCCCCGTCACGTTGAGTGCGCTCTGCCCTGCGGCCGTCATCGCCAGCAGGAAGGGCTTCTCGACCTCGCCCTCAAGGAATGGGCGAATCACGCGAATCGGTTCGCCACCGTGATAAAACGCCACCTGCATCCGCGGATAGCGCGCGCCGACATCGGTTGCGATTTCCTCCACGCCCGCACGCGTCGGCAGGAACACGCCGATCCCACTCTTCGCACGAATCGCCTTCTGAATGAACTTGTCGTCAAAGAAGCTCACCGGCTTCTTGCGCTCGACCTCGACCTTCGCCGCCTTCGCGGGATCAAAGGCACTCGATTCCACCACCGCGGCGGCGTTTAGATACTTGGAATAGAACGACGGATCCACCGTCGCCGAGAGCCAGATAAAGCGGCACCCCGTGCGCTTGCCGAGCGAGAGGCAGAGCTCAAGCTCGGCACTCGTCTGATGGATCTCGTCCACGACGAGCGTGTCATGCGGGCGAATGTCGCCATCCTGGAACCAGCGACGCGCGATGCCGGTGGTGACAATCACCACATTCCAGCTCGGCGTCTCCGGCGTCGCTTCGCGTTCGCGATTCACGACGCCCACGCGCAGTTCATCGGTGCCAAGCAGGAGCTTGGCGATGGGCTTCACGCTGAGCGTCTTGCCGGTGCCTGTGCCCGCGACGATGCCGAAGCCCTGGCGCGGCTCGACGGTGGACTCCGCGAGCTTCTCGGCGAGCGCGCTCATCTCGGCGCCACGCGACTTCCAAAGTACGGTCTCGATGTCGAGGCCGAAGGCGAGTTCGATTGTTTCGCAGGCCGCGCGCGTCGGCGCGATGATGATGATGCGTCCGCGTGCGCCACCGGCGCGCACAAAGGCCTCACGGTCCGGCGGCAGGTACTGGTCGCGGACCGGGCGTAGGGCGCTGGAGTTGTCTAGAACCGTGGCTCCGGGCGACGACGGCGCGTCGAGGTGTCGGAGCGGGTCGAGCTGTCGGAGCGGGTCGGTGTGTTTGCGGGGCGCGGGGCGGTGAATCCGCGTACCGGAGCTTCCTTTGCCGCGGGGCCGAACACCACCGTGCCGTTGGCCGGACGCTGACGGAGCGCCGTCTGGCAATCGGTGGGCGCCGGCTGCTGGGCAGGAGCAATGCCGTCCATCCAGATGCGACACTTGCCCGCTGGAGGCAACATCTCGCGAGGTACCTCCGTGGCCGCCGCACGCGCAGGGGCACGCTCCTGCGCACGCGCCTGGCCCTGCGCCGCCAGTGATGCCAGTGGCGTCACGCAGAGCAATGAGAACGGAACGAGTCGCAATAGTGAGGTCATTGGCAGAAACTCCGGAGTGGCCTCATGGTACCCGCTCGCAACGCATCAGTTCGGTGCGCGAGCGGCATTACCGATCGCCGAAGCTGATGCCCATCCGGCGGGCCGTCTGCACCACATCGTGCGTCGGATCCACGCGCTTCGGGGCCTTCAGCACTTCGCGGATCGGCACGGTCACGATGTGCGGCGTCTGCAACGCCACCATCTCCCCCCACTTCCCGTCGGCCACCGCCTGCGCCGCCGCACCGCCAAAGCGCGTCGAGAGCAAACGGTCATACCCTGTCGGCATACCACCACGCTGCAGGTGACCGAGCACCATCGAGCGGCACTCCTTTCCCGTGGTGTCCTGAATCGCCTTCGCCAGTCGCTGCGCAATGCCGCCCACGCGACGATCCTGCCCCGGCAACGACTCGCCAAGCAGCGACACCGAGCCGTCTTCATCGGTTGCGCCCTCAGCCACCACGATGATCGCAAACTTGCGCCCGTTGCGATCACGCTCCATCACCTGCTCGCAGATGTGCTCCAGCTTCCACTTGATCTCGGGAATCAAAATCACATCCGCAGAGCCCGACACGCCGGAGTGCAACGCGATGAACCCCGCGTCGCGCCCCATCACCTCAAGTACCATCACGCGATCATGGCTCTCGGCGGTCGTGTGCAGCTTGTCGATTGCCTCGATGGCCGTCTGCACCGCCGTGTCGAAGCCGAAGGTCGAGACCGTGCCCGACACGTCGTTGTCGATCGTCTTCGGCACGCCGACGATGCGCATCCCTTTGTCCACCAGCTTCTGCGCAATGGCCAGCGACCCGTCGCCGCCAATCGAGATCATCGCCTGAATGCCGAGATTGCGCGCGTTCTCGATTAACTCATCGGAGCGATCGATCTCGGTCCACGAGCCCTTGGAATCCTGCACCGGGAAGGCGAAGGGATTGCCGCGGTTCGTAGTGCGGAGGATCGTGCCGCCGAGGTGCCCGATGCCACGCACCGTATCCGCCGTGAGCGGAATGACTTCATCCTCTCCGAGGAGCCCGAAGTATCCGCGCTTGATGCCGAGGACGGTCCATCCGCGCCCAATGGCGGAGAGGGTGGCGGCACGAATGACCGCATTGAGGCCGGGGGCGTCGCCGCCGCCCGTGGAAATCGCGATGCGCAAGTGAACTAGCGGTGGGAGAAAGAATCAGCCGAGGTGGGCCGCAATCAGTCGGAGCACTTCGCCCGGCTGTGCATGTCGCCCGAGGGATTTCTTGGAAAAAACGACCGTGTCATCCACGGAGACTTCGAACACACCGCCGCCGGACGGGGTCAACCCCACCTCAGCGTCCGGCCAGCGATCCCGCAGCGCGGCCGCCAAACTGACGGCCCTGGGTTCGTAGTTTCAGACGGTGCAGAATTCGACGGTAAGGCGCATCTGAACGGCGGATGGAGGAGGAATGATGAAGGATGAAAGGTGGGGCGCGAAAGGGCTGGCGACAACCCGTATTTTCATCCTCCATCCTCCACCCTTCATCTCACGTACGGCACCCCTGTGACATTGGCCATCCGATAGATCGCCGTGTCCTGCTTCGCGATGACCCCGCGCAGGGAGTCCACCTGCGCCGTGAGTTCGGCCGTCTGCAACGCCAGCTGGTTGAGCGCGTCGCCGAGGTCGGTGAGCAGTTGTTCCTGGGCGATGGCCTGCTCGGGGTCCTGATAGCAGCCGGCCCCCGCGGCGCAGGCGAAGGCAAGGAGGAGCAGGCGGGCGGCGCGGAGACGGGCCATCGGAGGAGCTCCCAAGCGAAAAGGGCGAAAGGGGCGCGAAAACGGTCACGGCGCCTCGGGCGAATCTAGCCATCCTCGGCGTGCCCCGTGGTCCCTGCGGTCCCTGCGATCCCTGCGGTCCCTCCCCACTCCGAGCCTCCCATGCGCCGCGGCACAACCCTCGTCGAGCTCATGATGTTCTGCACGCTGATTGGCCTCATCGCGGGCATCGCCTTCCCCAAGGCCCGGTATGTCATCGATGGGCTCCGCCTGCGGCAGGCGGCGCACGAGGTGTCGGGGGCGCTGATGCTCACACGCGCGGCCGCCATTCGGCGCGGCGAACGCGCGCGGGTGATCGTGGACCCTGCGTCGGCATCCCTCCGCGTCGAATCCGGCAGCGACACCCTGCTTCGCCGCGACCTCCGCGCCATGCACCGCGTCACGCTGCGCGCCTCGCGCGACACCATGACCTACGCCCCCACCGGACTTGGCTGGGGGCTCGCGAATTCAACGATTGTGGTCAGCATTGGAGCGCGCGCCGAGACGGTTACTGTGGCCAGACTCGGCCGCGTACGGTCGAGCTACTGATGAAGGTGGAAGGATGTAAACCCTTCATCCTCCATCCTTCATCCGCCCCTCAAGTGCCGAAATCAAACCCCGCCACAGAAATACGCGGAATCTCCTGACCGATGACGCGCTCAATCGTGCGCACCATCCCGATCTCATCGGTGCTCATGAAGGTGAACGCGTCCCCTTCCTTCGCCGCACGCCCCGTGCGTCCAATGCGGTGCACATAGTCCTCGGCCTGCGTCGGCACGTCGTAATTGATCACGTGCGAGATGCCGGAGATGTCGAGCCCGCGCTGCGCGATGTCGGTCGCGACAAGCACGCGCGTGCGGCCGTCCTTGAACTTCGCGAGCGCCATTTCGCGCTGCCCCTGCGACTTGTCAGCATGCATCGCGTCGGCGGGAACGCCCTTCTCCTCGAGATGCTTCACCACGCGATCCGCGCCATGCTTCGTGCGCGTGAAGACGAGGATCGAATCCTCGGTCCCCATCTCGCCAAGAAGATGCGTGAGCAGCGCCGTCTTCCGGTGCCCCGGCACGGGATACACAAAGTGGCGCACCGTCGCGGCGGCCTGTGAACGACGCCCGACCTGCACCACGACCGGCTTGCGCAGATACTTGCGGGCGAGCGCTTCGACTTCCGGCGGCATGGTGGCCGAGAAGAGCAACGTCTGCCGATACGGATGAATCGCGGCGACGATCTTGTTGATCTGCGGCGCGAAGCCCATGTCGAGCATACGGTCGGCTTCGTCGAGCACGAGCACTTCGAGATCGTCGAACACCACGTTCTGCTTCTCGACGTGGTCAATCAATCGCCCAGGGGTCGCGACGATGATGTCCACGCCGTTGCGCAGCGCGGTGACCTGCGTGTCGTAGCCGACGCCGCCGTACACCGAGACGACTTCGAGTCCCGTTTCGTGTCCGTACTTGCGCACCGCGGCCTCGACCTGCTGACAGAGCTCGCGCGTCGGCGTCAGGATCAACGCCCGCGTGCGCTTCGGGCCGCCAATCAATCGCTCGATGATTGGAATGGTGAAGGCGGCGGTCTTGCCGGTGCCGGTCTGTGCGAGCCCCATGAGGTCGCGCCCCTTGAGGGCGAGCGGCACGGCCTGCGCCTGAATCGGCGTCGGGCGCGAGTAGCCGGAGTTGAGCAACGAGGCGAGCATCGCCTCGCTGAGTCCGAGATCACGGAAGGTGATGTCAATCGTGGCGGCTTCGGCTTCGGCGAGCGTCGGCGCCGGGAGGTCGAGCTCCGCTTCGAGTTCCGCGTCGAGCTCTGCGACGGAAGGAGCGGCGGACTTGGACTGCTTCGCGTTCTTGGAAGGCTTTGTTTCAGCGGACTTGGCACGCTTCGGGGCAGCGGCCTTCGCGCCGCTCTTTTTCTTCGTCGTTGTCATGTCCCCGAAACCTAGTCGCGAGCGTGCGCCAGCAACATCGCATTGATCCGCTCGGGGACCTCCTCCATCACGACATGTCCCCCGTCCTTGATCCACGTCAGCTCGCCGGTGGGGAGCACCCGCGCCAGTCGCTCCGCATGCATCGGACGCACCGTGCGGTCACGCGTGCCGAACACCACATGCGTCGGCATCGTGAGTGCCTGCAGTGTCGGTTCGTCCCAGAGGCCCCAGGAGAACTCCTTGAGCATCTGCAACTGCGCGCGCACGACCGCGGGGAACTGCGTCGGCGCCCAATACTCGTCCACATCGCGCTCGGTGAAGAAGCCGAGTTTGCCGTAGACCCGATGCTGCACGAAGGCGACCAACGAGCGCGGCACCATCAGGGCGATCAACTGCCCCGGGGGAAGCGGAAGCGCCGGCGACAGGGCATGCCACGGGGGAATCAGACCGAATCCGACCGAGCCATAGAGCGAGAGGGCGCGCACCCGCTCCGGCGCGTCGAGCGCCACGCGTGTGACGACCTTGCCGCCCATGGATTGCCCAGCAATGGTCGCGCGCTCAATGTCCAGCGCATCGAGGAGCTCGAGTACCACCGCGGCAAAGCGTGCGGTGGTGTAGCTCCCCGGCGTATCAGGGGCATCGGAAAGTCCGTGCCCCGGGAGATCGATCGCCACCACACGATGCCCTGCCGCCGCGAGCGGGAGGATGTTGTGGCGCCAGAGAAAGGCGGTGACCGCCCACCCATGCACGAGCACAATGGGAGGACCGTCGGCGGGGCCGGCCTCGAGCACGCGAAGCGTCAGCCCCGACTTCACGGTCACGCGCCGAGTGGTGATTCCCGCGACACCGGCAGGGAACCACTCAGACGCGGGAATCCGCCCGTTCAAATCAGCTTGATGGGACGCCCGGAAAGCCGCGCAATGAGGCCAATCCGGAAGGTCACGTCAGCCCAGCGCTCATCGCCTTCCTTCGGGACTTCGAGCGGGAAGCTCGGCCAGACGTACGGATCGGAGCTCTTCGGCATCGAGGATCCCTTGTGCGGATGCCAGACGCCATTGCGCCCGCAGTCGTCCATGAAGCGCTCGTACATCTTGTTCCACGTCTCGTTGCGACGCAGGAAGCCGAGGCGCGCCATGAGTTCAAGCCAGGACAGCGCCTTCGGGACATCGTCCTCGACCGCGTTGCGGTGCGGGAGATGGTCGCCGAGCACGACGTTCGGCACGGGAAGGAGCTGCGTGCCGATCTGCTGCACCGCTTCCTGGCGCGGTAGTGGACGCGAGAGATACGCGAAGAGCAGTTCCATTGCCTCGTGATGCTCGCTCTGAAACAGCGGCATGTGGGCAATCAGGTCCAGCGCGTAAATCGACGGCGGGAAGGCCTCGGGATGGAGCACCTGCCGATTCCCGACGCGAATCCACGGCTTCTCCGCGAGCGGTGAGTGCAGGAACTCCTGGATGCGCTCGATCGTGCGGCGCGCGAGTCCGCGGAGTCGCGGATCGCCTTCGAAGCCCGCCTTCGCGAGGGCGGCACCAGCCGCTTCACGGAGCAACTGGCGCTGCGTGAGCACAAACTCCACCTCGACCTTCGCCTTCGTCGGGCGGAGCTCGTAGAGCTGCGCCGGATCATCGTCCTCGGCCAGCAAGCGAAAGAGCGCGCGCTTGGTGTGCACGAGTGGCGAGGAGTCCTTGTCCCACCCGTACTCAAGGAGTCGGCGGAAGGCCGGAATGGTGCCGATTCCCTCGAAATGCTCGGCACGCGCGGACGGGAGCGACAACATGGACCCGTTCCAAATCCCATGGACATCGGCCTGAATGGCGAGCTTCAGCGCCGACGCGGAGGCGAATGGGAGGAGAGTGAGGTTTGGGCTGTTCCTGACTTCGAGCTTCGACACCTCGTTGATGGCGCGATACTGAATCGGTGGTGACGCATGATCCAGAAGCCAATTCAACGGGAAATGGAGCTCCGCCTGCGGCGGCGGCGGCGGCGCAAAGATCGAGGTGGGCGTTACGATAGGTAGGGTCAAGCGAAAACCGTGGCTAACCTGTTGTGGGACAACACGATGAAACCAAATCGGCTCCACATCGACAGAATTCGACTCTTAAGGATACCATTTTTCCACGAAAGCACCAGATTGACCTGATGCGCGGTGAGTTCGTGGATGTCGGAGGAATGCGGCTGTACTACTACGCCGCGGGGACACGGGGCGCCGGAGATCCGGTGATCCTTCTGCACGGCTTTCCGACCTCCTCGAGGCTCTGGCACGCCGTGGCCCGTGACTTCACGGCGGGCCATCGCCTCGTCATCGTGGACCTCCCGGGCTACGGGCGGAGCGACCCGCCCACCCCCGCCCGCAATTCGTGCGGCGCACACGCGGCGGCCCTCCTTGCCCTCCTCGACAACCTCGGCATCCAGCGCGCGGTGATTGTCGGCCACGGCGTCGGCGGTGGCGTCGCGCAGGCCTTTGCCATTCAGTGGCCGGATCGGGTCTCTGCCCTCGCCCTCGTGAGCAGCGCGGGCTTTGGCGTGGCACCGCGCGGCATGGCTCGGCTTGCCCGCGCCCTTGGCCCCCTCGCGCGTTTCATGCCCCCCAGCGTCCTCGCCGGGCTCGTGCACGGCTCGGTACGCCGTGGCTTTGAAGATCCGGACCGCAGCCGACTCACCCTCGACACCTGCCTGCGCCATTTCACCACCCCTGGCGGCCGCGACGCCCTCGCCTCGCATCTCAGTGCCCTCGGTCAGTGCGACACCGCCTCATGGTCCCGGCGACTCGGCGAGATCCGCGCCCCCACCGCGGTGATCTGGGGCGAGGATGATCCGTTTTACTCGATCGGGCTCGGCGAACGACTCGCCGCCGCAATCCCGGGTGCCACGCTCGAGGTATTCCGCGGCGCCGCGCATTTCGTCCCCGAGGACCAGCCCGAGCACCTGCAGCGCGCACTCGACCAGCTCATGGGCCGCATCGCGCCCTAGTCCTTCCGCGACTCGTCTACCGCCTCGGCCACCCGCTCCACATCCCGCGAGAGCGCGCGCATCTCCGACGTCAGCAGCGCGTCGTCCGCCAACCGCGCCGAGACACCTGAGCTCCGCAGCTTCATGAGGTCGAGCTTCATCGAGCCGAGCAACAGGACGGCCTGTTCGAGCTGTTCGGAGAGCGACAAGCGTCGTTCCGCGAGATCCAACAAGGTCTCGCGCTGCCGCATCAACAACTCGAGGCGTCGCCCACGCTCCGGCGCATCCTCGGGCATCGCCTCCGCCGTCGCAATGCGCGTCTCGAGCTTCACGATTGCATCGGGCGAGGCATCCACGTCGAGCGCGTGCAGGGCGATTGCCAAGGTGCGGACGCGATCCACCAACGCTTCCACCGTCGGCTGAATTTCCGGCAGCATCGAGCGATCGCCTTCGGGGAGTCGCACCAGCATCGAGCGAATCTGTGCACGCGCCTCGTACGCCTCGCGCACCGCGACGCCATGCGGACTCTCGAGTACATCGCGCGGCACGGCATCCATCACCGCCTCGGCGATCGAGTTGGCCGCCGGGGCCGGCAACCGCGCCTCCAGGCGACGGAGCGGCTGTTGATCACCGCGCACGGCGGTCCTCTCCGGGGTCCGGAGCACGTCGCGCAGCGGAATGCCATCGGCCCATAACTCGCTCAGGCGACGGGCGATGCCATAGCCAATCCCAATCATCGGAAAGAAGACCCACCAAAAGCCGGGGCTCGTCATCGCGTTGATGGCACCGAGCATCGCGACGGTGGCGAGGCCCATTCCCATGCGGCGACGCACCGCGAGGATCCGCATCTCGGGGGAGCGCTGCGTGAGCTGCATGACGTTGAGTTCCTGCGCGGCCGAACGCAGCTCCTCACGCATGGCCCGCGGCTGCCCCTTCACCTGATCGCGCCAGCGCCGCGTCTCCTCCCGCCAAGCGCGCAGCGCTTCCTTGCCGTCCTCGCGCGTGTTGGGATCGAACATCCAATCGCGCGGGAGTGGCGGGAAGGCGGGCGCCGGAATCGGCGTGCGTTGCTGCAGCGCCTCGAGGCGTTCATCGAGCGTTGGTGGCGCAGGAGGGACAGGTGGTACCACCGGCAACACACCCGAGGCGCGACTTCTGCGCGGCAACGCGCTCGGCACCTCGGCATCGTCGGCGAGGGCGGCCTTGAAGCGCGAGGCATCGGCCCAGCGTTCGTCGCGGCCCTTGGCGAGGGCGCGTTCCACCGCGTGCATCAGATTCGCCGGCAGGTCCTCGCGCAGCTGCGCGAGCGGACGCGGACGTTCGCTGAGATGCTTCATGAGCATCGCCGGCGTGTTGGTTGCCTGAAAGGGGAGTTCGCCGGCGAGCATCTGGTAGCCGACGATGCCCAATGCGTAGATGTCGGCGCGTCCATCCACCTCGCGTTCGCCCATCGCCTGCTCGGGACTCATGTACGCCGGCGTCCCGACGGCGATGCCCGTGGCGGTGAGGCGTTCATCGCCTTCCGCCGCGCGCGCGATGCCGAAGTCGGTCACGAGCACGCGACCCGTTGCGCGTTCAATCAGGATGTTGTCGGGCTTGATGTCACGATGCACAACGCCCTCGCGATGCGCGTACTCCAGCGCATCGCAGGTCTCGCGCAGGATGCGACGCACGACATCAAGTGGCGGGCGCGGGGCCTCGTGCAGGCGCTGCGCCAGCGACTCGCCCTCCACCAAGCCCATGGCAATCCAGACAATCCCATTGCCCTCGTCCACCGCATAGATGGGGACGATGTGCGGATGCGAGAGCCGCGCCGCCATCTCCGCCTCGCGGAGAAAGCGCCGCTTCACTTCATCGCGAAAGGCGAGATCGGGCGGGAGCACCTTGAGCGCGACCTTGCGCCGCAACCGCGTGTCGCGCGCACGATACACGACGGCCATGCCGCCGCGTCCGATTTCCGCTTCGATCTCGTAATGGCCGTCGACTGCGGCAACCGTGCGCTGAAGCAGCGCCTCGTCGGTCACGAGCGGCGGGGCCGATCCAAACGGGCCAGCGCATCGCCGGCGTACACGGCCGCATCCACATCGCGGGCGAGCGCCGCCGCGGCCTCAGCAACGGTGGTCACATGCTGCCAACTCTGATTCCCCGTCTTGAGGCGCAGCACGTCGAACTTGAGGTTCTGCAGTGCGAGCGCGCAGCTCTCGAGT
The DNA here is from genome assembly GCA_031363115.1 of Gemmatimonas sp. Classification (GTDB taxonomy): domain Bacteria; phylum Gemmatimonadota; class Gemmatimonadetes; order Gemmatimonadales; family Gemmatimonadaceae; genus Pseudogemmatithrix. The sequence continues at coordinate 14,878 of JANLTT010000100.1, forward strand.
TTGGCCCCGAGGTCGGTACGGCGCGTCTCGAGCTCGGCGGCGCCGCGACGCGACCGCTTGAGCAACGCGAGGCGGCGCACGCGCGCCTCGCTCGCCGCGCTGTCGAGCGGATTCGCCTGCGACTCGAGCACCGAGATCTCCTTGTCCATCGCCACGACGGAGACGCTGCCCGAGTCACGATCAAGCGTCGTGAGGGCAGTCGCGATTCCCATGATTCCGTCGGCGAGCTGACGCGCCGTCGGCACAACATCGGGGATGCGCTGGCGATCGGAGGGAGAGAGCGACTCCACGAGACGCAGCACTTCCTCGCGGTCCAGCAGTGCCTGACGCGCGACGCCCGCGTGGGGGCCCGAGCCGAGCGCGGCCGCGTCGCCGGCGGCGAGGGCACGCATGCCGCTCTCCGGCGAGTTGCCGCCCCCCGAGAGTCGACGACGACGCGCCTTCTCTCGCATCTCCGTGCGCTTCTCGCGGTCAAAGATCGCCTTGGCGCCGTCAATCGTGTCGGCCGCGACATCCACCATCATCTTGTCGCGCGGCTGCTTGAAGACATCGCGCCAATCGTAGCCATCGCTCCAGAGGCTCGCGTACTTGTACGCGACGTTGATGCCCCAGAACGCCGACACAAAGAGCAGGTTGGGCCCGCCAATGACCGAGACCGTGAACATCGCAGCGGTCACGAACAGGAACGGCGCGATCACCTTGCGGAAGGCGACGACGTCCCGCGAGTTCCAGCGCACGAGCTCTTCCGACGTCGGCGCGTCGGTGTCAAAGTCGGTGGGCGGGCTCCACTGCTGTTGCGCCTGCGGATACGCATTGCCCGCGCGCTGCGGGAGGTTCGGCACCACGCCCGTGTCGAGCGCCTGCACGAAGCTGCGCGCGTCGGGGAAGCGGTCGTCGGGGTTCTTCTCGAGGCAGAGCATGACGGCACGCGCCAATTCGGGCGGCACATTCGCCCGTTGCTCAATCGGAATGGGCCGCTCGCTCAGATGCTTCACCAACAGCGCCGGCGTACTCGTGGCATTGAACGGCAGGTCACCGCAGAGCATCTGGTACGCCACGATGCCGAGCGCGTAGAGATCGGTGCGCCCGTCAATGTCACGATCCCCCGCCGACTGCTCGGGGCTCATGTAGGCCGGCGTCCCAATCGCGATGCCGGTGGCGGTGAGCTTGGACTCCGCCCCCTCGCTCACCGCGCGGGCGATGCCGAAGTCGGTCACCATTGTTCGGCCGGTCGCGCCATCAATCAGGATGTTGTCCGGCTTGATGTCGCGATGGACCGTGTTCTGCGAATGCGCGTAGGCGAGTGCGTCGCCGACTTCGCGGAGGATGCGACGCGCCTCGTCGGGCTTGATCGGCCCTTCCCGCTGGATGCGCGTCCCGAGGTTCTCCCCTTCAACGAGCGCCATCACGAAATAGACGAGCCCTTCGCGTTCATCGACCGCATAGATCGGCACGATATGCGGATGGCTCAACTGGGCCGCCATCTCGGCTTCGCGCAGGAAGCGCGTGCGGATGTCGGACCGAAAGGCGAGCTCCGGCGGCAGGAGCTTGATGGCGACCGGACGCTTCAGGCGCGCATCGCGTCCCTTATAGACGATGCCCATCCCGCCGCGGCCGATTTCCCGCTCGACCTCGTACTGCGGTGCCAGCACCCGCACGACGTGCGATTGCAGTTCCGCATCGGATTGACTGAGTCGGGAATCGCTCAAGATGAACGGGGGTGGGGACGGGGGGATGATACCATGAAGATCACCGGGGTACCAAACGCTGGACAGCGGCTGGGTCGCCATGGCAGGCACTACGTCAGGAAGGCGGGTGAAAGTTGCATTCCCCGCCAACATGTCGTAAGTCAGGGCGGAACGCTCCTTGCGAGATATCGGCCCATAGCCCGTGGAGCATCCACTGGCATCCTCTCGCCGCACAGGTGACTGCGAATGAGCAATCGTCAGACCCTTCCCGTCCTTCCCCTGCGTGGGACGGTCATTTTCCCGGGGCTTACCGCCCCCATTGCCGCCGGGCGCCCAGGCACCCTGCGGGCGATCGAGTCCGCCCTCAAGGGCGATCGCCTCGTCTTTGCCGTCGCCCAGCGCGACAACACCGAGGAGCCCGCCCCGGAGATTCTCTACTCCATGGGCGTCATCGCGCGCATTGGACAGGTGCAGCGCGGACTAGGCGGCGTACAGCTCCTCCTCCACGGCGAGCAGCGCGCCACCTCCCTGCAATACACAATGACCGAGGGCTTCCTCTCGGCGGTCGTGTCGCAAACCGAGGAAATGGCCCCGCTCGACGAAAAGGACGCCGCCTTCGAAGCGCTGCATAAAGAGATTCGCGAACGCGCCGCCGAACTCGGCGAGCGTCGCGGCCTCCCCGAGGAAGTCGTGCACCAGGTGCTCGACGCCGTCACCGAGCCCGGCAAGTTCGCCGATCTTGTCGCCGGCTACATCGAGCTCTCCGTTGCCGAGAAGCAGGGGCTCCTCGAGACGCTCTCGGTCGAAGATCGCCTGCGCAAGGTGCTGGTGATGGTGCAGCGCCAGATCTCCCTGCTCGAAGCGCAGGACGAGATCAAGTCGCAGGTGCAGGAAGAACTCGGCGAGCGCCAGCGCGAGATGTTCCTCCGCGAGCAGATGAAGGCCATCCAGAAGGAGCTCGGCGACGACGACCAGACGAAGGAGATTGAGGAGCTGCGCGAGAAGCTCAACAAACTCACCCTCACCAAGCAGGCGCGCACCGAAGTGGAGCGCGAGCTCGGCCGCTTGGAGCGCGCGGGGCGCGAGTCCATGGAAGCGCAGGTCATTCGGACCTATCTCGAGTGGATCGCCGAGTTGCCGTGGAACGCGCGCTCGGACGACCAACTCGATCTCAACCACGCGCACACCGTGCTTGAGGAGGATCACTACGGCCTCCAGGACGTGAAGGACCGCGTCCTCGAGTTCCTCGCCGTGCGCCAGCTCCGCGCGCAGCAGCTTGCGGAAGAGATCACTCGCACCGGTGAGTTCCCCTCGGCCAAGCTGAAGGAGCCGCGCGAGGATGCCACCGCAACGGCGGCACCAAAGAAGAACGGCGATGACGATCGTCCGATCACCGACACGCGCGAAGCCAAGGCCCGCGCCATGGCGAAGGGTCCCATTCTTCTGTTCTCCGGTCCGCCGGGCGTGGGTAAGACGTCGATTGCGAAGTCCATTGCCCGCTCACTCGGCCGCGAGTACGTGCGCGTGGCCCTCGGTGGCGCGCGCGACGAAGCCGATATTCGCGGCCACCGTCGCACGTATGTGGGTGCGATGCCGGGACGCATCATCCAAGGGATGAAGCAGGCCGGTACCAAGAACCCCGTCTTTCTCCTCGACGAAGTGGACAAGCTCGGGTCATCCTTCCAGGGCGATCCGTCGTCCGCCCTGCTCGAGGTGCTCGATCCGGCACAGAACGATTCGTTCACCGATCACTACCTCGGCATTCCGTTCGATCTCTCCGAAGTGCTGTTCATCGCGACCGCAAACTTCATCCAGAACATCCCTGGGCCGCTGCTCGACCGCATGGAAGTGGTGGAGTTCGCGGGCTACACGGAGCGCGAGAAGCAGGAGATCGCCAAGAAGTATCTGATTCCGCGTCAGCTCGAGGAGAACGGCCTCGGGGACAAGAAGATCAGCTTCGACGATGAGGCGATTGCCTCGCTCGTCACGAAGTACACGCGCGAGAGCGGCGTGCGTCAGCTCGAGCGCGAGGTCGGAAAGGTGGCCCGCAAGGTCGCGCGGCGCATTGCCACCAAGGAGGGCGTGGATCCGACCGTAGATGGTGTGCTCACCGTCGAGGAAGTGCGCGAACTCCTTGGGCGCCCGAAGGTGCATCCGGAAAAGGCCATCGCCGCGCATGAAGTGGGTACGGCCACCGGGATGTACTACACGCCGATGGGTGGCGACATCATGTTCGTCGAGGCCTCCGTGCGTGCGCTTGCAGCGCCCTCTGCCGAAGGTGGCGCACCGGTCTCGCTCATTCTCACCGGTCAGCTTGGCGACGTCATGAAGGAGTCGGCGCGCGCCGCCTTCACCTACGTGACGAAGAACGCCGAGAGGCTCGGGATTCCGCGTTCACGCCTCGGCTCGGTGGAGACGCACATCCATGTGCCCGCGGGTGCGATTCCGAAGGATGGTCCCTCTGCCGGCGTGGCGATTTCGACGGCACTCGCCAGCGAGATGAGCGGACGGCCGGTGCGAAAGGATCTCGCGATGACCGGCGAGATCACGCTGCGCGGACGCGTCTTGCCGATCGGTGGCGTGAAGGAAAAGGTGCTCGGCGCGCTGCGCGCCGGCATCACCGACGTCATTCTGCCAAAGGACAACGAGGCGGATGTCGAGGATGTGCCGGAAGAGGCACGCGCCCAGCTGCGCTTCCACTTTGTCTCGACGCTTGAGGAAGTGCTGGCGATCGCGTTGTTGCCGGAGCCGACGCAAAGCAGTGGTGAACCATTGGCAGTGGTGGCGTAACCTTCTTCACCACGAAGGCACGAAGG